>NZ_CP022540.1:1741666-2110833 GCF_002237555.1 Antarctobacter heliothermus | reverse complement strand
ATCCGGATGCGGACATACCCCCGGCGGGCGAAGGGACAGCGGATGAATAGAACCGAATTCATCGTGACAACCGCGATCATCCTGTTCGTGGCTTTCCTGTTGGGGTGGTTCGCGCATTGGCTGGTACATCGGTTCAAGCGGGTCAGTCAGGCGGACATGGACCAGCTGGAAAAGATGAGCCAAGAGTTGCACGAGGCAGAAGAAACCCGCGATCAGGCGATCACCTACCTGCAACAGCGTGAGGCCGAATTGACCAACCAGTTGGCCCAGACCGAGGCCGAGCTGGGGGCCGCGATGGATGGATTGCGCGAGGCGCGGTCCGACGCCGAGGAAATGCGTGTCTACGTCGAGCGTATGAATCAGGCCTGATAACGGGTGCGTTCGGTCCCGTGCTTGGGGCAAGTTTTCGGGCCTGTGGGCGGCGGGCTTTCCAGCGGCGGCGGTATGTGGGATGACCGGGTCATCAGACGCGTGACGAGGACCGCCCCATGACCCAGATCATCCAATCCCTTTCCGAGATTTCAGACCGCTACGAGGCGCTGTTCGTCGACCTGTGGGGCTGCGTACACGACGGCATCCGCGCGATCCCGTCAGCGGTCGAGGCGCTACAGGCGTACCGCGCGCGCGGCGGCTGCGTGATCCTTGTCACCAATGCCCCCCGCTCTCGCCACGAGGTGGCCAAGCAACTAGACCGCTTTGGCGTGCCGCAGGACGCGTGGGACGATATCGCCACCTCTGGCGACAGCGCGCGCGCGGCGATGTTCCGGGGGGCCGTGGGGTCAAAGGTGTGGTTCATGGGACAGGCATTCGACGAGACATTCTTTGCCCCGCTCAACATCATCGAAGACCCGGTCACGATTGAGCAGGTTCCGCTGGAAGAGGCCGAGGGCATCGTCTGTTGCGGGCCGTTTGACCCGCACGCCGATCCGGCAGTGAACCGGCCGCAGTTCCTGTTTGCCAAACAAAAGGGGCTGAAGCTGCTTTGCGCCAACCCGGATATCGTTGTGGACCGGGGTGAGCGACGTGAGTGGTGCGCCGGTGCTCTGGCGAAGCTATACACCGAAATGGGCGGCGAGAGCCTGTATTTCGGCAAGCCCTATCCGCCGATCTATGACCTTGCCCGCCGCCGTTTGGCAAAGCACCGCAAGGGCGTACAGGATGCCGAAATCCTTGCCATCGGGGACGGCGCGCATACCGATATTGATGGCGCCATGGGCGAGGACATCGATTCCCTGTTCATCACCGGCGGTTTGGCGCGGGCAGAGACCAAAACGTCGCAGCAGCCCGAGGCAGAGGCACTAAACGCCTATATCGGCAAAGAAATGATCAACCCCAGCTACTCTATCGGCACGTTGCGCTAGGGCACATTTTGCTTGCCTTTTCTGCAGTCGCGAAGTAATTAAATTGCTGAAAGCGCCGTCTTGGCGCGCGTTTATTACTTTGAGACCTGCACATGGAGGGCCGGATGTTGGACAATATGCCTCGCGGCACGATCTGCATTGAAGACATCGAAATGGGGATGACCCGTTCCCTGCGCAAACAGGTAACGGATCGGGACATCGAGATGTTCGCAGAGGTATCGACCGACCGGAACCCGGTGCATCTGGACGATGACTATGCGCAGGACACCATCTTTGAGGGGCGGATTGCCCACGGGATGCTGACGGCCGGGCTGATCTCTGCGGTGATCGGTGAACAGCTGCCGGGGCATGGCACGGTCTACATGGGCCAGACGCTGAAGTTTCTTGGCCCGGTGCGTCCCGGCGACATGGTCTATGCCGAGGTCAAGGTGGTCGATATCGACCATGCCAAGCGCCGGGTGACGCTGGAAACCCATTGCGCGGTGGACGGCAAGAAGGTCCTGATCGGCGAGGCCAAGGTGTTGGCCCCGTCGCGCAAATTCGACTGAGGTCGGGAAAACCGGCTCTTTCGCGCGGGTCGCAAATCGGGGTAGCCTAGGGGACATCATTCCCCCCCGAGGTTTTCCCATGTTGCGCCTATTGCCCCTGATCCTGTTGGCCGCTGGCCCTGCCGCCGCTGCCTGTTCCTCTGCCGATACCACGTTTTTGTGGTGCCGCATCGAAGGCAGCTCCAAACAGCTGGAGGTCTGCGCCGAACCTTATGGCGCGGTCTATCGCTATGGTCCGCATGGGCGGCCCGAACTGGAACTGGTCGAGCGCTACGATACGCTGGACTATCGTCCTTGGCCCGGTGTCGGGCGCGACATCTGGGAAGAGGTTGCGTTCCATAACGGCGGTTATACCTATCTGGTACATGGCGGTGTGGATCGGCAGTATCAGGGCAACAATCTGGCCAACGCGATGTATGGCGGTGTGACCGTGTCCCAAGGCGGGCGAGAGATTGCCTCTCTGACCTGCGAACGACCGGCCATCGATTTCCCCTACTCCAACGGGTTGTCGGATGGCAAAGCCCGCGCCGGGCTGCGGTGGGAGCCGGGGGTTGGCTGGGTGTACTGAACCGCTGTTTAGGCGGTCAGCCGGAACCCCTCGGGGATGGTATCGCACCCGTCCAGCAACAGATCGGCCATGACCTCGCCTATCTTCGGCGCCATGCCAAAGCCGATCTTGAAGCCGCCATTGGTGACGTAATGCCCGTCGCGCCCGGGCCACGCGCCCAGCAGGGGCGCGCGGGTCCGGGCACGCGGCCGCACCCCGGCCCAGTGTTCCAGCACCGCAGCGCCGTGCAGCGCGGGGACGGCGGCATAAGCGCGCTCTATCAGGGCGTCGCATTGCGCGTCGGTGGTGGTGGGGGCGTCAAATTCCCGCTCTGAGGTTGATCCAATCGCCACGGAGCCATCCGCATGGGGGATGATGTGCAAGCCGTCGACAAACAGCTGCGGCGCGTCTGGCGCGGAATAGCGCAACAGCGCCGCCTGCCCTTTGACACCGTCACCAATCTTGCGGCCCAAGTCGTCTGAGAGATCCAGCAACCCCTGCCAGCCCGTCGCCCAAACCACCGCGCCCGCATCCGGGGCCTCTGTCACGATCTGCGTTCCGGACACCTCTAACGCGGCTTTCAGCGCAGAGCAGGCGCGGCGGGGGCACATGCGGGCGGTCAGCGTGTCATGGATGAGCTTGCCGGTGGGAGAGGCGGGCGCAAAGCCGCCTGCCGCGTCCTGCGCGACGACCTCCCAGACCGCCCTGCCCTGCCAGAGCGTCACCGCACCGGCAGCGCGGTCCAATGCCAGTGCAACCGCGTGATCGTCGGCCAAGGGCTGCAACCGTCCGGTGCGCGCGTAGCCCGCGCTGACACCGCCGGTGTCGTGAACCTCTGCCCAATACGCGTCGGCCATCAGGAGGCTGTCCAGTTGGAACGCCTTTTTCTCATTCCAGTTTTCCGGCACATGCGGGGCCAGCGCGCCGACAATCCCCCCGGACGACCCGGCCCCCGGCCCGTTGGGGTCGACCATGCGCACCCGCGCGCCGCGCCGCACGCAGGCCCAGGCCACCGAAAGGCCAAAGATCCCTGCCCCGCGCACTGTCACGTCGACGCTTGCCATTGCCTGCACTCCTCGCCAGAACTTGGGGCCGTTGATAAGGAACAAAGCGATGGCCGACCAGAGCGCAGGTTTGGATTGGCGAGACGGCACGCCGGTCTCGACCCGGTTTGATGATCCGTATTTCTCGCTGGAAAACGGGCTGGCCGAGACGCGTCATGTGTTTCTGACTGGCAACGGGTTGCCGGACCGGTTTTGCGACGGGTTCCGGATTGCCGAACTGGGGTTCGGCACCGGGCTGAACCTGCTTGCGGCGCTGGACCTGTGGCGACAAAGCAGTCAGGGCGGCACGCTGCATTTCACCACGTTTGAGGCCTATCCGCTGACGCCGGAACAGATGATCCGGGCGCAAGAGGCGTTTCCCGAACTTGCGCCTTTGGCGCAGGAACTGGCACCGCATTGGGGCAAGACCGTCTTTGCCCTGCCCGATCTGTCGTTTGAGTTGATCGAGGGCGATGCACGCGACACGCTGCCGAACTGGTCTGGAATGGTGGATGCGTGGTTCCTTGACGGATTTTCGCCCGCCAAGAACCCGGAATTGTGGAACGAAGATTTGATGGCGCAGGTGGCACGCCACATGGCCCCCGGAGCCTCAGCGGCCACTTATACGGCAGCGGGCCATGTGCGCCGCGCGTTACAGGCCGCAGGACTTGAGGTCACCCGCGTGCCGGGCTATGGCCGAAAGCGTCACATGACACTTGCCTCAAAACCAATGACGACCGCCTGACCTGCAGACGCGCCTGTTGAGCCATCCGGATCGGCCTACCCAACAGAAAGCGCGCCTGATGGCAGAGCAGAACACCCGCCTTGGCATCTGGCTGATGGTCGCCACCACCCTTGTCTTTACGTTGCAGGACGGGATCTCTCGGCATTTGGCGACGGAATACAACACCATGATGGTGGTGATGATCCGCTACTGGTTCTTTGCGGCCTTTGTGGTGGCGGTGGCGGCGCGCAAAGCAGGCGGCTTGCGGGCGGCGGCGCAGAGCGCGTTCCCGTGGTTGCAGGTCTTTCGCGGCGCGTTGCTGGTGGTGGAAATCAACGTGATGGTGCTGGCCTTTGTCTATCTGGGACTGGTCGAGAGCCATGCTGTTTTTACGGTCTATCCACTGCTGGTGGCGGCGCTGTCGGGGCCGGTGCTGGGCGAGCATGTGGGCTGGCGGCGCTGGGTAGCAATCGGAATCGGCTTTGTCGGGGTGATCACCATCCTGCAACCCTCGGGCGGGGTGTTTTCGCCCTATGCGGCGATCCCGCTGCTGGCAGCGTCGATGTTTGCGCTTTATGCGCTGTTGACGCGCTATGTGGCGCGGGCCGACAGCGCGACGACATCGTTTTTCTATACTGGCGTGGTCGGCGTTGTGGTGGCGACCGCCATCGGGGTCGGGTTCTGGGTGCCGATGACCAGCGCAGACTGGGTCTGGATGGGGCTGTTGTGCATCGCCGGGGTCAGCGGGCAATACCTGATGATCCGCTGCTTTGAGGTGGCAGAGGCCAGCGCGGTGCAGCCCTTTGCCTATCTGCAACTGGTCTTTGCCAGTTCGCTGGGCCTCATGGTCTTTGGCGAAAGCATCCGCTGGAACGTGGCACTGGGCGCGGGGCTGATCGTGGCAGCGGGGCTGTTTACCCTGTGGCGGGAACGGCAAGCGCGCGGCTGAACGCGCCCGTCAGCGGACCGCCGATTGCAGTGTGTTGCCCAGCAATTCCTGGCTGAACGGCACCGGATGCGGCGGTTTTCCCAGCCGGGCGCGGTAGACCGGCAGGCTTTCGGTGACGCGCATGACGTAGTTGCGGGTCTCATCAAAAGGGATCATCTCGATCCAGTCGATGATGTCGATGTCGCCTTTGCGCGGGTCGCCAAAGCGGTCCATCCAGCCCACCGGACGGCCCGGTCCGGCGTTGTATCCCGCTGACATCATCACCGCGTTGCCATCGAACCGTTTGGCCAGTCCGGCCAGATAGTTTGATCCCAGCCGTGCGTTGTAGCCCGGATCGGTCAACAGGCGGTCAAGGTCGTATTCGATGCCCAATTGGCCTGAAACCAGCTTGGCCGTGCCCGGCATCAACTGCATGTAGCCGCGCGCCCCCGCACCCGAGATCACGCCGGGATCAAATTCGGATTCGCGCCGGGCGATGGCCAGCACCATTTCCTTGGGCACCGGGTATTCACCCTCTGTCACGCGCGGGTCGAGCGCATAGTACGGCCCCGGCAGTTCGATGCCGAATTGGGCCGCGCGCTTGCCCAGCATGACCTGAATATGGGGGCGGCCCATGTCCATCAGCATGGTGCCCATCTGCCCCATGCCGGTGCGGTCCAGCGATTCGGCCAGATGGGTGAGAAAGCGTTCGCCAAGGCTGATCTCACCCGCGGCGAGCAGAAGGATACCAGCCTCAAACACGCTGGTCTTGGCGAAATCCGCGTTGCGCCAATCGCCAAAGGGTTCCACCCCGGACAGGGTCGGACTGGGTGGCAGGCCCGCGCGTTCGGCGGCCAGCAGCCCGTAGAATGAGGTCTGGAACTGCGCGCCGTGGGCGTAGGCCTCTTTCGCCTTGTCGGCCTGCCCCGCGGCCTCATAGGCGCGGCCCAGCCAATAGCCCGCGCGTCCGACCGAGATCGGCGTCCAGACACCATCGCGGAAGTTCTCAAAGTGGGCGATGGCCAGATCGGTACGGTCCAGATAGCGCAGCGCCAGAAAGCCCGCGATCCATTCCAGTTCGGCGAACTCTGACCCCTCGACCAGCCAGTGGTGGGCGGCGATCTCATAGGCTTCGGCATAGGCGCCGTCGCGCATCCGTTCGCGGGCCAGATCGACCCGTTCGGGCGCCCAGGCCCAAGGTTCGCCCAGTGTCGCGCGGCTGGTGGATTGCTGGCGCAGCAGCTCTATCGCATCCGCCGTGCGCCGCTTGCGCACGCGCCAGAGGAAGCGTTCATAGGCAAGGCCCGGATGATCGGCGAGCTCTGTCGGCACTTTGGCGATCAGCGTGTCGACACCGGGGGCAGAGGTGCGCAGCGCGATGCGCGCCTGCGCCAGCGCCTGCCAGCCCTCATCCACAAGGCTCATCATCTGGCCTGCGTTGCTGCTCCACCCTTGCCAGAGCGCCATGTCCAGCCGTGCGACGTGATGCGGGCGCAGGATGTCGCCCCAGTTCTCAAGGAACGCGCGCCGTTCGTCCGCCGTCATTGACAGAGTGCGCCATGCCAATACGATGTCCGCCTGCGCCGCGCCCTCATCCCCGGCGGCCATATGCGCCCGCGCCATTGCCAGCGCCCCGCTGCCGGTCTGCGGCAGATCGCCGTCGAAAAAGGCGTGGATCGATTCGGCCGTGGCCTCTGACATGGTGGGTTCGGATTTTTCGCGCAGGTAATCCATCCCCGGCCAATCCGGGTGGCGGGCCAGAAAGTCCTGTACTTCGCGAACGTCCCCCCGGCCTGCGCGCAGCGCGTGCCACAGGATCACATCCACCGCCGCCTGCCCATCAGCCCGCGCCGCAATCCGGGCCGCAGCCCAGTTGCCTTCGCGCATGGATTGCATGGCTTTGGCCAAGCCGGCACCCCGTTCTTGCGCCATGACGGGCAGAGCGGTGACAAGCAGCAACAACAAGGCAAGGAGACGAGACATCGGCTTGCTTTTTCCGTGATGAAAAGGAATAGACGCTTCTTGCAGAGGATACGTCCGGCGCGGGACCATGCAACTCACATAGTTGAGGGGTCGGCGGGTTTCCACCGCAACCAACGCCGGACAGCGACAAACGAAAGGAGCGTGTCATGTTTCAAGGTTCAATGCCTGCCCTGGTCACGCCGTTCAAGGACGGCGCCGTGGATTTCGACACGCTCAAGAAGCTGGTCGAGTGGCACATTGCCGAAGGCTCTCACGGGCTGGTGCCTGTGGGCACGACCGGCGAAAGCCCGACCCTGACCCACCGTGAACACGAAGAGGTCATCGCCAGCGTGGTCGAGGCCGCGGCAGGGCGCATCCCGGTGATCGCCGGGGCCGGGTCCAACAACACCGCCGAGGCGATCCGGTTCACCCAATACGCCGCGCGCGTCGGGGCCAATGGCGCGCTGGTCGTCACACCCTATTACAACAAGCCGACGCAGGCCGGTCTGATCGCGCATTTCACCGCCGTGCATGACAGCGCCGATATTCCGATCATCATCTACAACATCCCCGGTCGGTCGGTTGTGGACATGTTGCCCGACACCATAGGCGAATTGGCCAAACTGCCGCGCATCGTGGGCGTCAAGGACGCCACCGGCGATCTGGCGCGGGTCTGTTACCAGCGGATCACCTGCGGCACGGATTTCATTCAGGTCTCCGGTGAGGACGCGACTGCGCACGGGTTCAACGCCCAAGGCGGCGTCGGCTGCATTTCGGTCACTGCAAACGTCGCGCCCAAGCTGTGTGCGCAACTGCAAGAGGCCTGCCTTGCCGGGGATTACGCCAAGGCGCTGGAGATTCAGGACAAGCTGATGCCGCTGCATCAGGCGATCTTTACCGAGCCGGGTCTGGTGGGCGCGAAATACGGTATGGCGCGGCTGGGGATGTGTTCCGAAGAGGTGCGCCTGCCGCTGCTGCCGCTGAGCGATGCGACCAAGTCCAAGATGGACGTGGCGCTGGTGCATGCGGGTTTGATCAGCTGATACGGGCCTGATCGGGTTTTATAGACAATTCGGGCCGGAAACCGCTGAGGGTTCCGGCCCGTTTTCGTGTCAGGGCACTGTTGCCGGGCGGGCCTATTGGCCCACCGTCGCTTCCAGCCCCTCTGGCTGACCGACGACCACAAACAGCAGTTCTTCGGGTTTCAGCAATTCGCCCGCCACCCGCTCTACATCCTCCAGCGTGACCGCCTCGATCTTGGCGTTGCGGGTGGTGATGTAGTCCGGCGTCAGATCGTCCATCTGCATCCCCACGAGGATCTGCGCGATGGGTGCATTGCCGTCAAAGCGCAGCGGATAGGAGCCGGTCAGATAGGTCTTGGCGCGGTCCAGTTCTTCTGGAGTGACGCCATCAGAGGCCATCTTGGCCCACTCATCGCGGATCACCTCAACCGCCTCACCGATGCGGTCATTGGCCGATGCGACACGGCCAAGGAACAGTTCCGCATGTTCGCGCGGGGCAAGGTAGGAATAGATGCCATAGGTCAGGCCGCGCTTTTCGCGCACCTCGTGCATCAGCCGCGCCTCAAACCCGCCGCCGCCAAAGATCGTGTTCATCACATAGGCGGCGAAAAAATCCGGGTCATCGCGTTTCATGCCCTTGTGGCCGAACATGGCGACCGATTGCGGCGTGTCAAAGGGCACCACAGTCACGCCCGCGGTGGTCTGGACGTCCACATCCGCAGGCTGCGGCGCGCCGGTTTCCGGCAGATCGGCGAACAGCTTGTCCAGCAGCGCGCCAAGGTCTTCCGCGCTGATGTCCCCTGCCGCGCCGACATAGATGCGGTCCCGCGCAAGGGCATTGCGGTGGGCGGTGACAATGTCGTCACGGGTCAACGCGGTGACGCTGTCGATGGTGCCATTTTCCGACGATCCATAGGGGTGGTCGCCAAAGATCGCGCCATAGAACGCCTTGCCCACGATTTCATCCGGGTCGGTCTCATCCGAGCGCAGACCGGACAGCACCTGTTCGCGCACCCGTTCGATGGCCACGTCGTCAAAACTGGGTGCCACCAGAGAGGCGCGCAGCAGGTCGACCGCCTCATCCTGCGTTTCGGTCAGGAACTTGGCCGACACGCGCACCGTGTCATCGCTTGCGTCATAGCTGAACCGCGCGGCAATCCCATCGCGGGCCTCGGCAAAGGCGCGGGCATCCATGCCCTCCGCGCCCTCCTCCAGCAGACCAACCATGAGGTTTGTGGCCCCGCGTTTACCCGGTTCGTCCAGCGAGGCCCCGCCCAGAAAGCGGATTTCCAGCGCCACAAACGGGATCGAGGGTTCCTCGACCAGCCAAGCGTTGATTCCGCCGGGACTGGTGACTTGTTGGATGTCGATTTCGGCATGGGCGGCGAACCCGCCGCAGATCAGGCCGACGGCCAATACGAAACGGCGGATCATTGGGTCACCTCCTGCGGGCGAGTTGGTTCTTTCGGGCCCATCAGGTAGCCGGTCACCGATTGGCGACGGTCAAAGACCTTTTTGGCGGCGGCGATGATGTCATCCCCTGTCACCGCTTGCAGCACCTCGGGCCAGTCCTGCACGTCCTGCACCGTCAACCCGGTGGTCAGCGCGTTGCCATAGCGGCGCGCAATGCTGTTAGGATTGTCCAGCGCATAGATGTGCGAGGCCTTGATCTGGAACTTGATCCGCTCCAGCTGATCGGCGTCGACGCCGGTTTCGATCAGTTCGGCCAGTACCGCGTCCAGCGCGGCCTCACCTTCCTCAAGGCTGACGCCCGGGGTCGGAACCATGACAAGGGTAAAGTTGGACACATCCATGCTGGTGTCGTCATAGTAGGCGTCCGTGTAGACGGCCTTGCGGCTGTCAAATTGCAGCTTTTGCGTCAGGACAGAGGTCTGTCCCCCCGCCAAAACCTGCGCCAGCATCGACAAGGCGGCGGCCTCTTCCTGCGCGCCACTGGTGCGGGCGGGCGCGATATAGCTGCGGGTCAGATAGGGCTGCGAAACACGCGGATCATGAAAGGTCATGCGGCGTTCGGACAAGTGGGTCGGCTCTGTCGGGCGGGAGCGCGGTTGCAGATCCGGGTTCGGCGGGATCGGGACATAGTGTTCTTCGGCCAGTGCACGCACCTCATCCGGGGTGACATCGCCTGCAACGATCAGGATGGCATTGTTGGGGGCGTAGAACTCGCCGTAGTAGGCCAGCGCATCATCCAGATCCAATTGTTCCATCTCATGGCGCCAGCCGATGATCGGCGTGCCATAGGGGTGGTTCAGGTAAAGCGCCGCATCCTTTTGTTCGCGGAACAGGGCGCCGGGGCTGTTTTCGACCCGCTGGTTGCGTTCCTCGATGATGACCTCGCGCTCTGTCAGGATGTCGGCCTCTGACAGGCGGAGGTTGACCATGCGGTCTGCCTCCATCTTCATCATCAGTCCAAGACGATCAGCGGCGACGCGTTGGTGATAAGCGGTGGTGTCATAGCTGGTGAAGGCGTTGTCAGAGCCGCCATTGGCCGCCACCGTGGCGCTGAATTCACCCGGCTCCAGCGTATCGGTGCCCTTGAACAGCAGGTGTTCCAGAAAATGCGCCACGCCCGAGACGCCGGGCTGTTCATCTGCCGATCCGGCGCGATACCAGACCATGTGCACAACAACAGGGGCGCGGTGATCCTCGATCACCACCACGTCCATCCCGTTGTCGAGGCCGAAGGTGGTCACCTTGCCCGCCTCCTGCGCGGAGGCAGAGAAACTCGACGCGCAAGACACGGCGAAAGCGAATAACAGGGTCAGGGGGCGCATGCAGCATCCTCATGTTGTTCGGATGCTGCATTAAGTACGCGGGTCTCGCCCGACTTCAACCCGCCGTGACACTGTGTGACGCGGACGTGACCGGGCGCGGGGCCGCCGGAGTTATTGCGGCGGCGGTGTCGGCGTCTTTGCGCCAGCGCGGCGATAGATATTCAGCCAGCGATAGGCGTCCAGCGTTTCACGCTTATACGCGTTGACATAGTCGTCCTTCGGCACGATCGACCAGTTGAAGATCGACTTGGAGCGGCGGAATTGCGCGTCGGTTTGCGCCAGTTCCTGACGCACATTGGGATCGCGGCCAAACCGGCTGGCGCGTTGGATCAACGCGCCATCGCCTGCTGGCACCCCTTCGCCCCGGGCGACCAGCCGCGCGGGATTGCCCCCCAAAGCGGCGACAGCGTCGGCCTTGGGCGTCAGATCCGTACGATTCGCGGCACCCGGAGTGGGGGGCGGCAAATCGGAATAGCTTTCAGGTTGCACCAGAGGTTTGTTGGGGACGATGGCAAACTCCTCGGGCTGCGGACTGTTTGTCCGCAGATCGCGCAGGGGTTTGTCGCGGTCGACAACCGCGCAAGAAGCCAAGCCCGCCAGACCAATGATTGCAACAAGATGCGCCCGCCGCATCGCAGTCCTCCACATGAGTTTTGCCAGACTTAACCCATCTCGCCAGCGGCGTCACGGGGCCTTTTTGCCTGACGGAAACAGGATCAGCCCGAATGCGCCGACAAAGATCGCAATGTCCGCCACGTTAAACGCATAGGGGTTGTCGAAGCCACAGCAGGACATGTTGAGAAAATCCGCGACTGCGCCATAGACAACCCGGTCCACCACATTGCCCAACGCGCCGCCGATCAGAAAACCCGCCGCGATCAGGCCCATCCGCCCCGGCGGATCGCGGCGCATCCAGACCAGCACAAACAGCACGATACCCAGCGCGACAGAGATCAGGATCCAGCGCGTTGCGGCGGCATCCCCGGCAAAGAGACCAAAGTTGACGCCATAGTTCCACGCCATGCGAAAGTTGAGGTATGGCGGCAGCACCTCAATCGACAGACGGTTGGCCAGCCCCATGCCATGCACGACAAGGTATTTGGACAATTGGTCCAGCACGAAAACAGCCAGCGTCACCCAGAACACCAGTCGCAAGCCACCTGTCTTTGCCTGTGCCACTGCCGTTTCTCCTGCACTGTCCGTTTTGACGCGGCAGACCTAGTGGCCTGCCGCACGCGGTGCAAGCGGCTTTGCCCGCGCCGTGACTGCCCGTCTTTAGTGGCGGAAGTGGCGCATGCCGGTAAAGACCATGGCCAGACCGGCCTCATCGGCAGCGGCGATCACCTCATCGTCACGCATCGACCCGCCCGGCTGGATGACGCAGGTCGCGCCAGCGGCGGCGGCCTCCATCAACCCGTCGGGGAAGGGGAAGAACGCGTCCGAGGCCACGGCGGAGCCTTGGGTCAGCGGCGCCGAGAGGCCCAGCGCCTCTGCCATACGCTCGGCCTTTTTCGCCGCGATCATCGCCGAATCGACCCGGCTCATCTGGCCCGCGCCGACACCCACGGTTGCGCCGTCACGCACATAGACGATGGCGTTGGATTTGACGTGTTTGGCGACCTTCCATGCGAACAGAAGGTCCTTCATCTGCGCCTCAGTCGGGGCCAGTTTCGTCACCACTTTCAGGTCGTCCAACGACCGTGCACCGTTGTCGCGGTCCTGCACCAGCAGGCCGCCCGACACCTGTTTCCACGCCACGCCTGCCTGTGCCGGGTTGGCTAGGCCGGGGGCAAGGATCAGGCGCAGGTTCTTTTTCTTGGCAAAGATGTCGCGCGCGTCCTGATGGATTGCGGGGGCGATGACGACTTCGGTAAAGATCTCGGCGATGGCCTCTGCCGTTTGGCCGTCCAGCGCGCCGTTCAGCGCCACGATGCCACCAAAGGCCGACGTGCGGTCACAATCGAATGCCTTTTGATAGGCCTCCTTGATGGTGGCCCCCGTCGCCACGCCGCAGGGATTGGCGTGTTTGATGATCGCGCAGGCCGGACCATTGGCGGGCAGAAATTCCGACACCAGTTCAAACGCCGCGTCGGTGTCGTTGATGTTGTTGTAGCTGAGTTCCTTGCCCTGCAACTGTTCGGCGGTCGCCACGCCGGGGCGCTCTGACCCATCGGTGTAAAAGGCGGCGTTCTGGTGCGGGTTTTCCCCATAGCGCAGCGGCTGCGCCAGTGTTCCGGCAAAGACGCGGCGACGCGGGGTTGTCTCACCGATGGCGGCGGCCATCCAAGTGCTGACGGCGGCGTCATAGGCCCCGGTGCGGGCATAGGCGATCTGCGCCTGCCGCTTGCGGAACTCGATGCTGGTCAGACCGTCGTTGGCGTCAAGTTCCGCCAGCAGCGCGTCGTAGTCCTGCACATCGACGATGGTGGTGACAAAGGCGTGGTTCTTGGCTGCGGCGCGGATCATTGCCGGGCCGCCGATGTCGATGTTCTCGATCATCTCATCGTAGTCGGCCCCGCGCGCCAGTGCCGCCTCGAACGGGTACAGGTTCACCACCAGCAGGTCGATGGGCACAATGCCATGTTCGGCCATCGACGCCACATGCATGCCGTCGTCGCGCAGCGCCAGCAGACCGCCATGCACCTTGGGGTGCAGCGTCTTGACCCGGCCATCCATCATCTCCGGGAACCCGGTCAGGTCGGCCACGTCGCGCACGTCCAGTCCCGCGTCGCGCAGGGTTTTGGCCGATCCGCCGGTCGAGAGCAGTTCGATGCCCCGCGCGGCCAGCGCCTGCCCCAGCTCTATCAGGCCGGTCTTGTCGGATACAGAAAGAAGCGCACGGCGCACGGGCTGCAGGTCGGACATGGATGTTCCTTCGGGTCTCAGTTGTCTCGGGCCAGAGACCGCTTACGCGGTCACATCCACCTCATCACGGACAAGGTCACGGACGGCAAATGCCGTCTCCTGCGCCTTGGCCAGCGACCAGCGGACGCGCGTCGCATACTGCATCGCGCGGCCGGATAAAACGACCTGCTTCGTCGCACGCGGCTGTAAGCGGCCCTTTTCAAGATAAACTGACGGTTCCAGAGAGATGTCCGCCGCCCCGTCAAAGCGAAACACCCAGATTTCGCCGGACCGCAGAGCCATCGACACGGCCGTGCCGCCCATGTCCAGCGCCACGTCCACCTCTGGATGCAGGTGAAAGCGGATCTCGAACGGCAGGCCCGCCAGTTTCATCGCATCCATCGCCCGGTCGAACCGCTTTTTCGACGGCGCATCCAGCGCGACAAGGTAATCCTCGCCCTTCAGTTCGCGCCCGTCCAGCGACAGTTCCAGACTGCGCGCATGGGTGAGGCCTTGCACGGTGACATAACCGTCATGCCCCCCTCGAACCGCAGGGTTTCGGGCAGATGGCTCATCTGTACCGGCACATGGCGCGGCGCATCCTCCAGCAATTCGCGCCGCGCATCTCCCAGCCAGCGCGGCGCGCCCAAGCGGGCAGAGGAATAACCTTGCAGGCATAGCGTGGAATGCGAAGGCGTGGCCCGGCCCGCGCGCCGCCAATCCTCACCAAAGCCGCCGCCGGACCCGCAGTTGACGATCAAAGGGCGGCGACCCGAGGTCAGTTCGAACGCAAGGGTCGAGGCATGGGCATGGGCCGAAGCCGCCCCGCCGGGCGGCGGAGCCGCATCGACAATGATCGAAGTGCGCAGGGCCGAAAGCCGGGCAAAGCCCATGGCCAGTCCGTCCGCCTGCCGCTTGCGATTTCCCGATGCGGCAAGCGCCCGGTCCAGCCTCCCCTCAAGACCCCGGCCGCCGCCATGAAACCGCGCCAGCCCGCCATCCGCATGACGCAGGGTGCGCAGGGTCGGCGCGATGCGGCGAATGGCCTCCAGATGGCGTGGATCGGGGTCAAGATCAGCCTCGTGCAGGGCCTGCTGTGCCCATGTCAGCAGGGTAAAGACCTCTAGCAGTTCTTCGGGGTTGCGGGTGAGAAGACCGCCCTGCGCATCCACCTGCCGCGCGCAATCGTTGCCCAGCGCCTCTCGTGCCGGGGCCACATGGGCCTCCATCCCTTGCAGCGAGAGGCCCGCGTAAAGCAGCCCGGTCATCGCCTCAAAACGCGGCAACCCGGGGGCAGCCACATGGGCACGCTTGGCCAGAAAGCGGGTCTGCGCGGCAAGGGCGGTATAAAACGCCTCACTGTCGTCGGCCTTGCGGCCTCGCAACAGGAACAGCGCATGATGAATCCAGCGGATCGACCGTCGCCCGGTCAGTTCTGGCGACCAGCCCGGCCCCTTGCCTTTGCCATAGCGGCGAATCCAGTCCCACAGCCAATCCTGCGCCAGTGCGCGCGCCTTGCTGTCACCCACAGCGGCCAGATCATCCAGCCAAGCGAACCCCTGTATTTCTTCCTGAAAGGCCGCATCCGGGGCCTCGATCGCCCAGATCGAGCGTCCCTCGGCCTGCACCAGATGCCCGGCAAACATCAGGTTTCCGGCCAGCATCTGGCGGCCACGGGCAAAAAAACCGACAGTGCGCGGTTCGGGTTGCGACACGAATCCCTCGGCTGGCCGCGCATGTGCTGCCATCCGTGCCTGCATACGGTTCATCAAACGCGCATGCGTCGTCCGCCAGTTTCGCGCCGTGGACATGTGCCGGTGCTCTGCGATTTGCCTCAAGGTTGCCCTTTCCGGGCTTGTTGAGCGTAGGATAACCCGCCCACCGGGCGAAGTCATCAAAGAGTTACCCGCGCTGCAAAAGCGCCATGTAGAAGCCGTCCATCCCGCCGCGGTCTGCCCAGAAATCAGGCCGCAGGCGCAAACCGCCCTCGTCAGAGCGCCAGCTGTCCTCGATCCACGGGGCCTCGGCGCGCAAGACTTTGAGGTCGGGATGGCCCGCCAGCGCCTCTTCGATGTGGCATTCTCCCTCATCAGGGATCAGCGAGCAGGTGGCAAAGACAAGCCGCCCGCCGGGCTTCAGCAGGGTCAGCGCGTGGTCCAGCATCGCGGCTTGTAACCCGATCAAATCGGCAATCCGCTCGCCCTCATGGGCAAAGGGCAGGTCGGGGTGGCGGCGGATGGTGCCGGTCGCCGAACAGGGCGCGTCCAGCAGGATGGCGTCGTACTGCCCCTGATGGGTCAACGCGTCCCCCGCCACAAGCGTCGCCTTCAGTCCGGTCCGTTCAAGGTTTTCCTGAACCCGCGCCAACCGCGCCTCTGACAGGTCCAGCGCCGTGACATGCGCCCCGGCAGCAGCCAGTTGCAGCGTCTTGCCGCCCGGAGCCGCACACATGTCCAGCACGTTTTGTCCCGCCACATCGCCCAAGAGCTGCGCAGGTAAGGCGGCGGCGGCATCCTGCACCCACCAGTCGCCCTCTGCGAACCCCGGCAGTGCGCTCACCTGTCCGGCTTGCCGCAACCGAACGGACCCGGTGGGCAGCTCCGCGCCGTTTAGCGCCGACAGATCCGCACCGGGCTTCGGCGTCAGGTCCAGCGGCGCGCCCTCAAAATGCGCACGCTCCATCGCGGCGACGGTCTGCGGCCCCCAAGCGGCCACCAAGGGCTCACGCAGCCATTTCGGCAGGCGCGGCACCCGCAGCTTGCCCCAGGCTGTGACCCCCTCACCGGCAATCTTGCGCAACACCGCATTCACCAAGCCGCGCGCGCCCTGCGTGTGTTTGCCCGCAGCGGCAATATCGACACAATCGCTGACCACGCCATGCGCCGCGCCGCCAAGACACAGCTCGACCGTTCCCAGCCGCAGGATGTTAATGACACGTGGCGTCGGACGCTTGCGCAGATGCGGTTTCAGCAGGCGGTCCGCCCGTTCCAACCCGCGCAGGGTCTCGGTCGCCAGCCGCTGCGCCGCCGCGCGATCCGCCGGGGCCAGTTTGTCCAGCCGATCAGTCTCGCTCAGGGGGCGGCCCTGTTCCACAACCTGATCCAGCAGGTCGACGGCGGCCAGTCGGGCCGGGCTGGGCGATGCGGGCATGGGGACTCTCCGGTGAGGCGGGGCGGGGTTGCCCCACGGACCGGCGGGCGTATATCAGGAGGCACAAGACGAGGAAAGCCCATGTCCGAGACTGACCGCCCCAATCACACTGACCTGCCCCCCGCCGCGCAACGCGCATTGGCCGAAGCGGCCGAGCGCCGCGCCAAGGCAGAGGCCGAGGCAAACGCCCTGCCCAGAGAACTGGGCGGACGCGACGGGCCGGAACCTGTGCGCTATGGCGACTGGGAAAAAAAGGGCCTCGCCATCGACTTCTGAACCGTCGCGCCCTCCCCTTCCGGGCATTTGCACTGGTGAGTCAGAAGACCCCCGTATCAGACCCACACCACGCGCCCACGCGGGCTGGGCAAAGCGCGCGGGTGGGTGGGTGGGGCAAGCTTTGTCCGGAGCGCGGGGGCGCGTCACTTCAGCCCCAGCACGTCCAACATGTCGTATTCGCCCGGCCCCTTGCCCTGCCCCCACAGCACGGCTTTCAGCGCCCCGCGTGCAAACAACGTCCGGTCACTGGCGATATGTTTCAGTACGATCCGCTCCCCGGCGGCGGCAAAAATAACCTCATGCTCGCCGACGATGTCACCGCCCCGGATCGCATGAAACCCGATGTCGCCGCGCTTGCGCGCCCCGGTGATTCCGTCGCGGCCCCGGTCCGACACATCCGCCAGTGCGACGCCCCGCCCTTCGGCGGCGGCCTCGCCCAGCATCAACGCGGTGCCAGAGGGCGCGTCGACCTTTTGGTTGTGATGCGCCTCAACGATTTCGATATCCCAATCGGCGTCCAGCGCCGCCGCCACCTGCCGCGTCACTGTCGTCAGCAGGTTCACACCAAGGCTCATGTTGCCTGCGCGCACAACAACCGAATGCCGCGCCGCCAGCGCAATCTTGTGCAAGTCATCGTCACTCAACCCCGTGGTGCCAATCACATGCACCACCCGCGCCTGGGCGGCCAGTTCGGCAAAGGCCACCGTTGCCGCAGGTACGGTAAAATCGATCACCGCATGGGCGCGGGCAAAGGCCTCCAGCGGGTCGTCGGATACCATCACGCCCAGCGCCGCGCCGCCCATGGCAAGGCCCAAATCCTGCCCGACCCACGGATGGCCCGTCCGTTCCAGCGCGCCGCACAGGTGCAGCCGCTCATGCGCCACCACCTGCCGCGCCAGCATCTGACCCATCCGGCCCGACACGCCGGTCACCACAACACCGTAATCCTCCATTGTCCCGCTCCTTGCCACAAACGCCTTGCCCCTGTTAGCGCCCCGCGCCGACAAATGCACGCCCTCCGCGAACCGCTTGGCAAACCGCCACAGCGGGCCTAAGTCTGGGTCATGGCACGCAACAGATTCCAAGACGCCTCCGGGCCCAGCCAACGCCAGCTTCGGGTGGCAGAGCTGATCCGCCGAGCCCTCTCCGAGGTGCTCCAGCGCGGTGACATTCACGATCCGGACCTCAACCGGCTCTCTATCACCGTGGGGGAGGTGCGGGTGTCCCCCGACCTCAAGGTGGCGACCGCCTTTGTGGTGCCACTGGGCGGCGAGAATCAGGCCGACATGTTTGACCTGCTGGAACGCAACAAGGGCGAATTGCGCCGCGCGGTCACCCGCAACATGACGCTGAAATATTCACCGGAACTGCGCTTTCGGCTGGATGACACCTTTGACCGCCTTGACGAAACCCGCCGCCTGCTGGGCGACGAAGCCGTCAAGCGCGATATCGACAGCTGACCGTGCCGATGCGCCATCTCTTGTCTGGTCTGGCCCTCTTGATCACCACTCTGGCCAGCGCACCACAGGCCGGTGCCGTCGGCTGTCAGCCGCTGGATCACGACGGCAATCGCTACATCGTCTGCGAAGTGGACGCGACCGAAGAAGACATGCGCCTGTTCAGGTCGGACAGCTCCGGCACACCCTACGGCCATTTCAGCACGCTGAAGACCGAACTGGCGCGTGACGGGCGCGACCTTGAGTTCGCGATGAACGCAGGCATGTACCACGAGGACCGCTCGCCTGTCGGGCTGTACGTTGAGGACGGGCGCGAAGACATGCGGGTGATCTCGTCCCCCGGCCCCGGCAATTTTGGCCTGCTGCCCAACGGCATCTTCTGCATCGGCAAAGACTGGGCGCGGGTGTATGAGACACGCGATTTCCTGACCCGCCAACCGCAGTGCCGCTTTGCCACGCAGTCCGGGCCGATGCTGGTGATCGACGGCGCGCTGCACCCGCGTTTTTTGCCAGACAGCACCTCGCGCTACATCCGCAATGGTGTCGGCACCTCCGCTGACGGACGTCGTACGTTTTTTGCGATCTCGCAGAACACCGTCACCTTTCACGAATTCGCGCGCCTGTTCCGCGACGTTTTGAAGGTGCCCAACGCGCTGTTTCTGGACGGCAACATCTCACGCCTCTATGCGCCGCAGGTCGGGCGCGCCGATCTGGGACGGCGGATGGGGCCGATTGTGGCGGTCACCGTTCCAGCCCGATAGGGTCCCGCACGCCCCGGCCTTGCCTCTTGTGGCCGACAGGCTTACCTCGGTCCCCAACCGAACCACGCAGAGGCCACCATGTCCGACACGCCCCAAGACCTCGCCGCCGCCCTTCTGGATGCCGCCCGCAAGGCGGGGGCCGACGCGGCTGATGCCTTGGCGGTCGAAGCAACGGCACAGGCGATCGACGTGCGCGGCGGCACGCTGGAACAGGCCGAACGGGCAGAATACCGCGACCTCAGCCTGCGGGTCTTTCTGGGCCAGCGCAGCGCCAGCATCTCGGGCTCTGACATCCGCCCCGACGCGATGACGGAAATGGCAACTCGCGCCGTCGCCATGGCGCGCGAGGCCCCCGAAGACCCCTACATTGGCCTTGCCGACCCGGATCAATTGGCGACTGACCGCGATGCCACACCGCTTGACCTGTGCGACCCATCGAATGAACCGGCCCCCGCCGAACTGGAAGACGACGCCCGCCGGGCCGAAGCTGCAGCCCTGGCAACCCAAGGCATCACCCGCATCGATTCCGCCGCCGCACAGTACAACGCCCAGCGCATCGCCCTGGCCGCTACCAATGGCTTTTCCGGCAGCTACGCGCGCACCTCACGTAGCCTGTACTGCGTGGCCATCGCAGGCGAGGGTCTGGGGATGGAACGCGATCATGACGGGGACAGCCGTGTCTACCAGTCCGACCTGCGCAGCGCCGAGGAGATTGGCGAAACCGCCGCCGCCCGCACGCTGGAACGTCTCAATCCGCGCAAACCGAAAACCGGCGCCTATCCCGTGCTCTTCGATGAACGCATTTCGTCCTCGCTGATCGGCCATCTGGTCGCGGCGGCCAACGGCGCTCAGGTGGCGCGCGGCCAATCCTGGTTGCGCGAGGCCCTGGGACAGCAAGTGCTGCCCGACGGCATCAGCCTGCTTGAGGATCCGCACCGCCCCCGGATCAGTGGCTCACGCATCTTCGACGCCGAAGGTCTGCCGACCCGCCGCCGCGCCATGGTGGACAATGGGGTGCTGACCGGCTGGACGCTGGACCTCGCCAATGCGCGCAAGCTGGGCATGGACAGCACCGCCAACGCTGCGCGCGGCGGGGCCTCGGTCTCTCCTACCGCATGGAACCTGGAACTGACCCAAGGCGATCACAGCCACGCAGACCTGATGCGCCAGATGGGCAACGGACTTCTGGTCACATCGATGATCGGCAGCACAATCAACCCCAACACCGGCGACTATTCGCGCGGTGCCGCCGGGTTCTGGGTTGAGAATGGCGAGCCCGCCTACCCGGTGTCTGGTGTCACCATCGCCGGCAACCTGCGCGAGATGCTGCGCAGCCTGATCCCCGCCAATGATGCCCGGCCCTGGCTCAGCCGTGTGGTGCCCTCGCTGCTGGTCGAAGGGTTGACCCTTGCCGGCGAATGACCTCGCGCTGCTGATCGACGCCGCACGGCAGGCGGGCGACATTGCCCGCAGTTTTGTCGGCGGCCCTCTGGATGTTCAGTTCAAGGCAGCAGACGACAGTCCGGTGACCAAGGCCGACTTGGCGGTCAATACCCACCTGACGCAGGTATTGCGCGACGCGCGGCCCCACTATGCATGGTTCAGCGAGGAAACTCCTGACGACACCGCGCGCCTCTCGGCGAAACGGGTCTTTATCGTCGACCCGATCGACGGCACCCGCTCTTTCATAGAAGGCGACAAGACCTGGGCCCATGCGCTTGCCGTGGTTGAAGATGGCCGGACCACCGCTGCCGTCATCTACCTGCCAATGATGGACAAACTCTATTCCGCGCGCCTTGGCGGCGGTGCCTTCCTGAACGACCAATCCATCTCCGCAGACACCGTCACGACGCCCGAGGCGGCACAAGTGCTGGCCACCCGCGCCAGCCTCAATCCGGAATGGTGGCCCGGGGGCATCCCGGACATGCGCCGCAGCTTCAGGCCTTCGCTCTCCTACCGTCAGAGCCTGGTGGCCGAGGGCCGCTACGACGCCATGTTCACCTTCCGACCAACCTGGGAATGGGACATCGCTGCTGGCGCGCTGATCCTGTCAGAGGCAGGCGCAACGATCACCGACCGGCGCGGCGCTCCCCTGCGGTTTAACGCGGCCCACCCCCAGGCCGACGGGCTGGTCGCTGCAAACCCCCGCCTGCACGCAGCACTGCTGAACCGTCTTCCCTGACATCCCCGACCATGTTTCTTCTGTCCAAAAATATCCCGGGGGGCCGCCCGAACGGGCGGTGGGGGCAGCGCCCCCTCCCCACCCACTACAGCCACCCGACCCCGCCTTGACCCACCGCCCGCCATCGCTAGGCTCGCGCGGAACGCCACAACCACAAGGACCACGCCCCATGCAACGCCTGCACCTCGTCTTCGGCGGTGAACTCGTCGACCCGACAAAAACCGTCTTCAAGGACGTCAACGATCTGCATGTCGTCGGCATCTTTCCGAACTACCAAGAGGCCTACAACGCCTGGAAGGCAGAGGCGCAGCGCACCGTCGACAACGCCCACATGCGCTATTTCATCGCCCATCTGCATCGCCTGCGCCAAGAGGGCGAAGAGGCTTCCTCGACCGAGGAACTGGGCTGACCCCATGACCCGCCGCGCGCTCAGCCTGTCGGCCTACCTGACCTATGCGCGCAGCGCTTCCGCCGCGGGTGTGGCCCGAGATTGGCCCGACCGGCCGGACGGAGCTTTGGTCTGGGGGTTCGCCGAGGACACGGAACAGGGCCGTGCGCTCGCCAGCCTCGCCGCGCGGCTCGTTGCGCAGCGTCCTGAAGTGTCGGTCTGGCTCAGCGGGAGTGTGCCAGACCGGCCGGGGATCACAACCGTTCCCTTGCCGCGGGACCTGTCCGGCGACGACCTGCGCAACATGCGCCGGCGACAGCCGGATGTGGCGCTTTGGACCGGTCAGGCGCTGCGACCCGGATTGCTGGCCACGCTGTCCGAAGCCGGATGCCACCTGATTGCCCTCGCCCTCGAGGACGCCCCCTTTCCGGTCGATGCCCCGCGCTGGCTGCCCGATCCGGCCCCCGCGACGCTGGCGCTGTTCAACAGCCTATACACCAATGGCGCCGCAGCCAGCCGCCGGGTGCGCAGGCTTGGGGTCGAGACGGACCGTGTTCACGACGCCACCGCCTTTCTGGACACCGAGGCCCCGCTGGACTGCCCCGACGGCCTGCACGAGGAAATCGCCGCGCTTATCGCCGGCCGCCCGATCTGGCTGGCCGCACGGCTGCGCGCCGAAGAGGCCAGCGACATCCTGTACGCCCACCGTCAGGCCAGCCGGCTAGCCCACCGGATGCTGCTGATCGTGTCACCCGCCGACGCCGAGGCCGCCAGACATATCAGCCGTCTTCTGCGCAGCGAACAGATGCGCGTCTGTGATTGGGAAAACGGCGACATGCCGGATGAAAACACCCAAGTGCTGCTGGCCGGCGGGCCCGAAGAACTTGGCCTGTGGTATAGGCTTGCGCCGCTGGCCTTTCTGGGCGGATCACTGATATCCGGCACCGGCGGCGAAGACCCGTTCGAGGCCGCCGCCCTTGGCACCGCCATCCTTTATGGCCCCAATGTCGGGGCACATCTGGGTGCGTATTCCCGTCTGGTCAGCGCCGGGGCCGCGCGCATCGTGCGTGACGCCGATTCGCTGGGCACCGCCGTGTCACACCTTGTCGCGCCGGATCAGGCGGCAACGATGGCGCATGCGGGCTGGGACGTGATCTCGTCGGGGGCGCAACTGGTCGACCGGGTGCTGGCAGAGGTCTGCGATGTACTGGACGACCGGGGGCTGGCCTGATGCGCCCTCCTCTGTTCTGGCAGACCCCGCCGCAGACCCCGGCTTGGCAAGCCCGTGTTCTGGCACCGCTAGGCGCGCTGACCGCCCGCGCCACCGCCCGCCGGGTCGCCCGCGCACCGCGTGCGCGCTGTGGCGTGCCGGTGATCTGCGTCGGCAATGTCAACGCGGGCGGCACCGGCAAGACGCCCACAGTGATCTCGCTGGTCCAGCGGCTGATCGGACGCGGGCTGGCCCCTCATGTCGTCTCACGCGGGTATGGCGGGGGGCTGGACGGCCCGGTGCAGGTCGACCCCAACAGCCACAGCGCCGAGGATACCGGCGACGAACCCCTGCTGCTGGCGGCTTTCTGCCCGGTCTGGGTCGCCAAGGACCGCGCAGCGGGCGCACAGGCTGCCGAGGCGGCAGGAGCAGAGGTGATCGTGCTGGATGACGGACACCAGAACCCAGATGTGGCCAAGGATCTGACGCTGATTTGCGTCGATGCGGTGGCGGGCTTCGGCAATGGGCGTTGTTTGCCCGCAGGCCCCCTGCGTGAGCCAATCGACACCGGGCTGGCCCGTGGCGACCTGCTGCTTTCGATCGGTCCCGCCGCCGCACAGAAACGATTTTCCGAGGACTGGGGGCCGCGGATCTCGCTACCTCACCTGACCGGGAATCTGGCCCCTTTGCAAACCGGCATGGATTGGGGCGGTTTGCCCACGCTGGCCTTTGCCGGCATCGGCCACCCGGAGAAATTCTTTGCCACCCTGCGTGGCCTTGGTGCCGACATCCGCAGAGCCGAGGCGCTGGAAGACCATCAGCCGTTTACGCCCGCGCTGATCACACGGCTGTTGCGCGAGGCACAGCTATTGAGCGCTCAGCTGGTGACAACGGAAAAAGACGCGGTACGTTTGCCGCCGCAGGTCCGCCGTGAGGTACTGACCCTGCCGGTCAGACTGGAAATCGACGATGCCGCACCGCTGGACGCGGCATTGGCCGGACTGCTGGCGCCCAAGACCTGAATTGGGGCCACCCACCTGCGTGCCCCGGACGGCGCGCACAGGCATTGCCTATTCCGCCGCCAATTGCTGTGGTTGCCGGTCTCCCAGATCCGCCAGCTCTGCCACCACCCCGCGCAATGCCGAACGGACGTCGTCAAAGCGCGCATTTGGTGTGATCGTCGCCTCGTCCATATACAGCGCGCGGTCGATTTCCACCTGCACCGCGTGCTGGCCGCGCGACGGACGCCCGTAATACTGCGTCGTATAGGCCCCCGCGAACGGCGCGTTGCGCGCCACCACGAATCCCGCCGCGGCAAAAGCCGCCTCGACCCGTTCGACAATCTCGGAACGCGCCGACGCGCCAAACCGGTCGCCGATCACGACCTCGGGGCGTTTTCCGCCAAGGCGGACAGAGCCATCCAGCGCCTCGTGCGGCATCGAGTGACAGTCAATCAGAATCGCCTCGCCAAATGTTTCACGCGCCGCGCTTAATAACGCCTGCAACCGGTCATGATAGGGCTTCCAGATTCGCCTGATTCGGTGCTCGGCCTCTATCCGGGGCAACTTGCCGCGATAGATCGCCCGTCCTCCCGCCACCACGCGCGGCACCACCCCCAGCCCGCTGGCAACCCGCGGATTGTGCCCAGTGCGTCGCAGCCCTTCGATCAGCGCGGGGTCCAGTTCCTCGGCGGAGCGGTTCAGATCGATATAGGCCCGCGGTGCTCCGGCACACAGAAAAGCCGCGCCAAACTGCGGCGCACAGTCGAAAAGCCGGTCCACAAAGGCATCTTCAGAGCTTCGGATGCTGTGCGCGTCCAGAACGGTGGTGCGCAGAAAGCTATTCGGATAATCACACCCGGAATGCGGCGAGGCAAAAACCACGCAAGACGTCTGCGGGTCAGGCATGTGCAAGTGGTACGATGTCTCTGGCATTCGCGCTCCTATCGGGGTCAAAGATAGACCGATTTCTGCGCCTGCCAAAAGCCCTTGATCCCCGCAGAGAAGGCATTTATAGACCCTCCACCAGCGCGCGCCACCAGCGACTTCGGTAGAGGTTCATGAGGGTGTGCAACGGGCATATGGGTGATTAGCTCAGCGGTAGAGCACTTCGTTGACATCGAAGGGGTCACTGGTTCGATCCCAGTATCGCCCACCATGAATTCATCACCCGGTCTCCGGGGGGGCTTGCCTCGCGGAGTTTCGGGTATTGGCCGCAACGAAAGGCGCTCGCGCGCCGCGACGATAGGAGAAGACCCATGAAGGTCGCCAATTCGCTCCGCTCGCTCAAGAAGCGCCACCGCGACTGCCGCGTTGTGCGCCGTAAGGGCCGTGTCTATGTGATCAACAAGACACAGCGGAGATTCAAGGCACGTCAGGGCTAAGTCCCGGCACCACGCCTTTGATCAATACAAAAAGCCCCCGCAGGTATCGCCTGCGGGGGCTTTTCATTTCCGTGATCCAGATCTCTGGTGGGTTCTGTCCGGCGTTGCGTGCCCCAGGGTTCGCCTGTTCTACAGCTACACGCCGGACTTGTCGGGGCCACTACACCCGATGCAGGCGCCTGTGTGCGCCTGAGAGGCGCCCGGCAAGGCCGCCGCCGACACGCGCTAGACCGGACCGACAGGCCGTACGGGTGGTTCGCAAATTGTCCAGAACTCTTGCAGCGTCGAGATCTTCTTGTTCATGTCTTCCCGGTTGTGCGGCTTGACGATGTATCCATTGACGCTCTCACGATAGGCTCGGGCGATGTCCTGCACGCTGTCAGACGTCGTGAACATGAAGACCACGCTGTCAGAGGCGATCGCCGTCTTGCGCAGTTCCTTGAGGAATTCGTGCCCATTCATCCGGGGCATGTTGATGTCCAGCAGGATGAAAAAGGGATTGGTCGTCCGTCCCGAATTTATTATTTCCAGCGCCTCGATGCCGTCTTCTGCGCGGGTGACCACCGCATCCGGAGCGATCCTTGGACAGCGCGCGCTGAATCATCATCACATCCAGCGTGTTGTCCTCGACGAGCAGGATATTCATCTGACGGCTCATGTTAGGCGACCTTCTCTAGTTGATGATCCGCTGCATCGTGACCTAGCGGCCAACGAAAGGTGAACTTTGCCCCATTCCCGAGTGAGGAATTCACGCAAATATCATAACCGTGGCGCTGCACGGCCTTTTTGACGATGGCCAACCCGATACCAGTGCTTTCCGGTTCGCCTGCCTTGCGAAGCGTTTGAAAAACTTCAAAAATTCTGGTATGAAACTCAGGGGCGATACCATTTCCGTTATCCCTGACAGAGACCTTCAAACTCTCTTCCGCCACCTCTACTGTTAGATCCACCCGCGCCGCCTGCGGGTCCGGGTGGTATTTGAGGGCGTTGCCAATCAAGTTCTCCAGCACGCGGCGAAAACTCTGGCTGTCACAGTGGATTGTATCGATGTCCGACGTCAGGTGAATCTGTGAGGGATCGACTTCGAAATCGGCGACACAATCCCCAACAATTGTCGCAAGTGAGACACCCGTCTCCGCCGTCTCGCTGCCGTTCCCGACGCGAGAGAATTCCATGATCCCCCGTGTCAGATCGTTCATTCTGCTGACGCGCTCTCGGATCATGTCGATTTGCATCTTTAGTTCTGCGTGCCCATCAAGCGGGCCTATAATGTCTTCCAGATCCTCTTCGATCACATCCGCAAGAAAGCCGATCCCGCGCGCCGGGGTCTTCAGGTCATGGGATGCGATATAGACAAATTGTTCGATTTCCGAATTGGCGTGTTCAAGATGCTCTGTCTTGGCGCGCAGTTCTTCGGTCAGATGGTGTGCGTAGGTGTGCGCCTTGAGATTGGAGCGCGCCATCATCGCAAGCATGGAAATCACCAGGATCTCGATCACCAATCCCCCAATCAGGATCAATGTCGGCTGATCATATCCATTCTGATTGCGGAACGCCAAATTTGTCCTGATCTCGACGAGCCAGGTTCTTCCATACATTTTCAGCTCTACAGTGTCTGAAAACATGGGACCGCCATCGTATAGCGGCTCATCCGGTCCAAGTTCATCGTAAATGACCTGATCGCCATCGCGTATGCTAAAGCGCACTTCGCGGCGATCCTTTGACAGCAACCCTTGGACCAGGTTTCGAACGACAAAAGGTGCGTAGACAACGCCGGAAAATGTTTCCTGCCGTTCCCCCACAGATCCCGGCCTTTGCCCGTCTTAAAACGGTGTGTAGAATAAGAATCCCGCTGTATGGCCGCTGTCCTGTACGAGAATGATCGGGCCAGTGATCTGTGCTGTGCCAGTGTCACGACTCGCCAACAGGCCGGTTCGGCGATTCATCTCATGCGCCACATCCAGGCCAATGGCTGCGGCATTGATGTCTTCGGGTTCGATAAACGTGATCGGCAGCCTGAAGTCCTGGTCATGTTCCGGAAACACTGAAAAGCCGCGTCCTTCAGCGTCCCTGATGCTCTGGAATTCAGGGAACTCCCGCCTGTCGACGTAATAGATGACCCCTATCCCATTCACGCCCGGATACTTTTTAGCCAAATTCAATGAGCCAGAGAACGTCTTCCACTCTGAATGGGATGTCTTACCGCCCTTGGCATCGATATGGGCCACACCGGACCAAAGCGCATCTTCGTATCGGGACATGCGATCAACGATCAGGCCGATGGTACGGTCCTTGGCAGCCACAAACCTGTTTTCAGTTTGCAGATCCACCTGATTCTTTGAATAGAGCCAAGCCCCGACCGTCATGGTAAGCGACAAGGCCACGATGATGACGTGCAAGGATGTGACCCCGCGACTGCGGGCTTCGAAAGACTTCACCGCAGGCACTCCTTCACTGTGAAACGACCGTAACGACTCGGTGAAGCATCTTTCAGGGAAGCAACTTAATACCGGGTGAAATCCGGTTTTGCGGCCTGATCACAACTTGAGTGAAAATCCGCAAACATTTGTCAGGCATTCTCCTAGAATGCCCCGCCGATTGGCGGGCGCCGACTGCGTGTGTCGGCGCCCCTTGCCAACACCGGGCGGTTAACGGTCGATGCCGATGATGCCTCCGGCCAGCAGGCGCACCATGGTTTGTTCGTCCAGATAACCAGAAACCCGCAACCCGCGCGCGTCCTGAAAGCGGCGCAGCGCCGCGCGGGTGTTTTCATCAAACTGCCCGTCAACCTTGCCCGGTTTCATGCCCAGTTGATCCAGCCGCCGTTCGGTCAGTTGGCGGGCCACGAAATTCAGGTTCATCCCCTGCTCCTCGTTTCGGGCCTGAACCGAATTACGCACCCGTTCCGCGTCGAACTGCAGCTCTGCGATTTGCTGCTTGGCCTCTTCACGGAACGCCCCGTTGGGCCAGTCGCGCAGGTAGGCGTTGTACGCCGCCACGGAATTGGCCTGTGTCGCTTTGTTCCAGTCGCGCCGGTCCTGTCCCACGGCCTGTTCCGCACGCTGCTTGTCGATCGCTTTCAGCACTGCGCGCGCCTCATCGACAAACTGCCCTTGGGGGTATTTCTGCAAATACTCGCGAAAGCCCGCCTCTTCGCCCCGATCCCTGACGCGCCGCCACAGGGCGCGCTCTTGGCGTGCCCGTTCAGCCTGCTGGCGCTTTTCCTCCTCTTCCAGTTCAGCGGCGCGGCGTGTGGCCTGTGCCTGCAAGCGGGCGATCTGGTCACGGTCAAGATAGCTGCTGACCTTCAGGCCGGTCTCTTCCTGCCAGCGCCGGACGGCCCCCCGCGTGCCATTGCCAAATACGCCGTCGATGCCGCGGGTGTCATGGCCCAGAATGGTCAGGTCACGCTGAATGGCCCTGCGGGCGTCGCGGTCAAGTTCCAGATCCTCTTCGGCGCGACGTTCGCGATAAAATGGCTCGGAGGTCAGCGCCGATATACGTTGTCGCGCCGCGTTCACATGGGCCCCATCGGGAAAACCGTTGAGGTAGGTTTTGTAGCCTTCGGCCGAATCGGCCTCTTGCGCCAGTCGCCATGACACATCGTCAGCCGCCCGGTTGGCAAAGGGATCGGGCAGCGGCGGGTCGATGGCTCCGCGCGGCGGACTGACGTCGCCTTCGCGGACGATCACCTGTTCCTGCGGGGCGTACCCCTCGATCTGCAATTCGTATTCGATCGCGGCGCGGCGCACAAAACGCCCGGTCCGGGCCATGTCCCGCGCCGCATAGCGGGCCACATCCATTGCCGGACCGCGTATCACCGTCACCCCCTGCGGGATGTCCAACTCTCCCAGTCCAGCGGTCAGGAACAGGTTCAGATCCGGCTCCGCGCCGGTTTCCCCCAACACAAGGAACGCGCGCCCCTGATAGGCCGACAGCACCGCCAGCGCAGCATCCAGAGGAAAGCCCTGAATCAGCACGTCCGCCTCGTCGATCCGGCCATTCCCGGTCACCGGCAGCAGGTAGCTGCCGCCGACGCTGTGCACAAAGACCCCTGACAGCAGGATCACCACCGGACCGCCGTCATCGTCCAGCATTTCGGCGAATTCGCCAAAGGCCTTGCGCATGTCCGACGCGCCCGCATCCTGCGCCAACGTGACATCAAACCCCTTGGCGTTCAGCGCACTGGCCGCCTGCGCGACTCGCTGTGCGCCGAACAGCGTCTGGACGGCAGTATACTGACTGTTGCCGATCACCAGCGCGTCGCCGTTGGCAAGCGCACCCGTCGCGCCCAGAAACGCGCCCACCATGGCAATTGCCAAATTCCGCATGAGCTTTCCTCCCCGCCTTCTGCATTGGGACAAAGCCTACCGCGACGCCATGTCAGAGCAAGCGGCGCGCGCGGGGAAAATGGCGGTGTTTCGCCCAAACACCCGCGCCAGCCCCCTGCCACACGCGGCTTTCCGCCGTTGCGGCAAGGGCTTGCGCAGTTTCAGTCGTAGGTCCGCTGATCCTCGATCACCAGCCCGTCGCGCGGCAGTGCGCCCGGCGGCACCAACTCGACCTTGCCTTTCAGCTTCAGCACCTCAGCCACGCTGCCCTCAAAGGCGGCGGCATCGCCACTGTCTGTCTCGATTCGCACGGTCATCATGTCCATCTCACCCTCGCGGGTGGCGACGACACGCGCGCGCGCGATCTCGGCGTGTTTGGCCACCAGTTGGGCGACTTGCTCGGGGCGCACAAACATCCCCTTGATCTTGGTCGTCTGGTCGGCGCGGCCCATCCAGCCCTTGATGCGTGCATTGGTCCGCCCGCAGGGGCTTTCCCCTGCCATCAGGGCACTCAGATCGCCGGTGGCAAAGCGGATCAGCGGGTAATCGGGGTTGAGCGAGGTCACGACCACTTCGCCCACCTCGCCCTCAGCCACCGGGTCGCCGGTGCCGGGGGTCACGATCTCGACGATAACGTGTTCATCCAGAATCATGCCCTCCATCGCCGGACTCTCATAGGCGACGTTGCCCAGATCGGCAGTGGCGTAGCATTGAAGACATTGGATGCCGCGATCCGAATAATACTGGCGCAGCGATGGAAACAGCGCACCACCGCCAACCGCCGCCCGTGTGATCCCCAGCGACAGGCCCAGTTCATCCGCCTTTTCAAGGATCAGCTTCAGGTAATCCGGCGTCCCGGCATAGGCAGTCACGCCGATGTCATGCGCCGCGCGCGCTTGCAATTCGGTCTGGCCGGTACCTGCGGGCAACACCGTGGCCCCCACAGCCCGCGCGCCAGATTCAAAGATCATGCCAGCTGGTGTCAGGTGATAGCCGAAACAGTTCTGCACAATGTCGCCCGGTCCAATCCCTGCGGCGTTCAGAAACCGACCCATCCGCCACCAGTCGGGACTGATGCCCCCCGGCTCATAAATCGGTCCCGGGCTTTGAAACACATGCGCGATATTCGACACCGGCAGCCCGCCAAACGGCGGCTCGGCGGCCTGTTTCGCCACCAGATCGGACTTGCGCAACACCGGCAGGGCCGCCAGCCCGTCCAGAGCCTCTAGCCGGTCGATGCCGTATTTGGCCAGCTGCGCATTCAACGCCTCAAGGTGCGCGGCCGCACGCGCGTCCCGGCTGCGGGTTTCCAGCGCGTCGAAATAGGTGCTCATCAAGCTCTCCTTCGGAATTCTTCGCCACCCGGCCCCATTGCCGGTCCTAGCCTGATTGTCTGTCGGCCCTGCAGGCGCGCCCGGCGCGACTTTGGGGTCGTTGTTTTGAAACAAGGCATTGGTGCGGATCGAAAAGATGCGGTCGGAGCATGACGACCCGGCTGCGACAAGCAGGGGTGGCATCGCCACGGCAGGCTGAGGTCCAGACACCCTGCCCCGCGCCCATTTGGTCCAATCTCACCGCACAACAGGCATTGAGTTACTCCGCAGGCCAGCGAAAGGGTTCCAGAACGTTGACCACATGGGTGGTCAACAAGACGATCTCTGTGCCGCCGATGTTGCGTAGCCCGCCATGCATCTCACCGGCGGAGAAAAACAGCACGTCGCCCTCGGCATATTCGACCTCTTGCCCATCGCTCAGCAGAACCGTTCCGCCCTGCAACACCACCGCATGCTCATCGCCCGGATGATTGTGTTCGACCACAGCGCCGCCCGGTTTCACCGTCACGCGGGAAATCATCACCTTCATGTCGGGCGCGTCGGACACTGGCTGTTCCTGCAGGATCTCACGCAGGACCAGATCACTGGCAAACGCAGGGGCCGCGGCCCAAAGGACCACACAGGCAACGGCAAAACGGATCATCACTTCATTCCTTTCAAATAAGGGACTTCTCAGGCCAGCCACCGCTTGCGGCGACGATAAGAGCGCACATCGCGAAAGGATTTTCGGCCCTCGTCGGACATGCCGAGGTAGAATTCCTTGACGTCCGGGTTTTCCCGCAACTCCTTTGCAGGGCCTTCCATCACCACCCGGCCATTTTCCAGAATGTAGCCACTGTGGGCATAGCGCAGCGCGACGTTGGTGTTCTGTTCGGCCAACAGGAAAGAGACGCCCTCGTTCTCATTCACCGATTTCACGATCTCAAAAATCTGTTCGACCAGTTGCGGCGCCAGCCCCATCGACGGCTCATCCAGCAACACCGTTTCTGGACGGCTCATCAGCGCGCGGCCAATCGCCGTCATCTGCTGCTCGCCGCCCGAGGTATAGCCGGCCTGCGACTTGCGCCGCTCTTTCAGCCGGGGAAAGTAATTATAAACCATCTGGAGATCCGCCTCGACGGCGCCCTTGCCGTCCTTGCGCGTATAGGCGCCGGTCAGCAGGTTTTCCTCGACGGTCAGGTGTTCGAAACAGTGACGACCTTCCATCACCTGAATCACGCCGCGCTTGACCAGTGCCGCTGGTTCCAGATCCTGCACCGCCTCGCCCTTGTAGATGATCGACCCTTTGGTGACTTCGCCCCGTTCAGAGTGCAGAAGGTTGGAAATCGCCTTCAACGTTGTTGTCTTACCCGCGCCGTTGCCCCCCAGCAGGGCGGTGATCCCGCCCTTCTTGACGTTCAGGCTCACGCCTTTCAGCACAAGGATGACGTGGTTATAGATCACCTCGACGTTGTTGACCTCAAGAAGCGTCTCATCCGTTCGCGCCGCATCCAGCATCGACTTGTCCTCACACCCCGGGGCGTTTTGCAGCCCCTTCAGCTTCTTCTTGGTGAAAATACCCAAATCTCCCCGGCGACACATGTGCCGCCGGGAAGGCGTTCAGATCAGCCTTCGCAGCCTTCGGCCATCGGCCAAGGCGCGTTTGCGTCGGCGTAATCCTTGGCGTTCTGCTGTGCCAGTTCGGTGTATGCCGCAACGTTGGCGGTCAGGTGTTCGCTGACCTTGACGAACTTTTCGCCGTCCCATTCCAGCATCCAGCCACCCGAATGGCCGGTGTGGTTGGAACACGAGGTGGCAAAGGGCGGCACCATGCCGGTCAGGCCCAGTTCCTCGATGCGGGCCTCTGTCATGTTGATGTTTTCCAGACCCCAGCGCAGTTGCTCGGCGTTGATCTCTGCAACATCATATTCCGCCTGAGCCACCCGGATGCCCTCGGCAAGAATGGCCGAGATGATGATGCCGCGCGAATAGAACACGCCTTTCATCTCTGTCTCGTCGGTCTTGGACAGACCGGCGTCGATCACATGCTTCTTGATATCCGCCATGACGGGCGCATCCAGATTCGGGAACGACCAGCTGATCGATTTGTAGCCTTTGCCGGCCTCGCCAACGATGGCCAGATCCGCGTCATGCCCGGACCACCAGACACCCAACATGTTTTCCATCGGGAACTTGGTCTTGACCGCTTCGGTGATGGCACCCGCGTTCATCGCGCCCCAGCCCCACATCACGACATAGTCGGGACGCATCCGGCGGATCTGCAACCACTGCGCCGACTGGTTCTGCATTTCCTTTAGGCCAACCGGGATCGGATTGAGGGTAAAGCCCTTCTCTTCGGCAAGTGCCTCAAGCACCGGCAGGGGTTCCTTGCCGAACGGGTGATCCAGATGCAAGAAGGCGATGGTCTTGCCGTCCAGCGACTCCATCCCTTCGAGGTACTGGATGATCATGTCGGCGGCATCCCAGTATCCGGCGGGCGTATTGTAGGCCCACTGGAACACCTTGCCGTCCATCATCGGGCTAAAGCCATAGCCCGACGCCAGGATCGGGATCATGTCGACGTTGGTCTTGGGCAGCACCTGCAGGGTGATGCCGGTCGACCAAGGCTGTGTCACGATCGCCTTGCCCTTGGTCTTTTCATAACATTCCACGCCCTTTTCGGTGGAGTAACCGGTTTCACATTCCTCGGCGTTGACCATGACGCCGCCGATGCCGCCGTCGCGGGCGTTCAGCATCGCCATATAGTCCGACTGACCGTTCATCAGCGGGATGCCGGTCGCGGCAAACGGCCCGGTCCGATAAGCAAGGTTCGGGGTATACAGTTCCTGCGCCTGCGCCGCGCCTGCGGTCAAGGCCGCCAGAACGCCGGCAAAGGCCAGTTTGGTAAATTGTTTCATGTCTTTCCTCCCTTGGAATGTCTCATATCACTGTCTGTTTTGGTCTTTTTTTGTTGGGCCTCCCCCTTAGTAGGGGAATGGCCAGAGGATCAGTTTCTCGCGCAGCAGCCGCCAGAGTTGCGCCAGCCCGTGCGGCTCGACGATCAGGAAAAACACGATCAATGAGCCGACGATCATGATGTTAAGATGTTCCACCATGGACGACGAGATTGGTATGCCTAGCGTTTCGGGCAGCAGGTTCAGCACCACCGGCAGGCCGACAATCAGGATCGCGCCCAGATAGTTGCCCATGATCGACCCAAGGCCGCCGATGATCGCAATGAACAGGATCCGGAACGACAGCGGAATATCGAACAGGTTCGGTTCCGCCGCGCCGCGCCACATGAACACAAACAGCGCCCCCGCCACGCCCACCACATAGGACGAGATAGCAAAAGCCGTCAGCTTGGACCGCATCAGGTTGATGCCAATCAGCTCGGCGGCAATGTCCATGTCGCGCGTTGCCTTCCACGTCCGGCCCAGATTGCCGCGTGTCAGGTTGATGCACAGCCATGTCAGCAGACTGACGATGAACAGCACCACATAGTATTGAACAATCGAATCCGCCTGAGGGCCGGACACATACAGGCCAAAGATGTCCAGGTTCGGCACCTGGATCGCGCCCGAGGCGTTGTAGTTGTACAGCCAGGCCCATTTCTCGAACAGCCAGACCAGAAAGAACTGCGCTGCCAGCGTGGCAATCGCCAGATAGAACCCCTTGATCCGCAGGCTGGGAATACCGAACATCACCCCCACACCGGCGCTGAAAAAGCCCGACAGCAGGATCGCCACAATCGGGTTCATCCACGGCATGAGGGTGATCATCTTGTAGCAGGCATAGGCCCCGACCCCCATGAAGGCAGCCGTGCCCAGCGACAGCTGCCCGGCATAGCCCGTCAGGATGTTCAGGCCCAAGGCGGCCAGCGAATAGATCAGGATCGGGATCAGCAGCGTCTGAAAGGTGAACTCGCTCGCTGTCAGCGGAAAGATCACCCAGACAAACAGCAGGATGATGCCCAGCAGAACGGCATCCTGCCGGACCGGAAACAGCGCCTGATCGGCCTCGTAACTCGTCTTGTACTGTCCTGCGGTGCGATAGAGCATCCGCCCCTCCCTTTACCTTCATCCGCGTTCGATGCGCGGCACTTTTCGTCGCTCGCCCCCAGGTGACCGGTCAGGCCGCCTTTGGGCAGGAATTCACCAGCGCCGCCTCAGCGGTCTTTGTCCCCGTCACGCCGCCTGGGCGTGCCCACTCCCCACATCTGGGTCATCGCCTTCAGCGTGGCCGTGGTCATATCGACAGAGGCGGTCATCATCGTGTTCATCGCCTCCACCTGCGCCTTCAACAGCCCCTGCGCGATCTCCTGCGGGTCGGCGGGCTCTCCCAGACCGTTGGCCCCGCGCGCCAGATCAGCGACCTCAGGACCGCTGCGTTCGGCACGCCGCGAAGACGTTTCCTTGCCCCTTGGTCTGGCCATCTCAGCCCTCCACACTTTCGTCGGCGTCGAACCGCGGGCGGCTCCTTGTCGGCTTGGCATAACCTGTCCGCTCGGAATGCCGCACCAGCCAGAAATACGCCCACATGCCCAGCGCCCCACCCGCCGCCGCCAACAGCAGCGCGATGGTCATGCGGCCCTCTGCCTCGGGATTGGTGGTCAGCGCCAGATACCCAAAGGCCCAAAAACCGGCCCATGCGACGACGTTCAGAATGGCAATCAGTTTCGGCATCTCGTTTCGTTCCTCGTGGCACAGCCGATTCAGGCTGTCGTAGCGCGGGGGTCCCCGCCGCAGTCTGATGTGGCGGCGCGCCCCGCGCCGCCCTACACCCTTTCGATGATGCGTTCCCCGAACAGTCCCTGCGGCCGGAACAGCAGCACGATCAGCGCCAGAACAAAGGCAAACCAGGTCTCTGTATTGCCGCCGAGGATCGGCTGGCCCCAATAGATCTCGAACAGCTTTTCCGACAGGCCGATCATCAACCCGCCGATGATCGCCCCGGTGATCGACTCCAGCCCGCCCAGCATCAGCACCGGCAACGCCTTGTAGGCGATCACTTCCAACGCAAAGGACACCCCGGCCCGCGCACCCCAGGCAATGCCCGTGACCAGCGCAATGATGCCCGCGATGAACCAGACCAGAACCCAGATCGTCTGGAGAGAGATCCCCACCGACAAGGCCGCCTGATGGTCGTCGCCCAGCGCCCGGATCGCCCGGCCCATCTGGGTGTAGTTCAGGAACGCAAGCAGCGCGCCCACCAGCACCACCGCCACACCGACCACCGTGATGTCGAGGTGCTGCAGGATCAGCAATCCGCCCCACGGCTCCAGCACCGTGTCGCCGGTGGGAATGCCCAGCTCTGCCGAAATCATCTGCTTGTTTTCACCGCCAAAGATGATCTCACCCAGTCCGATCAGGAACAGGGTGATGCCGATGGTCGCCATGAACAGAATGATGTCCGGCTGCCCCACCAATGGGCGCAAAACGATCCGCTCGATACTGACCGCCAGCACAAACATCACGCCCAGCGTCAGCACCACAGAGATCCACGCCGGAATGCCAAAACTGTGCAGCCCCACCAGCGTCAGCGCGGCGAACACCACCATGATGCCTTGAGCAAAGTTGAAGATGCGGCTGGAACGATAGATCAGGACAAAGCCCAGTGCGATCAGCGCATACAGCACCCCCGACACCAGCCCCTCCCACAGCACCTGCAACAGGAAATCCGGCGCGGCGACCATGTCGACAAACGGCGCGATAAAGATTTGATTCAGTAGGTCCATGGTGCCCCGCCCCTCAGGTCATGCCGCGCGCGTGATGCGCATGGGTTGTGCATGCCGTGTGCATGTTTGATGCATCGTGATTTTCCATCAGTGCGGCACCCCCAGATAGGCGTCGATCACGTCCTGATTGCCCCGCACCTCATCGGGCGTGCCGTCACCGATCTTCTTGCCGTAATCCATCACAACAACCCGGTCCGACAGATCCATGACCACACCCATGTCGTGTTCAATCAGGCAGATCGTGGTGCCAAACTCGTCGTTCACGTCCAGGATAAAGCGGCTCATGTCCTCTTTTTCCTCGACATTCATGCCCGCCATCGGCTCATCCAGCAGCAGGATCGACGGCTCCGCCGCCAGCGCGCGCGCCAGCTCTACCCGTTTTTTCAAACCATACGGCAGACGCCCGACCGGCGTCTTGCGGATCGCCTGAATCTCAAGAAAATCAATGACTTTCTCGACGATCTCACGGTTTTTCATCTCTTCGTTCCGGGCCGGTCCCCACCACAGTGCCTGTGCCGGAATTGAGGCGTTCATATGCGTCAAACGCCCGGTCATGACGTTGTCCAACACCGTCATGCCTTCAAACAGCGCGATGTTCTGGAACGTCCGCGCCACACCCATCCGTGCCACCTCATAGGGCTTCATCGGGGGGCGCTTTGCCCCTTTGTACCAAACCTCGCCAACCGTCGGTGTATAAAACCCCGAGATCACATTGAGCATTGACGATTTGCCCGCGCCATTGGGCCCGATGATCGCCCTGACCTCACCTTCCCGGACATCAAAAGAGATGTCAGAGATCGCCGTAACCCCGCCGAATTTCAGGGTAATATTCTTCATCTCCATCAGCACGCCGCCAATCTGGCGCCCGTCCGCGGTGACGTATCCTTGCGAGTCCTTCACACGACGTCCCCCAGCTTTTTCTTGGTCCAAATACTCATGCCGACCACTGCCAAATCCACGCGTTCCGAACTGAAACGCCTTGCGGGATGGTGGGCGGGGCGATTTGCGCCGTAGGCGCAGGAGCGTCCGACCATCATTCCGCCGCCACTTTCGCGGGCACAACCGGCACCACCTTGGCATCGCGGATCTGCAACGTTGCCTTGATCTTTCCCTTGCGGCCATCCTCATAGGTGACTTCGGTCTCGGTATAGATTTCGTCCGATCCGTCGTACAAAGCCCCCACCAGATCAGCGAATTTCTCCCCGATGATCTTCCGGCGCACCTTGCGGGTGCGGGTCATCTCACCGTCATCGGCGTCCAGTTCCTTGTGCAGAATCAGGAACCTGTGCACCTGACACCCCGACAACATGTCGTCCTGTGCCACACTGACGTTGACCTCTTCCACATGGGCTTGCACCATCTCCAACACGCGCGGATGCTGCGCCAATTCCTGATAGCTGGCGTAAGCGATATTGTTGCGCTCCGCCCAATTGCCCACCGCCGTCAGGTCGATGTTGATAAAGGCAGTGCAGCGGTCGCGCCCCGCCCCAAAGACGACCGCCTCCAGAATGTTGGGGTAAAACTTCAGCTTGTTCTCGACGTATTTCGGAGCAAATAGCGCGCCATCCGCCATTTGGCCCACGTCCTTGGCCCGGTCGATGATCCGCAGATGGCCGGTTTCGGGATCGATGAACCCGGCATCGCCCGTCGCCACCCAACCCTCGGGATCTTTGGTCTCTGCCGTGCTTTCGGGGTTCTTGTAGTACTCCACAAAGGTACCCGGAGAGCGGTAAAAGACCTCACCATTCTCGGCAATCCGCAGTTCGACACCCGGCGCGGGCACGCCCACCGTGTCCGAACGGACCTCACCGTCCGGCTGTACCGTGATGAAAACGCTGGCTTCGGTCTGGCCGTAGAGCTGTTTCAGATTGATGCCCAACGCTCGCCAGAAATCAAAGATTTCCGGTCCGATCGCCTCACCTGCGGTATAAGCCACCCGCACCCGCGTCATGCCCGCGCGGTTGCGTAGTGGACCGTAGACCACAACCTGACCCAGCGCATATTTCAGCCGGTCCATCAGGCCGACAGATTTGCCGTCAAGGATCTTGGGGCCGACGACTCGTGCATGTGCCATGAAACTATCAAAAAGCCACTTCTTGAACCGGCCCGCATCCTCCATCCGGATCAGGATTGCGGTGATCCGCTCTTCGAAATAGCGCGGCGGGGCAAAGAAATAGCTGGGCCCGATCTCATGCAGATTTTCGTACATGGTCTGCGGCGCTTCGGGGCAATTCACGCAGAAACCAGTCCAATAGGCCTGTCCGACAGAAAAGATGAAATCGCCCACCCAGGCCATGGGCAGATAGGCCAAAACGGAATCCGTGCGCCGCAGATTGTCGAACTCTGAAGTGGACTTCGCGCTTTCGATGATATTGCGGTTCGATAGAACAACGCCCTTGGGTTTGCCCGTGGTGCCGCTGGTGTACAGCATCACGCAGGTGTCGTCGTAGCCAAGCTTGTCGCGTCGCCGGTTCAGCTCGGCAATAAATTCATCCCGGGCGGCGCGCCCCTGATCCTGAACATGGCTGTATTCATGCAGATGAGCGTGATCATATTTCCGCATGCCGCGCGGATCGACATAGATCAGGTGTTCGAACTGATGCAGATCATCCTGCACCTCGATCACCTTGTCGGCCTGTTCCTGATCCGCGACGACTGCAAAGCGTGCGCCGCAATGACCCAGCACATATTCCATCTCTTCGGCAACGGCGTCTTGATACAGTGGCACCGGGATCGCGCCCACGCTTTGCGCGGCGACCATCGACCAGTATAGCGTGGGCCGGTTGCGTCCGATGACAGCGATAAAATCGCCCTCATTGACGCCCAGATTCAGCAGGCCCAGCGCGAACGCCTCTATTTCCTTCTCGGTTTCGGCCCAGGTCCAGCTTTGCCAGATCCCGTATTCCTTCTCCCGGTACGCGGGTGCCGAGCCGAACTGAGTGGCATTGCGGTGCAACAGTGCCGGAAATGAGCGCAGACCCTCTACGCCCTCAGCCATATATGCCAAGTCTTTTCCTCCCCATGCCGGTCCCCCGACATCCCATGTGGCCCACTCTTCCGGGCCGACCGCTGTTCGCCGCGATTCTACTCCCATTTGGGCAAGGCTCAGCCTCGCGGTCAACTTTTTCCTGAGGTTTTCCGAATCCTTACGAATTGTAACATCTGCAAAATGTCTGACCCGCCCGCCCCTTGGTCAGGCCCCTTTCCCCTGCCCCGCAACCTCCGCTAGATTGCCCCGCAGAGGAGATCCCATGACACCGAACGCCCTCACGCAGGCCGGGCTGAACCTGATCGGTCAGGGCCTGACCATATACGACAGCGACCTGCGCCTTGCCGTGTGCAACGCGCCGTTTGCCGAGATGTTCGACCTACCCAACCGGCTCACCACCCCCGGCGCCAGCTTTGAGGACACCATCCGCCACCTTGCGGAACGCGGCGAATACGGCCCCGTCGGGGATCTAGAGGAGTTTGTCCGCACCCGAGTCGAGATCGCCCGCGCGTTCGAGCCGCATTATATGGAACGCCCCCGCGCCAATGGCCGTATGATCAGCGTCGAGGGCGCGCCACTGCCGCAGGGCGGCTGGGTCACGGTCTACACCGACATCACCGAAACCAAGACGCAGGAGCAGCTTCTGCGGACCCGTTCGGAATTGCTGAGCGAAGAGGTGCTGAAACGCTCCGAAGAACTGGCCCGCACCAACCGCCGCCTTGCCGCGGCCAACAAGGCGCTGGAAGAGGCCCGCCGCGTGCTGGCCGAGGCAGAGGCCCGCACCCGCACCACCACCGAAATGATGCCCGCCCATATCGCCCGCGTCGATGCCGGGGGGCACTATACCTTCTCCAACAACCGGCTGAGCGATGTGATGCCGGGACGCCCTTCTGCCATCGTGGGCAAACACATCGCCGACGCGCTTGGCCCACAGGCCTTTGCCAGCGTGCGCCCGCATCTTCAGGCCGCCCGCGACGGATGCCAGTCGGCCTTTGAGTTCACCGACGAAATGTCCTCGCGCCGGATCCGCAGCGTCTTTACCCCCGACCCGCTGGAACCGGGCGTCTACATCATGACACAGGACGTCACGCAGGAAACGCAGGCCCGCGCTGCGCTGCAACAGACCCGCCGCCGCGAAATTGCCGCCCAGCTGACCTCGGGCCTCGCGCATGATTTTTCCAACCTGCTGACGATCATCCTTGGCATGCAGTCCAAACTGCACCGGATGAGCCTTGGCCCAGAGGCGGAACCGATGATCTCGGCCACGCTCTCGGCGGCGCAGCGCGGCGGACGGCTGCTCGACCGGATCGCCAACATGACCAGCGCGCGCGGCTGGCGACCCGCGCCGTTGTCCTTGCCCACCTTCCTTGAGGAATTGCGCACCCTCGCCACGCCCTCGTTGCCCGGAGGCATCACCATCACCATCGACGACGCCACCCAAGGCCCGGTCATGGCCGACGCCGGGCTGTTGCAAGACGCGCTGCTGAACCTCATCCTGAACGCCCGCGACGCCTGCGGCCCCGCAGGCACCATCCACATCAGCACGGGCGAAGTGCTGGACACATGGCTGGACATCTCCGTCGGGGACAGCGGGCCGGGCTTTTCCGACGCCGCGCTGGAACACGGGGCAGAGCCGTTTTTCACCACCAAGGGCGGCGAGGGCTCTGGCCTCGGCCTTGCCATGGTCTACGACATGACCAAGCTGGCCGGGGGGACCATGCGCATGGCCAACACCGACACAGGCGCGCGCGTCTCTCTGCGCCTGCCCCTGCGCCGCGCCAAACCCGCACCGCTGCCCGACACCGGCCTTGTCCTGCTGGTCGAGGACAGCGCCGACCTGCGCGAAACCATCCGCGAAATGCTGACAGCCATGGGCTTTTCCGTGGTCGAGGCCGTCTCGGTCGAGGAGTCCTGCGCCCTTGCCGACGGCTTGCCCGACATCGCCCTGATCCTCAGCGACATCTCGCTGGAGGGCGATACGCCCGGTCTGGCCCTCGCCGACCGCCTGCCGCATCTGCCGATCCGCTTCATGACCTCGCTCCTTGCTGATCACCCGCTGCATGTGCAGGCCTGCCATCGCGGCCCGGTCTTGCCCAAACCCTTTACCGCTGCAGACCTCGCCGCCTTCCTTGGGCAACCAGCCCTTCCTGCGACCGCGCAATTCGGCTAACCCCATCCCATGACCAGCCCCCTTGTCACCATCCTCGACGACGAACCCGCCATCCGCGAGATGCTGGCAGAGGCTTTGGCAGAGGCCGGGTTTCGCACCCTGTCCTTTGGCCGCGCGACGGAATTTGAGGCCGCGCTGCGCCGTGCGACCCCCGATGTCTGCCTCGTCGATCTCGGCCTGCCGGACCGCGACGGGCTGACACTGGTCCACCGTCTTGCGCTGGAACAGGGCGCGACGGTCATCATCATCTCTGGCCGGGCACAGGTACAGGACCGGGTGACCGGGCTGGAACTGGGGGCGGATGACTACATCATCAAGCCTTTCGATCCGGCAGAGGTCGTCGCTCGCATCCGGGCCCGCCTGCGCGGCCGCGCCCGCGCCGCCACATCGTCAGACACCGCCCGTTTCAACGGCTGGACCGCCCATTTCGACCGCTACATGCTAGAGGACGAGACCGGGACCGAGACCGCCTTCAGCCATGCCGAGGGCGAAGTGCTGCGGCTGTTTCTGGAAAGTCCCAAACGCCTGATCAGCCGCACCCACATGCAGGAAAGCCTTGGCGGGGCCGCCGGCGAAAGCTTTGACCGGGCGATGGATGTGCGCATTTCGCGCCTGCGCACGAAACTGCGTGAAGATCCCAAGAACCCGCGCCTGATCAAGACGATCTACGGTGCTGGATATATTTTTCTGGGCGATGTCAACTGGGGGTGAACCGCCCGGCTGTCATCTGATCCCGCTATGGTCCGGCAAAGCTGTAATCGGCAGAAACACCCAAAATCTGATGCACAAAGGGCAGCACAGAAACCGCCACCACGCCCACAACCGCGCCGATCCCCAACCGGATCGGGGCGGTCCCCAGACTGGGACCGGCCAAACCCAACAGTCCGCAAACAGCGGCGTAGAAAACAAGTGATATCGGGTCCATAGCTGTGCCTCCCTGCCGGTCAGCCTAACCCAGCCCCGGCATTGAGGGAACGGTGGAATTCACCACCGCCGAGCTCTCATCCGTGCCACCGCTCACCCTGCAATCCGTGTCACCGCTCCGGCCAGCACCTTCAGCCCCGTCACTAGATCCGCCTCATCCGTATCCTCTGCGAAATCGTGACTGATCCCGCCAATGGATGGTACAAACACCATGGCCGCAGGCATCATCCGCGCCATGTTCGACGCGTCGTGCAACGCACCAGAAGGCATGACCCGCCAACGCCCCGGCACCTCCGCCTCTGCCGCCTCTGACAATGCCGCGCGGAACCCCGCATCCATCGCCACCGGCGCAATCCCCAACATTGGCCCGGTGCTCATTTCCAGACCGCGCGTCGCCGCCACTTCCTGCGCCGTCTCGCGAATGATCGCCTCCATCCGGTCCAACCGCCCGGCATCGCCGTCCCGCCACTGCATCGAAAACTTCACCTTGCCGGGCACGATGGAATGCGCGTTCGGCAGCAGGGTCACATGGCCGATGGTCCAAACCGTCGCTGGGGTCACGACATTCCGCAGCCGGTCGTTCAGCAGCGCGTTAAACGCGGACAAGGCCTGAAACGCATCCTTGCGCAGCGCCATAGGCGTGGTCCCCGCGTGGTTCTGCTGGCCCTCAAAAGTGATGACCATATCGCGAATGCCAACAATCGCCTCAACCACCCCGACAGCCTCTCCCGAGGTATCCATCACCGGCCCCTGTTCGATATGCATCTCCAGAAACCCGGTGAACCGCGCCGGGTCCAGCCAATCCCCCAGCCGGTCGCCCATCGCCGCTCGCGCCTGCGGCAGCGTCACCCCCTGCGGATCGACCAAGCTGTCCAGCCTGTCGCGCGCCAATGCCCCGGACCAGGCCGCACTGCCGGTGGTCACGCCAAACCGGCCCTCTTCATCCTGAAACGACACGCAGGACACCGGCGGTCCACCTGCCTCGCGCGCCGCACGCGCCACCTCCAGCGCCGCGATCACGCCCAAGGCCCCGTCCAGCCAGCCGCCCTCGGGCTGGCTGTCCGAATGCGACCCCAACAACAAGGACGGCCCCTCACACAGACCAAACACCGACCCCATCGGATCGACCTGCACTGACAAATCAGCGGCCTTCATCCGTCCCGCCAACCAGTCCCGCGCCGCAATATCCGCCTCGGAATAGGCCGGGCGCACCACCCCCTTGCCCACCCCGGACGCACCAAAGCGACGCAGATCGTGCAGATCTTTCAAAAAGCGGTCCGGATTCACGGGAATAGTCATGCAAGTCTCCTACAGACGTCGCCGCAGGCACAGCCCCGCAGCTTCTTCTCTGCAAAAGTACTCCCAATCCTGCCCCGAAACATCAAGCCATCAGACCGGAACCGGGCACAACACCCGCCCCAATCGGCCCGAGGCGAAGGCCGCAGGCCACAGCCGAGACAACCAGCGCGCGCCCTTGGGCGCGCCCCTTTGGATCACTCTGCCGCAACCGGCGCCGCGCCCGCCTTTTCGACCCGTACGGCGGAGAACTTGAACTCGGGGATCTTGCCAAAGGGGTCCAGCGCCGGGTTGGTCAGGATATTGGCCGCCGCCTCGACATAGGCGAAGGGCAGGAACACCATATCCGGGGCCACCGCTCGGTCCGCCCGTGCCATGACCTCGACCGATCCGCGCCGGGTCGTCAGACGCACATGCCCCCCCGGCTCCACCCCCAGCTTGCGCAGGGTCGACGGGTGCAGGGAACAATTTGCCTCCGGCTCCATCGCATCCAGAACACTGGCCCGCCGCGTCATCGACCCCGTGTGCCAGTGTTCCAGCTGCCGCCCCGTGGTCAGGATCATCGGAAAACTGTCGTCGGGCATCTCGGCGGGCGGTGTCACCCGCGCGGGTGTGAACTTGGCCCGCCCGGCGCGGCGCGGAAAGCCATCGCCGAACACCACCGCCTGCCCCGGATCATCCGGGCCGCTACAGGGATAGGTGACGGCAGATTCCGTCTCCAGCCGCTTCCAGGTGATGTGATGCAACGATCGCATCGACATCTTCATCTCGTCAAAAATCTCACGCGGATCGTCGTAATCCCAGTCCAGCCCGATGCGCCGCGCCAGATCAACGATGATCTGCCAATCCTCGCGTGCCTCGCCCGGCGGGTTCACCGCCTTGCGCACCATCTGCACCTGACGGTTGGTGTTGGTCACAGTGCCGGTCTTTTCGGGCAGCGCCGAGGCCGGCAGGATCACATCGGCATAGTTCGCCGTTTCGGTCAGGAAAATATCCTGCACCACCAGATGATCCAACTGCGCCAGCGCCTTGCGGGCATGTTCCACATCCGGATCGCTCATCGCCGGGTTCTCACCCAGAATATACATGCCCTTGATCTCACCGCGATAGACGCGGTCCATGATCTCGACCACGGTCAGGCCGGGCGCGGCCTGAATCTCGGTGCCACGCCAGATGTGCTTGAACAGCTCGCGCACTTCGCCGTCCGTCACCGGCTGGTAATCGGGCATCACTTGCGGGATCAGACCGGCATCCGACGCGCCCTGCACGTTGTTCTGCCCGCGCAGCGGGTGCAGGCCGGTGCCCGACCGTCCCACCTGTCCACACAGCAGCGCGAGTGAGATCAGACAGCGCGAGTTGTCGGTCCCGTGAATATGCTGGCTGACACCCATCCCCCAAAAGATCATCGCCCGCTGCGCGCCCGCATAGCTGCGCGCCACGGTCTTGATCGTCTCGGCATCAATCCCGCAAAGCTCGGACATGCGCTCGGGCGTAAAGGCGCGGATGTGGTCGCGGAATTCAAAGAACCCCTCGGTGAAGCCCTCGATATACTGCCGGTCGTACAGCTTTTCCTCGACGATCACGTTCATGATCGCGTTCAGCAGCGCCACATCGGTGCCGGGGCGGAACTGCAACATGTGTTTGGCGTGCCGCTTCATCGCGGTGCCGCGCGGGTCAAGGATAATCAACTCACCGCCGCGCTTGGTGAACTGCTTGAAGTAGGTCGCCGTGACGGGGTGGTTCTCGGTCGGGTTGGCACCAATCACAATCGCCAGATCGGCGTTTTCGATCTCATTAAAGCTTGCCGTAACCGCACCTGACCCCACGTTCTCCATCAAGGCCGCCACGGACGACGCATGGCACAGCCGCGTGCAGTGATCGACGTTGTTGTGGCCAAAGCCCTGCCGGATGAACTTCTGGAACAGATAGGCCTCTTCGTTGGTGCATTTGGCGCTGCCAAAGCCCGCAACAGAGGTGCCACCGTAATAGCTGCGCAGATCGCCCAGACCGTGCGCCGCCTTTTCCATCGCCTCTTCCCATGTCGCCTCACGAAAGTGCGTCCACGGATTGTTGGGATCGACGTTCAGACCCTTTTCCGGCGCATCGCTGCGGCGGATCAGCGGTTTGGTCAGCCGGTGAGGGTGGTGGATATAGTCAAACCCAAACCGCCCCTTGACGCACAGCCGCCCCTCGTTCGCGGGGCCATTGATGCCCTCGACGTTCCGAACCTTGCCGTCCTTGACCTTGACCGACACCTGACAGCCAACACCGCAGAACGGGCAGACCGATTTCACCTCTTCGTCGAAATCCTTGCTGTCGCCCACCTGCGCCGCGTTCAGCACGGTGGACGGCATCAAGGCCCCGGTCGGACAGGCCTGCACGCATTCGCCACAGGCCACGCAGGACGATGCGCCCATCGGATCATCCAGATCAAACACCGGGTAGGCATCATGCCCGCGCCCGGCCATGCCGATCACGTCGTTCACCTGTACCTCGCGGCAGGCGCGCACGCACAAACCGCACTGGATACAGGCATCCAGATTGACCTTCATCGCGATATGGCTGTCGTCCAGCAGCGGAATGCGGTCTGCCTCCAGCGTCGGAAAGCGCGACTCTGAAACACCGTTCGCTTCGGCCATGTCCCACAAATGTGAGGACTTGTCGTGCGCCGCGTCCCGCTCTGGCTGATCCGCCAGCAGCAATTCCATTACCATCTTGCGGGCGTTTTCGGCGCGCGTGGTGGCGGTCTTGACCACCATGCCATCCTGCGGCTCGCGGATGCAGGAGGCGGCCAAAACGCGCTCGCCCTCGATCTCGACCATGCAGGCACGGCAGTTGCCGTCGGGGCGATATCCCTTTTGCGGCGTGTGACACAGATGCGGGATCTTGAGACCGCGGCCGTTGGCCACCTCCCAGATCGTCATGCCTTGCTGCGCTTCGACCTCTTGGCCGTCGAGCGTGAATCGAATGGTATCGGACATGCGCGTCTCCCGTCTTCTGCGCTCAGTTAAAGCATGGGACAGGCCGGTTCCGCCGGTCAATCCCGACAGGATCGCGTGATTTTGCGGCCCCTCGGTTTCCGATCCGACACAGGCCGCTCTGAAATACCCCGGCGTGTCCGCAGAGATGAACAGGCGGACCTGCGCGTCTCCGCACCAAACCCCTTCGCGTCTTCGGGCTTATCGGGGCGGGCGGGATGCGCCGTCTTTGAGGACAAAGGAGACAACAGATGCCCGCACATCCCGACACCCGCATTGGCCACGTTCACCTGAAAGTGACCGACCTTAACCGCTCCATCGCCTTTTACCGCGATGTGATCGGGCTGGAGGTGACGCAAACCTATGGCGCACAGGCCGCGTTTCTGTCCGCTGGTGGCTATCACCACCACATCGGATTGAACACATGGCACAGCCGGGGCGGCCCGCGTCCCGATCCGCGCGCGCCCGGCCTGTATCATACCGCCTTTGTCTACCCCGACCGCGCCGCGCTGGCGCAGGCCCTCAGAACCGCCATAGATGCGGGTGTCGAGATCGAAGGCGCCGCCGATCATGGCGTGTCAGAGGCCATCTACTTCTCCGATCCCGATGGCAATGGCATCGAGATTTACCGCGATCGCGCACCCCAAGACTGGCCCCGCGATGCACAGGGAACCCTGCAAATGGTCAACGCGCCGCTGGACCTGCAAGCGCTGCTGGCAGAGGCCAACTAACGGCTCTGGACCTTCGCCGTCACCGCGCCTAGCCTGCCGCCGAAGAGACAAAAAGGACACTCCATGGCGACCGGCACCAATATCCGTACCTATTTCAACGGCACATGGCATGAGGGCGACGCAATGATCATGCGCGCCGGGGATCATGGTGCCTGGCTGGGCTCTTCGGTCTTTGACGGCGCGCGCTATGTTCAGGGCGTCACGCCGGATCTGGACGCCCATTGCGCCCGCGTGAACCGCTCTGCCGAGGCGCTGATGCTGCGCCCCACCGTCGAGGCCAGCGAGATGGTACAGATCGTCGAGGAGGGGCTGAAGGCCTACGCCCCGGACGCCGCCGTCTACATCCGCCCGATGTATTGGGGCATTGACGGCGATGCCACCGCCATCGTGCCGCAACCCGACAAGGCCGGCTTTGCCCTGTGTCTTGAGGAAATTCCGATGGCCCCCGACACCGCCAGCGCCACGCTGGGGCACACCCGGTTCCGCCGTCCGGTGCTGGAAAGTTCTGTCGTCAACGCCAAGGCCGGATGTCTGTATCCCAACAACGCCCGAATGTTGGCCGAGGTGCGCGCCCGTGGCTTTGCCAATGCTCTTGTGGCCGATGCACTGGGCAATGTCGCCGAAACCGCCACCGCCAACATTTTCATGGTGCGCGACGGCGTGGTCTTTACCCCCGTCCCCAATGGCACCTTTCTGTCGGGCATCACCCGCGCGCGTCACATCACCAATCTGCGCGCCGACGGCGTCGAAGTGCGCGAGACGGTGCTGAGCTTTGAGGATTTCAACGCCGCCGATGAGGTCTTTATGTCCGGCAACATGAACAAGGTCACGCCCGTTACCGCGTTCGAGGACAAATCCTATCAGGTTGGCCCCCTCACCCGCCGCGTGCGCGAGATGTACTGGGACTGGGCGCACAGCGGCTGATCGCTGGACAGCCCGCCCCCGCTCTGCCACGATCCCTCTCAGGAGAGACCCCATGCGCAAGTTCCTTGTCGTCCTCGACGACAGCCGAGAGTGCCTGAACGCCATGCGCTTTGCCGCCATGCGCGCCGCCAAGTCGGGCGGTGGTGTGGCGATCCTTGCCGTCATTCCGCCGGATGAGTTCAACCACTGGATCGGCGTCGGCGACATCATGCGCGAAGAGGCCCGTGAACGCATCCACGCCCATTTCGAAGTGTTCGCCAAATGGATGCGTGACAAACAGGGCGTCGATCCCGAATTGGTGATCCGTGAGGGCGATCCGGTCAGCGAGATCCTGGCCCAGGTCCAGGACGATCCCGAAATCGGCTTGCTGGTTCTGGGTGCTGCGGTCGACAAGAAAGGCCCCGGCCCACTGGTCAGCCACATGACACGCAGTGCAGGCTCTTTGCCGATCCCCGTTACCGTTGTGCCCGGTGACCTGTCCAAGGACAGGCTCGAGGCGATCACCTGACCGCAGCGGCCCGACCGGCGCACACCGGAAAACGCCGCATTGCGGCCCCTTTGCCGATGCACTGACCGGTTCGGATCGGACAGACCACTGCACCAACGGCCCCGAAACACCCCAAGCGCCGCCGGAGAGGTATCTCTGCGCGCATTCAGTTTAGAATCGTTCCAATCCTTGACGCCCGCACCTTGGGGGCGCATATAGGAACCATCCAGAAAAGGGTGATCCAAGATGTTCATTCAGACCGAATCCACGCCCAACCCCGCCACCCTTAAATTCCTGCCCGGTCAGACCGTGCTGGAAATGGGCACCGCGGACTTCCCCGCGCCCGAGGCCGCCGCCGCCTCGCCGCTGGCACAGCGTCTTTTCGCGGTCGAGGGCGTCTCCGGCGTCTTCTTCGGCAATGATTTTGTCACCGTGACAAAAAACGACGCGTCGGATTGGGACCACCTCAAACCCGCGATCCTTGGCGCGATCATGGAGCACTTCCAGTCCGGCCAGCCGGTCATGATGGACGGCGCCGCTCAGGCAGGTGGCCATGCCGCGCATGATGGCGAGGACTCCGAGGTTGTCGGCCAGATCAAGGAACTGCTGGACAGCCGCGTGCGTCCTGCCGTGGCTCAGGATGGCGGCGACATCACCTTCCACGGCTTTGACCGTGGCGTGGTCTACTTGCACATGCAGGGCGCCTGCGCGGGCTGCCCCTCATCGACGCTGACGCTCAAGATGGGGATCGAGAACCTGCTGCGCCACTACATCCCCGAAGTGACCGAGGTCCGCCCCGTCGCAGTCTGACCGATGATGGCCTGCACGACGATACAGTTAAAAGGGCGCTGCTGTTGCGGCGCCCTTTCGCAATCTCCGGACGGCCTGCCATACGGACATGCCTCGGACACCCTCTGCCCGGACACACTCTGGATGCCCACATGACCCTCATCCTTGGCTTTGACACCTCTGCTGCCCATGTCGGGGCGGCGCTGTTTGACGGATGCGATGTAATCGCCGCCGCGCATGAGGACATGGCGCGCGGACAGGCGGAACGCCTGATCCCCCTGCTGACAGAGGTGCTGGCCGACGCGGGCCTTGGCTGGGATGATCTGGATGCTATTGGCGTGGGTGTCGGTCCCGGCAATTTCACCGGTGTTCGCATTTCGGTGGCTGCGGCCCGCGGGCTTGCCCTGTCGCTGGGGGTTCCGGCGGTCGGTGTGTCGCTGCTGGAGGCCGCCGCACTGGACACCCCCGGCCCGGTGCTGTCCTGTCTCACCGCCCCCCGTGATCAGGCCTATGTGCAATCGCAGATCATGTCCACCGTCGTGCCCGCGCAACTGATCGCCATCTCCGCGATCCCGACAAACTGGGCCCAGCCGGGCCTGACCTGCGTCGGCTCCGCCGCCGAGGGTGTCGCGGCCCACCTTGGCGTCACCTGCGCCCCGGCACGCTATGCCCCTGCCTCTGCAGTGGCGCGCATCGCCGCATCCCGCTGGCGCGAGCCCGCCCCGCGCCCTGCGCCGCTGTACCTCAAGCCAGCGGATGCCGCCCCATCGCGTGACGCGCCGCCGGTGATTCTGGATGACGCCTGAAGCCCTCGCAGCCCTCACCCACCGCGCCTACCGCCACCTGACCCCGTGGAGCGCCGCGCAATTTTCCCAATCCCTGTCCAACCCGCACAGCCTGCTGGCGACGACAGAGCACGCCTTTGTGCTTGGCCAGATCATCGTCGATGAGGCCGAAATCCTCGCTCTGGCCACCGATCCTGACAGGCAACGCACGGGCGAGGCATCGCGCGCCCTGACCGCCTTTCACACACAGGCCGCCGCGCGCGGGGCGACACGCGTGTTCCTTGAGGTCGCCGCCGCCAATGACGCGGCCCGCGCCTTTTATTCCGGGCAGGGATATACCCGCGTCGGCCTGCGCCGCGCCTACTATCCGCGCCCCGACGGCACCCGCGATGATGCCGTAATCATGTCCCGCTCTTTGCCCTGACGTCAGGCCTTTGGCATTGGTCCCTCTGCAAAAACCGGTTGACCCCCCCTGCCCCCTGCGGCTTTCATTGCCGCATCATAAACAGACCGGGCGGAAAATCTGCCCGTCACACCAGGGAGCCTTCCATGACCTTCTTTGCCAAGACCCTCGGCACCGTCGCCGCATTGGCCCTCAGCGCCGGCGCGGCAGTTGCGGACGCGGCGCTGATCTATGACCTCGGCGGCAAGTTCGACAAATCCTTCAACGAGGCCGGTTTCAATGGTGCCGAACGGTACAAGGCCGAAACCGGCGGCAACTACCGCGACATCGAACTGCAGTCCGAAGTCCAGCGTGAGCAGGCTCTGCGCCGCTTCGCCGAGGCCGGTTTCAACCCGATCGTGACCACCGGCTTTTCGATGTCCACGCCGATCACCGCCGTGGCACCCGAGTATCCGGACACCAAATTCGTCACCATCGATGGCTACGTCGACCCCGAGGCGCACCCGAACGTGCTGTCGGTCCTGTTTGCCGAACATGAGGGCAGCTACCTTGTCGGCATGATGGCGGCGATGGCCTCCGAATCCGACACCGTCGGCTTTGTCGGCGGCATGGACATCCCGCTGATCCGCAAGTTTGCCTGCGGCTATGCGCAGGGCGTGCTGGCCGTCAAACCGGATGCCAAGGTCATTTCCAACATGACCGGCACCACACCCGCGGCATGGAATGACCCGGTCAAGGGTTCGGAACTGGCCAAAGCGCAGATTTCGCAAGGCGCGGACGTGATCTATGCCGCCGCCGGTGGCACCGGTCTGGGTGTGCTGCAAACCGCCGCCGATGAGGGTATCCTGTCCGTCGGCGTCGACAGCAACCAGAACTACCTGCACCCCGGTTCGGTTCTGACCTCGATGCTCAAGCGCGTCGATGTCGCCGTGTTCGATGCCATGTCGGCCGGCCCCGATCTGGAAACCGGCGTGATCGCGCTGGGTCTGGCCAACAACGGCGTCGGTTACGCGCTGGACGACAACAACGCCGATCTGGTCAGCGACGAAATGAAAGCCGCCGTGGATGCCGCGCGTGAGCAGATCATCGCGGGCGAAATCTCGGTCCACGACTATTCGTCGGACGACGCCTGCCCGGTTCTGAACTTCTGATCCCGCATTTCTCCGGGCGCATCACGCGCCCGGAGAGACAATACCGAGGGGCCACAGCCATTGCGGCCCCTCTGCCTTTGCCTGCGAAAGCCGCAATGATATGACCGACACCCCCGCCATCGAACTCAAGGGCATCTCCAAGGCCTTTGGTCCCGTGCAGGCCAACAAGGACATCGCGATCCGCGTGATGCCCGGCACGATCCACGGCATCATCGGCGAAAACGGCGCGGGCAAATCCACCCTGATGTCGATCCTCTACGGCTATTACAAAGCCGACAAAGGAGAGATCTTCATCAACGGCAAGCTGACCCAGATCCCCGATAGCCAGGCCGCGATCAGCGCCGGCATCGGCATGGTCTTTCAGCACTTCAAACTGGTCCAGAATTTTTCCGTCCTCGAAAACGTCATTCTGGGCGTCGAGGACGGGGCCCTGCTGCAAACCTCTCTGGCCAAGGCGCGCGGCGTACTCAAACATCTGGCCGAGGAATATGAACTTCAGGTCGATCCCGATGCCCTGATCGAGGATCTGTCCGTCGGCCATCAGCAACGGGTCGAAATCCTCAAGGCGCTCTACCGCGAGGCGGAAATCCTGATCTTGGATGAGCCGACCGGCGTGCTGACCCCCGCCGAAGCCGACCACCTGTTCCGTATCCTCGAAGGGCTGAAGCGTGAGGGAAAGACGATCATCCTGATCACGCACAAGCTGCGCGAGATCATGGAAATCACCGACACTGTATCGGTCATGCGCCGGGGTGAGATGACGGCGACGGTCAAGACGTCAGAAACCAGCCCCGAACAGCTGGCAGAACTGATGGTGGGCCGCAAAGTGCTGCTGCGAGTCGACAAGACCCCGGCCAAACCCGGCAAGCCGGTGCTGGAGGTCGAGAACCTGCGCCATGTCGATGAGGCCGGCGTCGAGCGGCTCAAAGGGATCTCGTTCACCGTGCGCGCCGGTGAGATCCTCGGACTGGCGGGTGTCTCTGGCAATGGGCAGACGCACCTGCTGCATGTGCTGGGCGGCTATGCCGACGCCACCGGCACGGTGCGCGTCAACGGGCAGGACATCGACCTGACCGGCAATCACTCGGACGGGCAAAGCCGCCGCGCACGCGGCATCGCCCACGTCCCCGAGGACCGCCACCACGAGGCGCTGATCCTGCCGTTCTCCGCTTGGGAAAACCTCGTCTTCGGCTATCACAACGACGCGGCCTACCAATCCGGTCCACTGATGAACAACGCCGCGATCAAGGAAGAGGCGGCGCAAAAGATGATGCGGTTCGACGTCCGCCCGCCGAACCCCAACCTCGCCGCGCGCAATTTCTCGGGCGGCAACCAGCAGAAAATCGTCCTCGCCCGCGAGATCGAACGCAATCCAGAGGTTCTGCTGATCGGACAGCCCACCCGCGGCGTCGACATCGGCGCCATCGAATTCATCCACCAGCAGATCGTCGCCCTGCGCGACAAGGGCAAGGCCATCCTGCTGGTCTCTGTCGAACTGGACGAAATCCTGTCCCTGTCGGACCGCATCGCGGTGATGTTCGACGGTGAGATCATGGGCGAACGACTACCGTCCGAGACCAACCAGACCGAACTGGGCCTGCTCATGGCGGGCGTGACAGAGATGCCCACCGACGACAAACCGCTGATCGACGTCGTGAACGAACAGCTCGAGGCAAAGAAACGGCGTGAGGAGGCGGCAAAGAATGGCTGACCTGCTGCGCGCCTGTCTCTTACCTGCGGTTCTGGCCGCGGCCCCCGCCATCGCGTCCGATGGCGTTTACGTGGCCTGTTCATTCGAAACCCTCCCCGATGTGGTCACCCACTACCCCTCTGACCCTTTGCAGGACGCGACTCTCAGGTTCGGTGGGCGGGCCCCGGTCACACTTCATGTCGGGCAGGGTCGACACCGATTTGAAACCGCCTCAGTCCAAGGCTACGGCCTAACCTTCGCCCCCCAGACCGGCATTCTACAGGTCAGTTTGGATGCACAGGTGCTCGCTGAAGAACAGGGGACCTGCCTGACCGTAAACGGCCCCGTTAATACCGCCCCGCTGCAGCTTGCCACGCCCACGCCCACGCCCACGCCCACGCCCACGCCCACGCCCACGCCCACGCCCACGCCCGAACCGGTGCAGGTCGATCCCGGCAAATGGCAAGTCTCCACTTCGGTGTCAAACTTTGACGACACCGCCACGGTTGTCCTGTCCCTGCCAGCTGAAAACGCGCTGTACGACCGGTTCGGTCAGACAAAATCCGCCGCCCTGTTCCTGCGCTGCAAGGAAAACACCACGGTTTTTTACGTCAACGCGGGCGGGTTCTTTCTGTCGGACATTCAGGGGCGGGACCGCGTCGACATGCGCGTGGATACGCAAAAGCCTTTTGTGAAGTCCATGAAGGTCTCGACGGACAACACAGCGCTTGGCCTGTGGAACGGTGGCGCCTCTATCCCGGTGATCAAGCAGTTGCTGGGAGGTGAGACATTGTTCCTGCGGCTGACGCCCCACAGTGAAAGCCCGCTGGAGATAGAATTCGACATACGCGGCCTTGAAGAGGCCCTGCGCCCGTTGACGGACGCATGTCATTGGTAAGGAAGAACAGAATGCCCAGAACCAACGCGGGGATCCATTATGGATAAGATGCCAGCCTGGGCCGACGCGGTCCTTGTCCCCCTGATCTCGGTCCTGCTGGCCGCCGTCATTTCGGCGCTGGTGATCCTTGCCATCGGCGAAAACCCGATCACGGCCTTTCAGTTGATGGTCGACGGCGCGCTGATGAAATCCTCGGGCTGGGGCTATACGCTTTATTACGCCACCAACTTTACCTTTACCGGGCTTGCGGTTGCGGTCGCCTTTCAGGCCAAGATGTTCAATATCGGTGGCGAAGGACAGGCCCTGATCGGCGGCTTGGGCGTGGCGCTGGCCTGTCTGTATGTCCCGTGGCCACACTGGAGCATCGCGCTGATCGGGGCGACCGCCTCTTCGGCGATCTTCGGGGCCGCTTGGGCGTTCATTCCCGGCTATTTGCAAGCCAAGCGCGGCAGCCATGTCGTGATCACCACGATCATGTTCAATTTCATCGCCTCGGCGGTGCTGAACTACGTGCTGGTCAACGTGCTGAAGCCCAAAGGCGCGATGGAGCCAGCCTCGGCCACCTTTCCCGAAACCACCTTTCTGCCGACCTTTCAGGACATGTTTTCGACCTCTGAAACGGTTCTGTTTCGCGGCTCACCGGCAAACGTGTCCTTTTTCGTCGCCATCCTTGCCTGCGTTCTGGTCTGGCTGCTGATCTGGCGCACCCGGCTGGGGTATGAAATCCGCGCCTTTGGCAATTCAGAGACAGCCGCCAAATACGCCGGTATCTCGCCGGTCAAGATCACCGTCATTACCATGCTGATCTCGGGCGGACTGGCGGGCATGATGGCGCTCAACACCACCATGGGAGAGGCAGAGCGTCTGGTGCTCAACGCCGCCGAAGGCGCTGGTTTCCTTGGCATCGCCGTCGCGCTGATGGGCCGCTCACATCCCGTCGGTGTTTTTCTGGCGGCGCTCTTGTTCGGGTTTCTCTATCAGGGCGGGGCAGAGCTTGCCTTCTGGACCTCGATCCCCCGTGAACTGGTGACCGTCATTCAGGCCTTGGTGATCCTTTTCACCGGCGCATTGGACAACATGATCCGCATGCCGCTGGAAAAGATCTTTCTTTCCTTCCGTAAGGGAGACGCGTGATGGATTTCGATACAATCATTCAGGTGCTCGACAGCACCGTGCGCCTGTCCACCCCGCTGCTGCTGGCCTGCCTTGCGGGATTGTTTTCGGAACGCTCCGGCATTGTCGACATCGGGCTGGAAGGCAAGATGCTGATCGCCGCCTTTTTTTCCGCCGCGGTCGCCTACCTTGCCGTCAGCAACGAGGCCTGGACGCTTCATCTGCCGCTGACCGACGGAACCATAGACATGACCTGGCTTCGCGGCTGGTTGCCCCCGGTGGGCTGGGGGCTGCTGGCGGGGATCGCGGCCTCCATGGTGCTTTCGGCGATCCACGGGCTGGCCTCGATCACTTTTCGCGGCAACCAGATCATCTCGGGCGTGGCGCTCAACTTCCTTGCCTCGGGGCTGACCGTTCTGATTGCCCAAACGTGGTTTTCCCAAGGCGGGCGCACGCCGTCGCTGGTGGGCGGCGCACGGTTCAACGAATTGCCCCTGCCCTTTGCCGAGACGCTGCGCCCGGTGCCGGTGCTGGGGCCAATCTATGCCGATCTGATCTCGGGGCATTCGATCCTTGTCTATGTCGCGTTCCTGCTGGTGCCGCTGACATGGTGGATTCTGTTCCGCACCCGCTTTGGCCTGCGCCTGCGCGCGGTGGGCGAGGCTCCAGAGGCGGTGGATACCGCCGGCGTCTCTGTTGTCGGGCTGCGCTATGCCTCTATCGCCATAGCCGGTGTGCTGTGCGGTCTGGCCGGGGCCTATCTTGCCACCGGCCTGCAAGCGGGCTTTGTGCGCGAAATGACCGCCGGACGGGGCTATATCGCGCTTGCGGCGCTGATCTTTGCCAAATGGCGGCCTTGGTACGCACTGGGGGCCTGCCTGCTCTTTGGGTTCCTGCAGGCGGTGGCGCTGCGGTTCCAGAATATCGACCTTGGCGCCTTTGTGGTTCCGGTACAGGTCATGGACGCGCTGCCCTACATCCTGACCGTGGTCATCCTCGCCGGGTTCGTGGGCAAGGCGATCCCGCCCCGCGCTGGCGGAGAGCCCTACGTCAAAGAGCGGTAATCGCCCCGGCGATTCCCGCGCCCCCGCTCAGTGACCGCGCCGCCTATGGCGCAATGCTGCACTTGCAACCTCCCTGCGCATGGGGCTAGCTTGACCCATGCAGGTGTACCTTCCCATCGCCGAAGTTTCCGTAAACGTCTTCCTCCTCCTCGGCCTTGGGGGGCTGGTCGGCGTGCTGTCCGGCATGTTCGGCGTCGGCGGCGGATTTCTGATGACTCCGCTGCTGTTTTTTATCGGCGTGCCGCCTGCTGTAGCCGTCGCCACCGGGGCCAACCAGATTGTCGCCGCATCGGTGTCCGGCCTGATGGCACACCTCAAACGCAAGACGGTCGATCTGCGAATGGGCACGGTCCTGCTGATCGGCGGCCTTGTCGGTGCGGCGATTGGCGTCGTGCTGTTCAACTACCTCAAATCGCTCGGCCAGGTCGACCTGCTGATCAACCTGTGCTACGTCGTCTTCCTCGGCATCATCGGCGCGCTGATGTTTGTCGAAAGCCTGAACGCCCTGCGCAAATCCCGCCGCGGCACCCCCGCCAAACGCAAGAAACACAACTGGATCCACGCGCTGCCGTTCAAGATCCGGTTCCGCACCTCCGGGCTGTATATCTCCGTCATACCGCCGCTGGTGGTGGGCCTTGCCGTAGGCGTACTGGCCGCCGTCATGGGCGTCGGCGGCGGCTTTATCATGGTGCCCGCCATGATTTACCTGCTCAACATGCCGACCAAGGTCGTCATCGGCACCTCGCTGTTCCAGATCATCTTTGTCACCGCCTTCACAACGCTGCTGCACGCCACGACCAACTACACGGTGGACGTGATGCTGGCGGTACTGCTGCTGGTGGGCGGCGTGGTGGGCGCGCAGGTCGGCACCACGATCGGCATGCGCCTGAGAGCCGAACAATTGCGCATCCTGCTGGCCGCACTCGTGCTGCTGGTCTGCGGAAAACTTGCGCTCGATCTGCTGCTGACCCCGTCAGAACTCTATGTCATCACCGAGGTGCCAGAGCCATGACCCGCTGGCTGATCCTCCTCCTCTTCCTCGCCCTGCCCGCCCGCGCAGAGGAGGTCGTGCTGGGCCTGAGCAAGGACATCGTCCAGATCTCGACCGATTTCGACGGCTCTGACATCCTGATCTTCGGCGCGGTCAAACGCGATAGCCCGATCACCGGCGATCCGCTTCAGGTGATCGTCGCGGTCGCTGGCCCGCACAAACCGCTCAACGTCTGGCGTCAGGCGCGGCGGTTCGGCATCTGGGTCAACGCCCATGCGGTCGAGGTGGACTCCGCGCCCAGCTTTTACGCCATCGCCACTTCGGCCCCCTGGGACACGGTGATCTCGGACACAGAGGACTTGCGCCACCGGATCTCGATCCCAAGGGCCATCCGCTCCGTCGGGGCCCCGATGGACGTCCCCGACGCGCAAAGCTTTACAGAGGCGGTGATCCGCATCCGCAGCCGCGACGGCACCTACCAACTGCTCGAAAACACCGTAACCGTGCGCGAGGAAACCCTCTTCAACACCGCCGTCTCGATGCCCGCCAACCTGACCGAAGGCACCTACCCCACACGCATCTTCCTGACCCGCGGCGGCACCGTCGTCGCCTCCTATGAAACCGAAATAGAGGTGCGCAAGGTCGGACTTGAACGCTGGCTCTACAGCCTGTCGCGTCAACAACCGCTGCTCTACGGCCTGATGTCCCTGTTCATCGCCATCGCGGCGGGCTGGGGCGCCTCCGCCGCCTTTCGCGTCCTGAGATCACAGTGAGCCGACCTACATGAGCCGAACGCCCCCCGGCACCCGCACCGACTACCGCGCCCTCCGCGCCCTGCCGACACGCTGGATGGACAACGACGAATACGGCCACATGAACAACGCCACCTACCTGTCGCTGTTCGACACCGCGATCAGCCTGTGGCAGATGGACAACGGCATCACACTTCGCGGACCGCAGGCCATGCGCCTGCTCGTGGTGGAAACCGGCTGCACCTACCACGCAGAGGCCGGATTTCCCGACCTGATCCACGCAGGCCTGCGCCTCGGTCACCTCGGCACCTCCTCGATGCGTACAGAGGTTGGCCTGTTCCGCAACGACGACACAACCGCCTGCACCGAGGGTTTCTTCACCCAGGTTCTGACCGACACCGACGGCCGCCCCACAGCACTCCCGCCCGCCCTGCGCGAGATCCTCCAAACCCTCCTGCCCTGACAGCGCGCCCACCCGGACATCCTGCCAAACCTCCCCCAAACACCCCCACGCTTCTTCTGTCGAAAAATATCCCGGGGTGAATTGGCCATCGGCCAAGAGGGGCAGCGCCCCTCACCGCCTGCGGGCGTGTCCCGCAGGCTCAACCAGCCTCGCCAACGGCGGGCCATCCGGATCCCGCCCTCAGCCTTTCTCGTGGAAAAACGCGTAGACCCGCTCCGCCAGTGCGGCGCTGACGCCATCCACTGCTTTCAGATCGGCAAGGTTGGCGCGGCTCACCGCCTTGGCAGACCCGAAATGCGCCATCAGCGCGCGCCTGCGGGCCGCGCCCACGCCGGGCACCTCGTCCAAGGGATTGGCCATCTGCGACTTGGCGCGCTTGGCCCGGTGCGTCCCGATCGCAAATCTGTGCGCCTCGTCGCGCAGGCGTTGCACGAAATACAGCACCGGATCATTGCGTCGCAGCGCAAAGGGCCGCTGTCCGACGCGGTGGAACTCTTCTTTGCCCGCGTCCCGGTCGATGCCCTTGGCGACGCCGACAAACGGCAGGTCGTCCACGCCATGTTCTGCCATAATCTCGGCCACAGCCGATACCTGCCCCGCGCCCCCGTCGATCAGCATCAGGTCCGGCCAAAGCCCCTTGTCCCTGTCGGGGTCGTCCTTTTGCAGCCGCGTCAGGCGGCGGTGCAAGACCTCCTTCATCATGCCAAAGTCATCGCCCGGCACCAGATCCTCACCCTTGATGTTGAACTTGCGGTACTGGTTCTTCATGAACCCCTCTGGCCCGGCGACAATCATCCCGCCAACCGCATTGGTGCCCTGAATGTGGCTGTTGTCATACACCTCGACCCGCGCAGGCGGCGCATCCAGATCAAACGCCTCTGCCAGCCCTTTCAACAGCTTGGTCTGCGCCGCGCTTTCCGACATCTTGCGACCAAGGCTCTCCTTGGCATTGCGCAGCGCCCCGTCGATCAGTTCAGCCTTCTCGCCCCGCTGCGGCACGGTGATCTCGACCTTGCGGCCCGCCTTGTAGGACAGGGCCTCGCACATCAGGTCGGCATCCTCGATCCCGTGGCTCAGCAGCAGCAGGCGGGCCGGTTCCTTCTGATCATAGAACTGACCCAGAAACGCCTCCATGGCCTCTGCGTGGCTCACGTCCTCGCCCACGCGCGGATAGAAATCCTGATTGCCCCAGTTCTGGTTCGCACGGATGAAAAACACCTGCACACAGGCCTGTCCGCCTTCCATGTGCAGCGCGATCACATCCGCCTCGGCGGTGGTCTGCGGGTTGATGCCCTGCGCGGTCTGCACCTGCGTCAGCGCGCGGATGCGGTCGCGCAGCGCCGCCGCGCGCTCAAACTCCATCGCCTCAGAGGCGTCTTGCATCTGCGTCTTCAACTGCGCCTGAATCTGCGTCGACCGCCCCGACAGGAACCGCTGCGCGTCCATAACGCTGGCGCCATACTCTTCCGGGCTGATCTTGCCCACGCAGGGCGCGCTGCAGCGTTTGATCTGATGTTGCAGGCAGGGCCGCGTGCGCGTCTCGAACATCGAGTCCGAACAGTTGCGCAGCAAAAACGCCTTCTGCAACTGGTTCAACACCCGGTTCACCGCACCCGCGCTGGCGAAGGGGCCATAGTAGTCGCCCTTTTCCTTCTTCGCGCCGCGATGCTTCTTGATCATCGGGTACTCGTGGTCGGTCACAACGATGTTAGGGAACGACTTATCGTCACGCAGCAGCACGTTGAACTTGGGCTTCAGCTGCTTGATCAGGTTCTGTTCCAGCAGCAGCGCCTCGGTCTCTGTGCGCGTGGTCAGGAACATCATCGACGCGGTATCAGAGATCATCCGCTCGATCCGGCGCGAATGCCCCGTGGGCCGGGCATAGCTCGACACCCGCGCCTTCAGATTGCGCGCCTTGCCGACGTACAGCACCCGGCTCTGGTCATCCAGCATCCGGTAGACACCGGGCGAACTGTCCAGCGTTTTCAGATAGCCCTGAATGATGTCGTGCCCGTCCGCCACCACGGTGGAATCCCCCCCTTGCCAAGTTCCGATCGACAGCCATCCGCCCCTGCAGCCCGATGCGCGATTCCTTGCCTTTGCTGCAACGCGGCTTAGCCCGGTTCAAGTGTTAATGCATCCACCGAAACTGTGGATAACTCTGGTGGCAATTTCCGGGCAGTTCGAAATTTTCCTTGATTCCCGCCCACTTCGCAGCATTGCCTAATTTTTAGGCGACAAATCAACCCATTGATTTCATTGTAAATAAAACCTTCACCCTTACAAGTCATTGAGACTCTTCATCTTTTCGTAACGCTTTTGTTAAGGGTTTGTGACCAGTGCAAAACTTCCCCGACGGCAGGTCACTCGACGTCTGTCACATCCGGTGTTTGCCAAGCCAGATGCTGGCCACCGTCGATGCAAAACAGTTGCCCGGTCACGGTCTTCGCCTTCAGGAAGAACAGCAGCGCGTCGGTAATATCCTCTGGGTTGACGCCCCGCCCTAAAACCGTGGCCGCGCGCTGTCGCGCAAAGGATTCGGCATCCTGTCGCCCGCCCTGCAGCGTCGGACCCGGTCCGATCGCATTCACCCGCACCCGGGGCGCCAGCGCCTGCGCTGCGGTCTGGGTCAGCGTCCACAGCGCGGATTTCGCCAGCGTATAGCTCATGAACTCGGGCGTCAGCTTGCGGACCCTTTGGTCAATCATGTTGACCACCAGCCCCTGCGCCACCGGCTCTGCCTGCGCATCGCTGTCCGCCTCTGGCACCTGCGCCGCAAACCCCTGCGTTAGCACAAACGGCGCGCGCAGGTTGCTCTCAAAGTGCCGGTCCCAACTGTCGCGCGTGGCGCTGGTGATGTCGTCATGTTCAAAGATAGAGGCATTGTTGACCAGCACCGTCAGCGGCCCGCCCAGCGCCTGCGCCGCGCGCCCCACCAATGCATGTGTCTCATCCTCGACCAGCAGATCCGCCTGCAAGGCCACCGCCTGCCCGCCCCGCGCCACGATGCCTGAAACAACCTCCTGCGCCGCCTCGCGCGAGCCTGCGTAATGCACCGCCACCGCATAGCCCTGCGCGGCCAATGCCTCTGCCATGGCACGGCCCAGCCGCCGCCCCGCCCCGGTCACAAGGGCACGTCCCGCCACTCCGCTCATGTGCTCCTCCGTCAGGTCAATACGATGACGACATAGCTCACATAAAGGCCCGACAAGAGCACGCCCCAGCCACGGCCAATGTCACGACCGAAAAACACAAAGGGCATCAGCAACGCAGAGGCACCCAGCATGACCCACAGGTCAAACTGCAAGAACCCCGGACCGACCCTTATCGGCGCGATCAATGAGGCAACCCCGATGATGGCCAGCAGGTTGAACAGGTTCGACCCGATCACGTTGCCAATGGCCACATCCGCCTGCCTGCGGATCGCCGCCATCACCGTGGTCGCCAGCTCTGGCAAAGAGGTGCCCAGCGCGACCAGCGTCAGGCCGATCACCGCATCCGGCACGCCGTACATGCGCGCGATTTCCTCGGCGCTGTCGACCAGCAGATCCGCGCCCAGCGGCAGGCCGATCAGACCCAGCGCCAGAAACAACCCGATCTTCCACCACGGCATGTCCGGGTCCGCGCCCTCGGGGTCTTCAAGGTCTTCGTCTACGTCACCCTTCGCCCGGTGGCGCAACGCCGCGCGCACCTGACCGCCCAGTATGACAACCAACAAGGCCAGCAGGCCGATGCCCGCCACCATGTCGAACACACCGCGAAAGGCCAAAGCGATAAACACCAGCGTCGCGCCCATCATCTGGACATAGCTGGACCGGGTATCACATTGGCTGGTGTGCATGATCGTGATCAGGCCGGGCACGCCCAGCACCAGCAGCACGTTGGCCGTGTTGGACCCCACCACGTTGCCCAGCGCGATGCCCGGCGCATTGTCCAGTGCCGCCTTGATAGAGATCAGCAGTTCTGGCGCAGAGGTGCCAAAGGCAACAATGGTCAGACTGACAATCAGCGCCGGGATACCCATCCGCAAAGAGACGTTCACCGCCCCTTTGACCAGCGCATCACCGGCCAGCAACAGGATGACTAGGCCAAGGGCCGCATAGCCGTAAACCATCTCAGGTCTTCCCCTTTCGGCAGTCGCAGGGCCCCTTGCCGATCTTGTGCCGGCCGCAGTGCGGACATTTCTTGGCCTTCAGCCGCGCGCGGTCACGCAACTGGCCCAACTGCCGCGCCCCCGGCACACGCAATTTTCCAAAGAACCCCAACACAGCGATGAACGCCAGGAACAGGGCGACGATCTTGACGATCAAGACAGACCAAACCGCGCGTATTCCGCGCGTTCCTCGATCTCGCCCAGCGTGCCCTGCACCGCCTGCGCGCCCAGCCGCGGGATCAGCGGCTTGCGCTGCTCAAAGCGTTTGAAACGCACCTTGTCGCCAAAACGCGCCTTCATCGCGGGCACCAGATGGCCGATGCCATCCGCCAGCCCCTCATCCACCGCCGCTTGCCCAATCCAGACCTCGCCGGTGAACAGATCCGGGTTCTCGGTCAGTTTGTCACCGCGCCGCTCCCGGATCTGGGCAATGAACGTGCCGTGCAATTGTTCCAGCAACCGGGTCAGGCGGGCCACGTCCTCCGGCTTTTCCGGGCGGAACGGGTCCAACATGCTCTTGGATTTGCCAGCGGTGTGCACGCGCCGTTCAATGCCGTGCCGTTGCAGGAACTCTGACGCGCCAAAACCCGATGAAATGACCCCGATAGACCCAAGGATCGAACTGGGATCGGCAATAATTTCATCCGCCGCAGAGGCGATCCAATACCCGCCAGAGGCCGCCACGTCCTCGACAAAGGCGATCACTGGCACCCCGGTTTCCTCTGCCAACCGCCGGATGCGCGCCCCGATCAGGGAACTTTGCACCGGCGAACCGCCGGGTGAGTTGATTTCCAGCGCGACAGCGTCCGGTTTGGACTTAAAGGCCTTTTCCAGCATGCCCGCGACCGAACGGTCGCTGATACTGGATCGGCCGGGCACGCCGATGGCACCTTGCAGGCGCACAACCGACACCCGTGGTGAGGATTTCAGAAAGGGGATCCAACGTCTCATGGCTGGCGATGTAGAGACGGCCAAGCGTACAAACAAGGCGACCCCGGAAAACTCCCTTTGTTGTGGCGCTTTGGTCGCGTGATTTCTGGGCCGCGTGGCTGCAATGCCGGAGTTTGTCCTTGCCGCGACAGGAAATATCGGAAAACCGGTGATCCGATGCGCGGTCACACCACCGGCCTGCCACCCGCCTTGCGCAGGGCCTGCTGGTGCCGACGCTGGCTTTTGCCGCGGGTTTTCACGCAGCGATGGGGTTGGGTTCGCGCCTTTGCAGGCAGTGGTAACACCGACACGATCAACGCGCCCTACCTGAACAGGCGGCGCGGTGCAAATTCCAGCACTGACTGACGCCGCTCAAACTCGACACTGGCGGCGTCGACGAAAATCTGGGCGGGGCAATGTTCCGCGCCACCCTTCGGAATGCCAACTATCCCGGCCTATCCGCGTCAGCCGCGCGCTTTGCGACACCTGTCCAGCGGCGGAACGGGCCAAATCCCATTAGCGTCGGGTCAAGATGTGGCACCGCAGCCCTCTGTATCTGCTGATCAAGTGCCCCATGGAATGACGCTGAAATCCCTTGGCGGCGGCAGGATTTCCGCGCTCATGCTGGCGGGCCAAAGGTAAAGTAAAAGTAAAACCGTCTCTGCAAGTTATTGAAGACGTTACGTCACCCACCCTGTCCACGCGTGGACAGATGGTTCGATCCCTCAGAAAAAGCTCTGCGGATCGATGTCGATCGCCATGCGCAGATCGCCCGTCAACTTGACCTGTCCGGCCCAGTCCGCCAGCGCCCCCTGCAGGGCCACCCCCTTGGGGGCCTTCACCAGCAGCCGCACCCGATGCCGCCCCCTCACCCTTGCGATGGGCGCGGGCGCAGGCCCCCAGACCACCGCATCGACCCGCCGCAGGGCCGCATCGTTGCGGGCCAGATAATTGCCCAGATCAAAGACGCGGGCCACATCCCCGCCGGACAGGATGATCCCGGCCAGCCGCCCATAGGGCGGCATCCCCGCCAGTCGCCGCTCATCCGCCTCGGCCTTCCAGAACGCCTCTTCATCGCCCGCCAGAATGGCCCGGATCACCGGATGCTCAGGCTGAAAGGTCTGCAACAGCGCCTGCCCCGGCTTTTCCGCCCGCCCCGCACGCCCCGCCACCTGCCGCATCAATTGAAAGGTCCGCTCGGCCGCGCGCAGGTCGGACCCTTGCAGGCCAAGGTCCGCGTCGATCACCCCCACCAGCGTCAGATGGGGAAAGTTGTGCCCCTTCGCCACCAGTTGCGTGCCGATGATGATATCCGCCCCACCCGCCGCAATCGTCTCAATCTGTGCTTTCAATTCACGCGCCGTCCCGAACAGGTCTGACGACAGCACCGCAATCCTAGCGTCCGGAAACTTCGCCGTCGCCTCTTCGGCCAGCCGTTCCACCCCCGGCCCCACGGCGGCCAGCTTGCCCTCGACCTGACAGGACGGGCAAACCTCTGGCACGGGTTTGCTTTCGCCGCACTGATGACAGATCAGCCGCTTGAGAAAACGATGCTCTACCATGCGCGCGTCACAATGATCGCATGCAATCTGTTCGCCACAGGCCCGGCACAGCGTCACCGGCGCATAGCCGCGCCGGTTCAGAAACAGCAGCGCCTGCTCCCCCTTTTCCATCCGCACCCGGACCGCCGCCTGCAATGACGGCGAAATCCACGTCCCCGAGGGCAAATCCTCACCCCGCATGTCCAAGGCCCGCATCTGAGGCATCACCGCAGGGCCAAAGCGTGAGGTCAGCACCAGCCGCTTGTACTTGCCCGCGTCCGCATTGGCCCAGCTTTCCAGCGCGGGTGTGGCCGAGGCCAGCACCACCTGCGCGCCCAAAATGGACGCCCGCAGCACCGCCATGTCGCGGGCGTTGTACAGGACGCCATCCTCTTGCTTGTAAGATGTGTCGTGTTCCTCATCGACGACGATCACACCAAGGTTCTGGAACGGCAGGAACAGTGCAGAGCGCGCGCCGACCACCACCTGCGCCTTGCCTTCGCCGACCATGCGCCAGACCCGCCGCCGTTCGGTCATGGTGACACCGGAATGCCATTCGGCGGGGCGCGCGCCAAAGCGCGCCTCGACCCGCGTCAGGAACTCTGCCGATAGGGCGATCTCCGGCAGCAGCACCAGCGCCTGCCGTCCCTGCCGCAACGCTTCTGCCACGGCCTCCAGATAGACCTCGGTCTTGCCAGACCCGGTCACGCCTTTCAGCAGCACAGTCTCATAGCGTCCGGCCCGCTGCCCCTTACGCAGAACTTCTGCCGCAGCAGCCTGATCCGCTGTCAACTCTTTGCCGCCATAGCCGGCGTCCAGCCGGGCAAAGGCAGTGTCGCGCGGCGTGTCCTCCTCAAGGATCGCGCCGCTCTTGACCAGCCCCTTGACCACCGACGTGGTCACCCCCGCCGCCTCTGCCAGTTCCTTCAGCGTCAGTGACAGGCCGCCCATCTCACGCGCCGCGTCCAGCACACGCATCCGCGCATCGGTCATGCGCGGCGGCTCTCCGTCGCCCAGCCGGTACACCTTGCGCATCGACGGCGGATCGCCCAGTCCCGGGGCCCGCGTCGCCAGTCGCAGCATCGCAGTCAAAGGCGTCAGAGTGTAGGCAGCGGATTTCTCGATGAACAGCCGCATCTCTTCGCGCATCGGGGCCACATCCAGCACGCGGTTGACGGCGCGAATCTTCGAGGCGTCGAAATCACCGCGCCCCGGCCCCCAGACAACGCCCAGCACCTTGCGCGGTCCCAGCGGCACCTCGACATAAGCCCCTTGCCAGCACCCGCCCTCTGGCGCGCGATAATCCAGCACCCGGTCCAGCGGCTGCGTGGTCAGCACGCCCACCAGCGCGCCCGTGTCAAAGAAATCCGGAGTCTTGCTTGGCATGTCCAAGGCGTAATTCCCCACGCACAAAAGGCCAAGCCGTCACGGCGCAGGCACGGCGACATTCTGCGCGATTGCTACCGAAACGCTGGCCTCAGACGTTCGGCTCCCCCTGCAGGCCCAGCAGCTTGCGAAACCCGGTCCAGTAGCCCGGCAGTTTGGGCGGTGCGTTCAGCCCGGCCAGCGCCTCATCGGCCCAAGGCGTCATTTCACGGCCAACGAAATCACGGCCCCAATCCAGATAGGCCGCCGCATGATCAGGCCGCAACCGGCAGGCCGACCCGACCAGCCCCACCAGCGTCTCTGCCGGCGAATACCATTCGTCCTGAATGCCCGTCACCCGCCGCTGCATCAGCGGCCCGATCACGCGCATCAACCGCTTGTCCGAAAAGGTCAGCAGCATCCGGCCCATCTCTTCGCGGGAGTAGTGGATCAGCGGCGGGAACGTGTCGAAAAACACCGCGCCGCCGTCGATGATCGCAAAGTTGCGGATCGAGGGGTGAAAGCCGATCCGACCCTCCTGCGCCTCGGCCCAATGCCAAAAGCGCGCGATGACCTGCCCTGCCGCCTCCATCATCTCCAGCGTGGCCTCGACTGGCGCGTCCTGCATCAGCGGGCGCATCAGGCTGTCCACCGGCAGCGCCTCCTGCACGATCACCGGCACCTTGGCCCCGTCGAGATCCAGCAGGTGAAACTCTGTCTGCGGCATCGGCACATCGCCCGCCAAGAGCGCGTCGACATAATCGTCATGGCACTGGTGCAGCCGCTCCAGCGCCGCGACGTCGCGCAAGCCGCGATAGACCTTGATCACCTTGTCCGACAGCGGGCCGCTGTCCGGGCGAAACGGCGCGCAGAAATAGCCAAGGCGGGAAATCGTCTGCCCCCGCGCCTGAGCGTCGGAGCGGATCAACTGGGAAAGTGCGTCAAGATCGGTCATCGGGCGTCTCCTTGGCGCCCCTTTACCCGGTCCCAAGGCGCTCCGCCACCTCCTGCAACAGCGCGGCGATTTCGGCGCGGGCGGGCGTCTTGATCCCCTCATGCGCGCCGCGCCCCTGCCCCAGTGCCTCGGCATAGCCGACACGATTGCCAAGGCTCGCCCGTGCCACATCTGCCCCAAGGCGCGATGCTGCCTCTGCCACCTCGGCATTCAGGCGCGTGCCCACGCGGGTCCGGTTCATCACCAGCAGCGTGGCACAGTTTTCCCGCGCGGCCAGATCCAGCACGCCTTCGGTCGCCCATAGATCCACATGGCTGACCGCCACCGGCACCACCACCAGATCCGCCACCCGCAGCGCCGGACGCAGATCGCTGTCCGCCTTGGGCGGCGTGTCGATGATGACAATGTCATTGGAGGCCGACAGCTTGCGCACTTCGTAGGAGATGCCCCAGGCTGACGAGGTCGCAAATTCCAGACCCTCGCAACTGTCCGGCGCGTTTTCGATCCGGGTCATGAACCAGCGGCCAAGGCTGCCCTGCGGATCAAGGTCGACCACCGCCACGCGTTTGCCCTGACCGTGAAAGCCAAGCGCCAGATGCGCCGCCAGCGTCGTCTTTCCGCTGCCGCCCTTTTGCTGCGCGACCGTGATCACCCGTCCAGCCATGATATCCCCCGCACACCGCCTTTACCGACCTTGCACGCGCGCGCGGGGGGAATCCAGCCCCTCCGGCGGATTGCTTCACCTATCGTTAACCAATCCGCCCCTACCTTGGTAAACAATGCCTTAACGGAGGCGCCGCCGTGCAGCACAGATGTCCCTAGTCGCCCGCCTTATCGCCTGCTCCATTTTCACCTGCCTTGTCGCCTCCACGGCGCAGGGCGGGGCATGGCCGCGCGAGCAGGGCGACGGTTTTGCCAGCCTGTCGATGCGATTGGGCTGGCCGCAGGACATGGGCACTTGGACGTCCAAGGACCCGACGGATGACTATTCGACCCTTTATGTGGAATACGGACTGACCGACCGACTGACCTTTGGGGCCGACATTGGCCATTCGGTCTCTGGCAGCGGGAAGACGGTCTTGTTCTTCCAGTGGCCTGTGCGGCAAGCTGAAAAGGGCGCTCAGGTGTCAGCGCAGTTTGGTTTTGGCATCATTTCGAGCCAGCGCATCATCCGCCCCGGTCTTTCCGTCGGATGGGGCCTCAAGAACGGCTGGCTCTCGATCGACAGCGTGGCCGAGAGCTATGTCGACTCGGGCCACACCGATTTCAAGCTGGACATGACATGGGGGCGCAACCTGTCCAAGGACCGTAAACTGATCCTTCAAGTCCAGACCGGCCAGCCCGATGGGCGCGATCCGTTTGTGCGCGTGGCGCCGTCGCTTGTGCTACCACTGCGGGGGCCGATGAAACTGGAAACCGGGGTCACTTGGGGATTGACCGGAGACGCATCCATGGGGCTCAAGATCGGCGTCTGGACCGACTTCTAAACCTATTGAAGCTGCCGCCCCCGTCACCGTCAGGTCGACAGGCCCGGTGCCGGGATCACCTTGACCCCCGATATCCGCCAATCGCTGCCCACCTGCTCCATGCGGTATTCCACGATATAGCTCTGACCCGTCGTGTCCTGAATCAGCACCTGCTGCCACAGCCCGCCGTCGATCTCACGCAACGGACCAAAGCGCACGTCCTGCGGGCGCCAGACCATCGGATAGCCCTGCTGCACCATCGCGCCAAAGTTCTCTGGCGTGCGAAAGGTGCCCCGAATGCCCGGGCTGGCAAACTCAAAGGCAGTCACGAAATCGTCGCTTTGAAAGGCGTCAATCTGACCCTGAATACTGCCTTGGATCTGCGGGTTCGGCGTCAGGGCGTCCTGCGCCCGGACCGCCCCTGCAAGGCTCGCCGCCATGGCCAGCCCGATCATCAGTTTGCGCATGTCTCTCTCCTCGCGGCTTACGCTAAGGTAGGCCACGAAGAGATCAGGTCAAAACCAAAGGTGTCAGCCCAAATCGCCTGACAGCCCCTTTTCGATCAGGGCCACGGTTTCATCCACGCCGTAGAGCGCGATAAACCCGCCAAAGCGCGGTCCCTGGCTCTGCCCCAACAGCACCTCGTAGAGCGCCTTGAACCAGTCGCGCAGGTTCTCGAACTCATGCGCCTTGCCGACGGCAAAGACCATCGATTGCAGCGTCTCGTCGTCCGTCGCCCCGTCATGCGCCTTTAGCTGCGCGGCCAGATCGGACATCGCAGCGCGTTCTTTCTCATCCGGCGCGCGGAAGGTCTTGTTCGGCAGAACGAAGTCTTCGCAGTACTTCACCGCATAGCCCGCCGCCGCATCCAGATCCGGATGGGTCTCTGCCGTGGCATCCGGCGCATAGCGACGGATAAAGCCCCACAGCGTATCCTTGTCTTCGGCTCCCGCAGCGCTGGCAAGATTCAGCAGCATCGAGAACGGCACAACCATCTTCGATTCCGGCACGTCGCCGCCGTGAATATGCCAGACCGGGTTCGACAGTTGCGCCTTCAGATCCTGCGTCGCATAGGCACGCAGTTGCTGGTGATATTCGTCCATCGCCTTGGGGATGACGTCAAAGTACATCCGCTTTGCTGTCTTGGGCTTTTGGAACATGAAAAAGGACAGCGACTCGGTCGAGGCATAGGTCAGCCACTCATCGATCGAAATGCCGTTGCCCGACGATTTGGAGATCTTCTGCCCCTTGTCGTCAAGGAACAACTCATAGGTGAAATGCTCGGGCGCCCTTGCGCCCAGCGCCCGGCAGATGCCGTCATAAATCGGCGTGTTGGTCGAATGGTCCTTGCCGTACATCTCAAAGTCGACGCCAAGCGCAGCCCAGCGCGCGCCAAAGTCCGGCTTCCACTGCAACTTGACGTTGCCGCCTGTGATCGGCAGCGTCCATTCGCGCCCGGTCTCATCGTCAAAGGTAATCTCGCCCTTTGCCGCATCGACGTTTTTCATCGGAACGTACAGCACGCGGCCGGTTTCCGGGTGGATCGGCAGGAAGATCGAATAGGTCTGACGGCGCTCTTCGCGCAGCGACTTCAGCATGATCTTCATCACGTCATCATAGCGTTCCGCGGCCAGCATCAGCGTCTCGTCGAACTGGCCGGTACGGTAGAACTCTGTTGCCGAATAGAACTCATAGTCGAACCCGAAGGTGTCCAGAAACCGCCGCAGCATCGCGTTATTATGATCGCCAAAGCTGTCGTGCGTGCCAAACGGATCGGGCACCGATGTCAGCGGCTTTTGCAAATGCTCCTGCAACATCTCTTGATGAGGGACATTGCCCGGAACCTTGCGCATCCCGTCCAGATCATCCGAAAAACAGATCAGCCGCGTCGGAATGTCTGACATCGTCTCAAACGCGCGGCGGATCATGGTGGTCCGCAGAACCTCACCAAAGGTACCGATATGCGGCAAACCCGAGGGACCATAGCCGGTCTCGAAAAGCACATAACCCTTTTCGGGGGGCGCTTTTTCATACCGTTTCAAGATCCGGCGCGCCTCTTCGAACGGCCAGGCCTTAGCACTCATCGCCGCGTCGCGCAGATCGGACATTTCAGTTCTCCTTGGGGAAATGTTGCGCGCGCTTCCTATTGCTCCTTGGGGTCTGCGTCAATAAATTGCGCTGCATCGCCGCAAACAACCCGAGGCCTCAGATGACCGACGACACCCAACCGCTCAGCCCGCAGGATTGCCTTGTGGCGCTGATGATCGCCGTCTCGGCCTCGGACGAGAACGTCCGCACCGCCGAGTTGATCAAGATCGAAAGCGCCGTGAACTTGCTGCCGATCTTTGCCGATTACGATGCCGACCGTGTCCGCACCATGTCCAGCCTGATTTTCGAACTCTTCGATCAGGAAGACGGGCTTGATGCGCTGTTTGGTTTGATCCGCGACAACCTGCCCGAACGGTTGTTCGAGACGGCATATGCACTGGCCTGTGACGTGGCCGCCGCCGACGGCACGTTGCGCGAAGCAGAGCTGCGCCTGCTCGAAGAGATTCGTTATGAGCTCAATCTGGACCGCCTGCACGCCGCCGCAATCGAACGCGGTGCCCGCGCGCGGCACCTTCAGCCCTGACGAGGCAGGGTTTGGCTGAAACTCTCATCAAACCGTTGCATAAATCCCATATCCGAAAGCCTTGTTTTCCTTCGAGTGCACAAGGTCGGGAATCCCCGACTGACCGGCGGTTAACCGCATAGTAGGGTCCCTTCAGGCATTTTTTAGCCGAAGCTGCCAAGCTTGTTACCTGGAGGGACAAATGAACCGTTTTTACGCTGCCGCGCTTGCCGTGGCTCTACTCTGCCTGACCCCATTGATGTCCATGGCCGCACCGCTTGTGGCCAAGGTTGATGTATCAACGCAGACAATGACCGTGATCTACAACGGTCAGGTTGCCTATCGCTGGCCCGTGTCCACCGCCCGCAATGGCAAGATCACGCCGCGCGGACAGTGGAACGCCTATTGGCTGTCCAAACATCACCGGTCCAGCATCTACAACAACGCGCCGATGCCTTTCGCCATCTTCTACAACGGGGATTATGCGATCCACGGCACCGATCAAATTAGCCGCCTAGGCCGTCCCGCCTCTGCTGGCTGTGTGCGCCTGCATCCCGAACATGCGGCCCTGCTGTTCAAGCTGACCCAAGAGGTCGGCAAAAAGAACATGAAGGTCGTGATCGACAACTAAACCTTGTCCCGGCAGCTTGGCGCTGCCCTAAAACACATAGGCCCCGCAAGGAACGCGGGGCCTTTTGTCATTCTGTTCATGTGATTGGCTAGAAACCGTTCAGACCGGATCGCTTTCGTACAGCACACTCCAACGCTCGATCAGACCCTGTTGCAGGATCTTCGCGCGGCTGTTCCAACTGCGCCCGCCGTCGGGCCGGTCGCGCTGCGCCTTGGTCAACGCGTCACGGCGCGGAATATCGGCGGCAAAGATCGCAAAGACCAGTTCGGTGCCATCCGGCAAATCGATGAACCCGGCCAACCCGCTGACAAAGTTCAATGTCCCCGTCTTGGCCCGCACCTTGACCGGGTGATCCTCAACCACGGCGTAAGAGTCATCCCGAACCGGAATATCCTTGAGCAGCGGCTTGATCCCCAAGGTCATCCGCAAGGCGCGCAGGCACCCCATCATTTCACGCGCGCTGATCCGGCTTTGATCGCCCAGCCCGGAATGATCCACCAGCGCAAGGCCTGACACCCCCAGCCGCGACCGTGCCCAATCGTTCATCTCGGCTGCCGACGCGGCCAAAGACGCTGGAACGACGCCGGTCCGTTTTACGGTTGCTGCAAGACCCACCGCCTCTGCCGTCAGGTTGGTGGACCATTTCAGCATATCACGCAGGATAATCCGTAATGGTTGGCTGTCATGGCTGGCCAGCACGTCTCCTGCAGGAAGCGCATCAGCTGTCTTGGCCGTGCTGACACGCACACCATTCGCCGCCAGCATCGTCCGAAAGACCTCACCCGCATAGGTTTCGGGTTTTTTGACCGGCAGCCAGCGCGCGCCGCCATCGCCCAAAGCACCGCGTGCCACGGTCCAGTTGTCGCGCCCACCTGCATCCTCATAGGTATAGACCGGCAGGCTGCGATCAATCAGCGCCATGCGCGCCATCAGGACATCGGGCCGATGCGCGCTGGACCGCGCCTGCATCGTGACTGCGTAGTCCGTTCCGGCGCGGCGCCATTCGAAATGCACGCGATTGTAGTTCAGGTTCAGACCGGACACCGAAGGGTTGTAGCCCACATGATCCGGCTGGCTGGCGTCGATTCCGGGCAGCGACGGCAGCGCCCCGCCCCAGACCTTTAGCCCTCCGGTGACGCCAGTCACGCCCGCCGCGCTCACCGCCTTGGCCAGATCGGCCAAGGCATCGGTGTCCAGCGTCGGATCCCCGCCGCCCGCCAGCACCAGATCGCCCTGTACGACGCCGTCTGTCACCGGACCCGTCGCGATCACGCGGGTCACAAAGTGATGTGCGGGCCCAAGCACATCCAGTGCATACCCAGCGGTCAAAGCCTTCGCCACACTTGCCGGGGGCAGGTCCACGTCGGGCGAATGCGTCTCCAGCACCTCGCCGTCCTGCAACCGGGCCACGGCAAAGCTGACGTCGCCGTCCAGCGCCGCGCGTTCGATCAACGCCTCGGCGGGGGGCTGCACGCGTTTGCGGAAATCATCTGCACGCGCAACCGGGCGCAACGAGGTGTCCGGCGCGCGCGCCCAGCCGGGCAAAGCCCCGCCTAGCGCCAGTCCGGCAGCCCCACCCATGAAGGCACGTCTGGAAAAGCCTTTCGTCATGCGCGTGATCTAAGCGAATCCCACACCTGCGGGCAACTGGCAACTGGACCCCAGCAGTTCACGATTTGCGCCCTGTTGCCCAGCGGCCCATGGCCCGGATCGCGCTGGAGCTGACATCCATCATCGGGATATTCACAAAACACCATGCAGGCGCATCCGCCCTGCCCAGCAAACGCGACGCCCCTGCCGGGATGCGCGCGCCCCGAAACATCCGCGCCGTGGGCGAACTGCGCGCCGCGATCCGCAGTCCCGGACGGGCTAGGACGCCCACCGGCACAGTCTCCAGAATGCCGCGCCAGTTTTCCCATAGGTGGAACTGTGCAAGGTTGTCCGCCCCCATCAGCCAGACAAACCGCACATCGCGGTATCGCTGTTGCAGGCTTGCCAGTGTCTGCGCGGTGTAGCGCGTGCCGGACCGCGACTCAAAATCGCTGATCAGAATGCGCGGGTGATCCACCAGCGCCCGGGCCGCCGCCATCCGGTCCGTCAACGGGGCAGGAGGATTGGGTTTCAGTGGATTTCCCGGACTGATCAGCCAGACAACCAAATCCAGATCGAACCGTTTAAGTGCTTCGCGCGACAGGTGCAAATGACCCTCATGCGGCGGATCAAAAGACCCACCCAGCAGCCCGACCCGCGCGCCCTTTGGCAGGGCCTGACCGCCCAGACATCTGTCCACACCTGATCCGTGATCCAACTCTGGCGGCACGCGGCCCCCTCCTGCGTCCCAAGTAACCCGCACCCGTTACGCGGTTGGGGTCGCCTCCGCAAGAATGCCGCGCGCGCCCGCCTCTGATTGCACCTGTCCCGGCAACGCGGTACTCCGTGCCGAACAACGCACAAGCGCGCAGGAGCGGATCATGGCCTCGTACCAGTATGTCTATCACATGGATGGCGTCTCCAAGACCTATCCGGGCGGCAAGAAATGCTTTGAGAACATCCGGCTGAACTTTCTCCCCGGGGTCAAGATCGGTGTCGTCGGCGTCAACGGTTCCGGTAAATCCACCCTGATGAAGATCATGGCCGGCCTCGACAAGGATTTCACTGGCGAGGCATGGGCCGCCGAGGGTGCCAAGGTGGGCTATCTCCCGCAGGAGCCGAAACTGGACGAAACCCTGAACGTCCGTGAAAACGTCATGTTGGGTGTCGCGGCCAAAAAGGCCATCCTCGACAAGTACAACGAACTGGCGATGAACTATTCCGACGAGACCGCCGATGAGATGGCCGCGCTGCAGGACCAGATCGACGCGGAAAACTTGTGGGATCTCGACAGCCAGATCGACGTTGCGATGGAGGCTCTCCGCTGCCCCGCCGATGACGCCGATGTCACGACCCTGTCTGGTGGTGAGGCCCGCCGCGTCGCGCTGTGCAAGCTGCTGCTGGAAGCGCCCGACATGTTGCTGCTGGACGAACCGACCAACCACCTTGACGCCGAAACCATCGCCTGGCTGCAAAACCACCTGATGGAATACAAAGGCACCATCCTGATCGTCACCCACGACCGCTATTTCCTGGATGACATCACCAGCTGGATTCTCGAACTCGATCGCGGCCGCGGCATCCCGTATGAGGGCAATTACTCTGCCTGGCTGGAACAAAAGGCCAAACGCCTTGCGCAAGAAGCGCGCGAAGACAAGGCCAAGCAAAAGACGCTGGAACGCGAACTGGATTGGATGCGGCAGGGTGCCAAGGCGCGCCAGTCGAAATCCAAGGCCCGGATCAGCGCCTACAACGACCTCGCCAACCAGTCAGAGCGGGAAAAACTGGCCCGCGCGCAGATCATCATCCCCAACGGCCAGCGCCTTGGCTCGCGCGTGATCGAGGTTGAAAATCTGACCAAGGCCATGGGCGACAAGCTGTTGATTGAGGATCTGTCCTTTTCACTGCCGCCCGGCGGTATCGTCGGCGTGATCGGCCCCAACGGCGCGGGCAAGTCCACGCTGTTCAAGATGATCACCGGTCAGGACAAACCCGATGCAGGCAGCATTGAACTGGGTGACACCGTGCAACTGGCCTACGTCGACCAGTCGCGCGATGACCTGTCATCCAACGAAACCGTGTGGGAGGCGATCTCTGGCGGCGCCGAACAGATCAAGCTTGGCGATGCGGAAATGAACTCCCGCGCCTATTGCTCGGCCTTCAACTTCAAGGGCGGCGACCAGCAGAAAAAGGTCGGCCTGCTCTCGGGCGGTGAACGCAACCGAGTGCATATGGCGCGGCTATTGAAAGAGGGCGGCAACGTCATCCTTCTCGACGAACCGACCAACGATCTGGACGTGGAAACCCTTCGCGCTTTGGAAGACGCACTGGTCGATTTCGCCGGCTGCGCCGTGGTGATCTCGCACGACCGTTTCTTCCTCGACCGGATCTGTACCCACATCCTCGCGTTCGAGGGTGAGGCCCATGTGGAATGGTTCGAGGGCAACTTCGAGGAATACGAAGAGGACAAGAAGCGCAGGTTGGGAGCCGATGCGCTGGAACCGACACGGGTGAAGTTCAAGAAGTTCGTGCGCTAACCTACTCACACCGGTCACTGGCCAACGTCTACCGAACATCTGCTGTCGCATTACCGTTTCCGGTCGTGATGCCGCTGGTTCTGCCCGTCTTGGGCGAATGCAGCGGCAGCACTGGCGGAGGCATGTCGCACGCTAGCTGACGGCCATCCGTCGGGCCCACGCAGCTCCCTTAGGGCGGGGCCGGGGCATTACGTCGGGCGCAGAAACCTTAAAAGTTGCGGAACTCTTTGCCCCCACGCGACGTTCACTAAACATCACAAACTGTGGAGGTTCCAATGAAAGGGATCATCGGCTGGCTGATCGGAATTCCGATTCCGATCATTATCTTGCTGTATCTGTTCGACGTGTTCTGAGGATACGGCCCGTCCACTCTCTGCTATTCATGAAAGGTCCTGACCCATGCTGTACACCATCCTGATCATCGTACTGATCCTCGTGCTTATTGGCGCATTGCCGCGCTGGGGGCATTCGGCCAACTGGGGCTACGGCCCCTCCGGGATCTTGGGAGTGATCCTCGTTGTACTGCTTATACTGGTCTTGATGGGCAAGGTCTGAACAACGGCCCAGCATCTGCTGTTATTGATCGGGTGGGGATCGCAGATCCCCGCCCGATCTTCTGCCACTTACAGGCGAAAATCGTCAACTTTACGTTGTCCACAAATTACGCGCCTCGCGACGCGCAAAGACGGGGGTATAGGCCCGCTCCGCGCCGCATTCCGGCGTACGTTCCATAAATGCGGGTCGCGGATGCCTTTTTCCGTCAAACCGACGCGAAACAGTCCAATGCCGGACCGTGCACGCCGATGTCCAGCGGGCCAAAGACGCTGTCCACACAGAGGCTGAAATACCCCGCCGTCGGCATGTACAGGACCGAATACTCCCCGTCCGACCGGGTCACGCTGTAGCAAGTCCCGGTCAGTCCACCGCTGAAATTCACCGTGATTGGTCGGGGTCGTTTGACCCGCAAGCGCGCGAAGTCTTCCAGCAGCAGGCGATCGCCTCGGCCGCGCACCGCAAACCCCGCCAATTCGCCGTCCACCAAACGGGTCACACGCGCCGCAAGATCCTCGACAATCATAGCCGTCAGAGTAAGGCCCGGCGCACAAGGTTCAAGCCCGCGAGCAGCAGCACCAGCAGCGTGGCGCGGCGAAACGCCTTTTGGTCGATCCTGTCCTGCGCCTGCTTGCCGACCCACATGCCCAACATGGCCGGGGGCAATAGCAGCAGCGAAAACCAGACCGTGGCCGCGTTCAACACGCCAGAGCCGATATGCGCCAGCGTCAGCGCCACCGCGCCTAGCCCATAGATCACGCCCTGCACGCGCATCTGATCGCGCTTTTCGGTGCCCAGCGCGGTCAGATAAGCCACTGTTGGCGGCCCCCAGATGCCTGAAAATCCGCCGATAAATCCGGCAAATGCGCCGATCCCGATTTCCAGCTTTTGGTGCCCGCCCTCGGCCACACGCGGCTGCCAGCCCGCCAGTTGCAGCAGCGCAAAAACGGTGATCGGCCCGCCAATCATCAACAGCAGGACGTGGGATGGAACAACGCTCACAAGCTGTGCGGACAGCAGCAACATGACAAAAGCAATCCCCAGAAACAGGCGGAATCGCTTCACCGACTGCAGTGCGGCCTTCGGTCCCTGCGCCATAGCCTGTACGCCATTGGCAACCAAGGTGGGTACGATCAATCCCGCCAGAGCCAGTTCAGGCGCCATCAAGCTGCCCAACCCTGATACAAGGACCATCGGCATGGCGAATCCGACAAGCCCCTTGATTGCGCCCGCAAGAATCGCAATTCCAACAGCACAAAGCAGGATAACTGGAGTAAGATCAGCAAGGATTCCGGGCATGTATTGCGTCATAGCATATGACCCAACGACTGCACGTCGATTCTATCCCGCGCAACAAATGAACGCCGGACAGCATCCTCGCGAATTTTTGTTGCGCTGCACCTGCAAAGTAGCTAGGACCATCGGGACTGCGGAGCCGCCCCCCAGGCGTCCCGCGCCGAGAAAAGAGACGCGCTCTGGCCCCGCTTCGGGCCGCCCTGACATGGCCAGCGCACCAAAGAAGGATCTGACTTGATGGCACATGACGGACAAGACTTGACACTCGACGGCGTGATTTTGCCGGATCTTCTGACACTTACCGGCGCGGCCGTCGCCCCTGTCGAGGCGATTCTGGAAACGGCCCGGGGCCATGTGCGCGACATTGTAGTAGCTGATGGCCGCGTGTCTGGCGCGCTGGTTGAGCAGAACCAGTTCGCCGCACATGGGCTGGCATGGTTGGCCACCTATGTCGAATCGTTGCGGCAGATGCAGCATTGGGCCGCGACACTGGACGCCGAAGGCACCTTTGGTGAGGTCGAACAACTGCTGCACCAGATCGCCTTTGGCGAGTACCTGTCTCAGATCCACGGCGGCATCCAGATGAACCAAGGCGAGATCGTGCGCCTTGCGGACATGGGGCTTAATCAGGACGAACGCCGCGCCATGCTAACGACTGAGGTGGAACACCTCATGCAGCATGGCAACAACCCTGGTGCCCGCGCCCGCCTAGTTGAATTGATGCAGGAGCGGCGCGCCGAGGTGACAGTTGGGCGCACCGGGCTGGACGACGAACTGGAAATGATCCGCGACCAGTTCCGCCGCTATGCGGTCGAAAAGGTCGAACCTTTTGCCCACGAATGGCACCTCAAAGATGAACTTATCCCGATGGAGATCATCGAGGAACTGTCGGAGATGGGTGTTTTTGGCCTGACCATTCCCGAAGAATTCGGCGGTTTGGGTTTGTCAAAAGCGTCGATGTGCGTCGTGTCTGAGGAACTCTCACGCGGGTATATTGGCGTCGGCAGTCTTGGCACCCGGTCCGAGATCGCCGCCGAACTGGTCATCGCCGGCGGCACGCAGGCGCAAAAGGAAAAATGGCTGCCACGCCTCGCCAGCGGTGAAACCCTACCAACGGCGGTCTTTACAGAGCCGAACACCGGATCGGACCTTGGCAGCCTGCGCACCCGCGCGGTCAAGGATGAGAACGGCGATTACCGCGTCACCGGCAACAAAACATGGATCACCCACGCCGCCCGCACACACATCATGACGCTGCTGGCGCGCACCGACACCTCGACGGACAACTACAAGGGCCTGTCGATGTTCATCGCCGAAAAGACCCCCGGCACGGACGAGAACCCGTTCCCGACCGAAGGCATGACCGGCGGCGAGATCGAGGTGCTGGGTTATCGCGGCATGAAGGAATACGAACTCGGCTTCGACAACTTCAAGGTCAAGGGAGAGAACCTGCTGGGCGGCGAAGAAGGCAATGGCTTCAAGCAACTCATGGAGACGTTCGAATCCGCCCGCATCCAGACTGCTGCCCGCGCCATTGGTGTGGCGCAATCGGCACTGGACGTCGGGATGCAATACGCCATCGACCGCAAGCAGTTCGGCAAGTCACTGATCGCCTTCCCGCGCGTGTCGGGCAAACTGGCGATGATGGCGGTGGAAATCATGATCGCGCGCCAGCTGACCTACTTCTCGGCCCGCGAAAAGGACGAGGGCCGTCGTTGCGACCTTGAGGCCGGCATGGCCAAGCTGCTGGGCGCACGCGTCGCCTGGGCCAATGCAGACAATGCGTTGCAGATCCACGGCGGCAACGGCTTTGCGTTGGAATACAGCATCAGCCGCATTCTCTGCGATGCCCGCATCCTGAACATCTTTGAAGGGGCTGCCGAGATTCAAGCGCAGGTCATCGCGCGTCGCCTGCTAGCCTGAGCACGTTTGCCAGACAGTGACAGGGCCTCGCAATGCGGCGGGGCCCCAAAACCAATGCTCAAGGCGGCTAGCGCCCTACAAGGCTTACCCGCGCAGGGTGCCGCCAGTGGCCTTACTCACCTTCTCGACGATCTTGGCGGCGACCGCCTCGATATCCTTTTCCTTCAGGGTCTTGTCCGTCGGTTGCAGGCGCACGGTGATGGCAAGGGATTTCTTGCCCTCGCCCAGACTGCCGCCGATGAATTCATCGAACACGCGCACATCATTGATCAACACCTTGTCCGCCCCAGCCGCCGCGTTGACCAGCGTCAGTGCTTCGACCTCTGCGTCCACCACAAAGGCAAAGTCACGCTCGACCGCCTGAAGGTCATTCAGCACCAGCGCCGCCCGTGTCGCACCGGATTTACGCGGCATCGGCACCTGTTCCGGCCAGATCACGAAACCCACGGCTGGCCCCTTGATGTCCAGCGCGTCCAGCACCTTGGGGTGTAACTCACCAAAGACGCCCAGCGTTTTCTTGGGGCCAAGGCAGAATCGGCCATGCCGTCCCGGATGCCACCAGCCTTCGCCGCCGCGCAGGATCTGCATCTTGGCGGGCGCGCCGATGGCCGCCAGAACCGCTTCGGCATCCGCCTTGGCATCGAACAGATCCACGGCGCGCGCGGCACCGTGTACGTCCTTCGGTCCGGTCCGGCCCACCAGCACACCAGCAACCTGCACATGCTGTTCTCCCGGCTCACCGCCGTCGAACACATGGCCAACTTCGAACAGGGCGACATCGGAAAAACCGCGCGCCTGATTGCGCGCCGCCGCCTGCAACAGGCCGGGTAAAAGCGAGGGCCGCATGTGGCTCATTTCCGAGCTGATCGGATTGGCCAGTTTATGCGCATCGTCGCCCCCGCCAAACAGTGCAGCCGCAGCCTGATCGACAAAACTGTAGGTGACACATTCGTTGTACCCCAACGCAGCCACAGTGCGGCGCGCGCTGCGCTCTCGCACCTGCGATGGCGACAGGACGGGACGCACCACACCTTCGGACAGGCGCGGCAGCGGCGTGCCCTTCAGCTTGGTCAGCGAGGCGATGCGCGCGACCTCTTCGACCAGATCAGCCTCCCCCATCACGTCGGGGCGCCACGACGGCACATGCGCCATGTCGCCCTCCATGCGGAAACCCAGCGCCTCCAGCGTGGCCCGCTGAGTTGCGGCGGGGATCTCCATTCCGACCAGCGACACAACGCGGTCCGTGTCCAGCTTATAAGCGCGGTCCGTGTCCGGCACCGCGCCCGCGACGACAACCTCGGAGGCCTCACCGCCGCAGAGATCGAGGATCATCTGCGCCGCGTCCTCCATCGCCTGCATGTTGTAGGCCGGGTCGATGCCGCGTTCGTTGCGATAGCGCGCATCCGAGTTGATCTTGAGCGCGCGGCCCGTGTGGGCGATCTGGATACGGTCCCAGACGGCGGCCTCAAGGAAGACATCGACCGTCTCCTCGGTGCAGCCCGTCGCCAGTCCACCCATGATGCCACCGATGGATTCGATGCCCTCGGCGTCCGAAATCACAACCTGCCCGTCGGAGAAGGCGTATTCCTTCTCATCCAGCCCCATCAGGGTCTGACCAGCCTGGGCGCGGTGGATGCGCAGCGCGCCACCCTTGACCTTGTCGGCATCAAAGACGTGCAGCGGGCGGTTGCGGTCAAAGGTGAAGAAGTTGGTCACATCCACCAGGGCCGAAATGGGGCGCAGGCCAATGGCGCGCAGACGGTCCTGCAACCACTGCGGGCTTGGTCCATTCTTCACACCCTTGATCAGTCGCCCGGCGAAGACGTGACAACCACCGTCGCCCGCCGTATCGGCGTCGATGGTGACAGAGATCGGACAAGGAAAGCTGCCCTTGACCGTGTCCTCTTTCAACGGTTTCAGCGTGCCCAAACCCCGCGCCGCCAGATCGCGCGCGATACCGTGGATGCCCAGCGCATCCTGACGGTTGGGTGTGATGGCAATCTCGATCACCGGATCGACCTTGGAGGGATCGTTCTGCGCCAGCCAGTCGGTGAATTTTTGCCCCACCTCACCCGAAGCCAACTCGATGATGCCATCGTGATCCTCACCCAGCTCCAACTCACGCATCGAGGCCATCATGCCGTGGCTCTCAACGCCGCGGATGTTGCCCACCGACAGGGTCACGTCTAGGCCGGGAACATAGTCGCCCGGTTTGGCCAGAACCACGGTGATGCCCGCACGCGCATTGGGAGCGCCGCAAACGATCTGTTTCATGCCCTCATCGGTCTCGACCTTGCAGACGCGCAGGCGGTCAGCGTCGGGATGCTGCTCAGCCTCCTGCACCTTGGCGAGCGTAAAGGAGGACAGCGCCTTGGCCGGATCGACGACCTCTTCGACCTCCAGCCCAAGGTCGGTCAACGCCTCGGTGATCTCATCGACCGAGGCTGTGGTGTCGAGGTGCTCTTTGAGCCAAGAGAAGGTGAATTTCATCGGATCGTGCCCCGCCTATGCGTCTGTTGGCGCGTGCTTAGCGGATCGGCCCGTGGGTGAAAAGAGGCGCACGCGCTCAGTCGCGATACCTCTCTGCCAAGTCCTTGGTGTCGCCCATCGCAGCGAGTTTCAATTCGCGCACCAACCGCAGGGTGGGCTTGAGCGCGAAACAGGCGGACCCGACCACAAAGAACCAGATCGCAACCGTTTCCCACGCGGTCCAGAAGAACAGGATCGACCCGATGAGAAAGCAAAAGGCGGCGATGAAATCGACAATGGTGTGCGCGATCTCAAAGGCCGCAAAGACGCGACGCGTCTCTGCGTTGCGCTCGCGGTTCTCATGGGAAAACAGGGCCATGTTGAGAGATCCAGGTGGGCAGTCAGCGGATGATGGCACGGACCGAATAGCTGAGCGGGTCGAAACAGTCCCCCATCAGCAGCGTGAAAGAGGTCGGATAGTTGGGTTTGTCAAACTGCAACAGCGCGCGCCCCCACTGGTTGCCGGACTGCGCGTTGTAGGACATGGAGCCAAGGCAATACCCCGGCCCCTTTCCGATCCAGAACGCCTCATGCACGCCGCGATTATCAAAGTTGCCCGCAAGGCCGGGGATCACCAGGGTGGCCTGATAGCCGTCGAAGTTGCGGAAGGAGAACACCGCCGCGCCGTCGGTTTCCGCCTCATAGACGAAGGCCCCAATGTCGCTGTCCCAGACCTCATCGGCCAAGGCGGGGGTGGTAAGCAGGGCAGCAAGGGTCAGGGCGCGGAACATGGCAGGTCTCCGGGGTTGATGTGGGGTGGAGAGTGGCATGGATTGGAGGGTGTGGATAGGGACAGGTGCCAAGTGATTAAGATGCTATTCCGGTGTCGGCACTCCGTGCATTTTGATTGGTCAGGAAGGGTCACACCATCCACGCAATCAAATTAAAAGCGGCCATCACTTTTCTTTGCCGAAAACTCCTTGAGAATAGGCTCTGGAGGTCTTGGCAGGAGCAAAAATTGACCAAGCCATCACGTCGCGACGCATCGCCCAAACCATCCGGTTGTAATACGTCATGACTTCGACGAACTTCGGGTGGCCCGTTATACTAACCCCCTGCAATTCCTCTTGCGCCTCGACAAACTTCAAGAAGTACTCAGATGAATACTGCAAGGCATCGTTAGAAGCATAGAGCGTCAGTAATCCTGTCACCCTTTGAAATTCCGTCGACATAATGTCGACACTCGAATGCGCTTCATTCGGTCCTGGGCACTCTCGCAAGAATGTCTCGTATGCCTTTCTCTTTTGGTCTAGAACTTTCTCAGATTGCGAGAACACTTTCCCTGAAAGGAAGCTCACTAGGCTAAGCAATAAAGCACCCAAGCCCAATGCGAAACTAGACATAGCTACTACCTACTCAACCCACCATGCAGCGTCGGCACATCCAGCGATGCAAACCCGTAGTGCCGCAGCCAGCGCAAGTCTGAGTCAAAGAACGCGCGCAGGTCGGGGATGCCGTATTTCAGCATCGCGATCCGGTCGATGCCCATCCCGAATGCAAAGCCCTGCCATTCGTTCGGGTCCACACCCGCCGCCGACAGCACTTTGGGGTGCACCATGCCGGACCCCAGAACCTCGAGCCAGCCGTCGCCTTCGCCGATCTTCAGCTGACCGTTGTCCCACGAACACTGAATATCCACCTCCGCCGACGGTTCGGTGAAGGGAAAGTGCGAGGCGCGGAAGCGGGTCTTGATGCCGTCGATCTCAAAGAACGCGGAAAAGAACTCTTCCAGAACCCATTTCAGGTTCGCCATCGAGATATGTTTATCGATGGCCAGCCCCTCGACCTGATGAAACATCGGGGTATGCGTTTGGTCATAGTCGGCGCGGTAGACGCGGCCCGGCGCAATGATCCGGCAAGGCGCGCCATATTTCTCCATATGTCGGATCTGCACCGGCGAGGTATGGGTGCGCAGCACATGCGGCGGGCGATTGTCGCCCTCGGCGCGGTGCATGTAAAACGTGTCCATCTCGGCCCGCGCGGGGTGATGCGACGGGATGTTCAGCGCGTCGAAGTTGTACCAGTCGCTGTCGATCTGCGGCCCTTCGGCGACGGCAAAGCCCATGTCGGCAAAGATGGCAGAGACCTCATCCATGACCTGACTGACCGGGTGGATCGTTCCCCGGCGCTGCGCCCGCACCGGCAGGGTCACGTCCAGCCATTCAGTCCGCAGCCGTTCATCCAGTGCAACGTCCGCCAGCGCGGTCTTTTTCGCCGACAGGGCAGAGTTGATCTCATCCTTGAGCCGGTTCAGCGCGGGACCGGCCACTTGCCGCTCTTCCGGGCTCATCTTGCCCAGTTCGCGCATCTTGAGGCTGATTTCGCCCTTCTTGCCCACGGCGGTGACGCGCAGGTCCTCCAGCGCGCTTTCGTCGCCCGCTTCGGCAATCAGATTGATGTACTTTTCGCGCAGATCGTCCATGTCACGTCCCTCAGCCTTGCCCGCGTGGGGTTAGCCCTGCCCCGCCCGCTTTGCAACCGTTTGAATGCCCCTCACCCGGTGTCAGACCCCGGCACGGGCCCGCACGTCGGCCAGCAGGCGCATCACTTCGGCATCCTCGATCCTCAGCGTGTCCAGATGCACGGCCAGATTCTCGATATAGGCAAGACTGGTGCCCAGAAATCCGCTGCCCGAGGCAATCATGCTGACCTGTTGATCATGGGACAGGTCCGTCCGGATCTGCGGTGCGTCATGGTTGGCCATGAATGTCAGCGCCTCGACCTCTCCCTGCGCGGTGTCTGCGCGCAGGAATTCCGCGTGATAGGCAGAGCCGATACGCTCACGCGCCCACAGGCTGAAAGTCTCCGCCTCCAGATCATTAGCGGCCAGTCGAAAGGCCAGGCCGTGACAGCCATCGCCGCTGTCCAGCGCCGCCATCAGGCCGGGATTGTCCATTGTGCCACGCCCGCCATTGGTATCGCAGAGGATGAACCGCCTCGCGACGGCGGGCGCCCAGGCGCGGCGCACCTCGACAAAGCGCATCCCCGGATCCCACATCAACGAGCCGTAGCCAAAGACCCAGAGATCGTTGCCCCAACGGCCCTGCATGATGGCGGCGCGTTCCGCATCGCGTTCGGCGTCGACCATGATCCAATCAGTCGGCAGGCCGTGCTCACGCGCCATGGTGCGCACCTTATCAGGATGATATTCCTTGAACCGTGACTGCTCCGGCGGCGTGATGAGAGGCCGGAGATTGGGGTGATAGCGAAATGGATCGAACGGGGACATCAAAGCCTCATTGTTGGCCAGAGCTACCTTGGCAGTCTTCATGAGGGTTGGATAGCTTTCCATTCCCGTTTGGATCAGGGGCGAGGTTCCACATTGCCGCAGAAAACCGCTCGGTTCGGGCCGAGATCACAACCGCCCGCCACCGCACTAGGGTGCAAACCAACCCGTGTGAAAGGCCTTCGAGAAAAACTATGGGGCGGCCTCACGATGTTGCCGCCCCAGTGGGGTGTTGAAACGCTATAACAGCCTAGGTGACGCGACTTTTCGGCTGATTCGAACAGCGGCGGACCGCTCTTCGTTCAGAGGGCGAAATCGTCAGCGGTCAGACCGGTGACACCGGCCACGCGGATTTCGGCGTCGATGCTGCCATTCCCATCCGTGTCCATTTGCACGATGGTTGATCCGGTTGGGGTCTCATAAAGCCGCAGTTCCGCGTTACCCGAGGGGGCAAATCCGGCCGTACCTACGAATTCGAATACGCCCGGCGTCAGGCTCGAGACGACGATCAGGTCAACGCCCTGTTCGAAATCAAGAATCTGGTCCCGAGATGCCCCAATCCCTGCATGAGAGGCACTGCGGAAAACGAAGCTGTCGGCGTCCTGCCCGCCGGTCAACAGATCCAGACCGTCGCCGCCCGCCAGATTATCCTCTCCGGCACGACCGCGCAGAATGTCATTGCCGTCACCGCCCTCCAGAACGTCATCGCCATTGCCGCCGTCTATAGTGTCGTTGTCTGCGCCACCTTCCAGTTGATCGCTGCCGTCCTGACCAACCAGCACGTCGTCGCCACTGCCGCCAAGGATCGTATCGTTGCCCGCGCCACCGTTCATGACATCGGCGCCGGATTGGCCCTGCATGCCATCGTCACCATCGCCGCCCAGCATATAGTCTTCGCCCACACCGCCGACCAGAAAATCGTCCCCTGCGCGCCCGACAAGAAGATCGTCGTCATCGCCGCCATACAGGGTGTCGCTTTCAGAGCCGCCAACCAGCGTGTCATCGCCTGTGCCGCCGTGCACGTCCCCGTAGACCAAACCGCTGCCCGCGTTTTCGAACCAGTCAGCGCCGCCGTTCAGCCCGATACCGCCGGTGATTTCACCGTGGTTGATCACCCGGTCTGTCGCCGAAAAGGTCACGCTGGTGCTGAGGATGCGGTTCCCGTCAGCGCCGCCGGTGTCGATCATCTGACCATGGTTGATGACGGTGGCGCCCTTGTCCGCATCCATGTTGATAAAGCGCGTCTGGATCAGACCACTGTTGATCAGACTACCGGAGCCGCTGCCGCTCATATCGATGTTGCCACCGGTGATCGTGCCGGAATTGATGATTTCCGTCTGTCCCAATTGGGTGGATTCATCGATCAGCTCGGTCCCGGGCTGGGTCGAAATCAAGCCCGTGTTGACGATCGAATAGTTTACGCTGCCAGCCTGACCGTCAATGTCGAGGAACACGCCAAAGTCATTGAACGTTCCGATTGTTCCATGGTTGACGATGGACACATCAGTTGTATCGGCATCTGCCTCAACCTTGAATACATCATCATGCGCCCAGATCGCGCCGTTGTTTGTGATCTGCGCGTCATTGCCTAGAATTTGGACGGCGAATTGCCCGGCAACGATATCGCCGTTGTTGACCAACCCGGTGGTTTGCAGCCCGTCGTTCATCGTCACGGCATGGACGGCAGGACTTGTAATGGCCACGCCGTCCAAAACCACGAGGAAATCGCCATCTCCCACAGTGGCACTAAGTGAAGTCGAAGAAGTCAAAAAAGTAGCGGACATATGTGTTCTTCCTATTTTTTCGGTTGATGGATTGAGATGTGAATGAAGTGCCGTTTGATAATTTTCCGAAAATTAAAAATATTCGACCTAGCTGGTCAACCCTTTGAAACGGCGAAAACACCCAAGTTCACCACAAACGCGGCGGGCGTGCCCATGAAAACGGCCCCGCAGTCCCGCCCCTGTCTTTTCTGTCAAAACGACAAAAGGCCCCGATGATCACATCGGGGCCTTTGTATATCGTTGTCCAATCCGGCCGTCAGCGACGACCGTGTCGGGCGAAGACTACGCGTCGGCAGAAGCCGGCAGCGCGCCTTTGGCTTGGTCCACAATCGCGGCGAACGCGGCGGGCTCATGCACAGCCAGATCGGCCAGAACCTTGCGGTCTACTTCGATCCCGGCCAGCGTCAGGCCGTTGATGAAGCGCGAATATGTCAGCGATTCGTCGTGGGCGCGCACAGCGGCGTTAATCCGCTGAATCCAGAGCGCGCGGAAGTTGCGCTTACGGTTCTTGCGGTCGCGGGTCTTGTACTGGTTGGCCTTATCGACGGCCTGCGCTGCCACCTTGAAGGTGTTCTTGCGGCGGCCATAATAACCTTTGGCCTGGTCAACGACCTTCTTGTGACGCGCGTGGGTGACGGTTCCGCCTTTGGTACGGGGCATCTCTCAGTCTCCTATCAGCGGTCGTAAGGCATGAACTGCTTGACGATCTTGGCGTCAGGCTTGCTCATGGTTGTGGTGCCGCGCGCGTCGCGGATGAATTTTTTGGTGCGCTTGATCATACCGTGGCGCTTGCCGGCCTGCGCCGTCAGCACCTTGCCGGTGGCTGTCACCTTGAAGCGCTTTTTGGCGCTCGACTTTGTCTTCATCTTGGGCATTTCGATCTCCATTTTTTAGCGCGACTCGGCATGCCTCTAACGGCCGGACGCGCGGTTGGAGGGCGTGCTATAGAAGGACAGGAACACATTTGCAAGAGGATTGCTGACACCAGATCGGACCATTTGCACCGTCCGTCCCGCAACGCCGCATTGGCGACGCGATAAACCGGGTTCAGTTCACGATCTGCCCGATCACGCCGTAAAAGACATCCGGAATGTCAGCCCAGGAATACGCGCCCTTGGCCCGGCTCAGTGTCCAGAGGATCAGGCCGCCCCCGCCGAGCAGCAAGAGCGTGCCAACGCGGGGCGCGCGCCTGTCCGCCCAAGCCGACAGGATCGCCGGCAGGGATAGAACCACCAGCCCCATCCCGGCCACAAGCATCACATCCGATTGCATCCAGCGCCCCTTCCGACGCCAAACTTATTCAGGATCGGTCGAGAAAATCAAACGCTCGTTGCAGGGGGCCACACGCAGAATGTTCGTACTGCCCGGCTGATTAAAGGGCACGCCCGCAGTAAGCACGATCTGATCGTTCTCGTCGGCATAACCTTCGGCGCGGGCGGCGCGCGCGGCGTTGACCACCGCCTGCTTGAACCGCTCCAGCTCCCCCGTCATCACGCATTGCGTGCCCCAAGTCAGTGACAGCCGTCGCGCAGCGCCCCTCATCGGGGTCATCGCGATGATCGGCACGCGGGGACGTTCCCGCGCCACCAGCGCCGCCGTGGTGCCCGACGAGGTAAAGCAGCAGATCACCTTGACGTCAGTCGTCTCGGCGATTTCACGCGCCGCGGCCACAATCCCGTCCGCCACCGATTTGCGCTCGGCAGAGCGCGAGGCTTCGATGACTTCACGGTAGGTCGGATCGCTTTCGACCGACACCGCGACGTTGTTCATCGTCTGCACCGCTTCGATCGGGTACAGACCGGCCGCCGATTCCGCCGACAGCATGATGGCATCGGCGCCCTCATAGATCGCGCCAGACACATCCGATACCTCGGCCCGCGTGGGCATCGGCGATTCGATCATCGATTCCAACATCTGGGTGGCCACGATCACCGGCTTGGCCGCAGCGCGACACTTGCGCACCAGACGTTTCTGGATCGGCGGCACCGCCTGAACGGGCAGTTCCACGCCCAGATCGCCCCGCGCGACCATAATACCGTCAGAAACAGCGAGGATCTCATCGAAACAGTCGACAGCCGATGGCTTTTCGATTTTCGAGATGATCGCCGCCCGGCCCCAGACCAGTCGACGTGCCTCTTCGACGTCCTCGACCCGCTGCACAAAGGACAGTGCCAGCCAGTCAATGCCCAGCGCGCAGGCGAATTCCAGATCGCGCCGATCCTTTTCCGACAGTGCGGCCAGCGGCAGCACAACGTCGGGCACGTTCACGCCCTTGCGGTTGGAAATAGTGCCGCCCGCCTCGACCGTGCAATTGGCATGATCCTTGCCGCAGTCGGTGACTCGCAAGCGAATCTTGCCGTCATTGACCAGCAGGCTCGCGCCCCCGTTCAAGGCGGCGAAAATCTCGGGGTGGGGCAGCCGAACACGGTTCAGATCGCCCGGAGCCGGGTCCAGATCGAGGCGGAATTTCTGCCCCCATTCCAGTTCCTCTGACCCGTTGGCAAATTCGCCCACACGCAGTTTCGGTCCTTGAAGGTCGGCCAGAATGCCGATCGGGCTGTCCAGGTCCTTTTCGACCTGCCGGATCATTGCGTGGCGTTCCTCGATTTCCTCGTGGGTGCCGTGGCTCATGTTCAGGCGAAACACATCCGCCCCAGCCTCATGCAACGCCCGGATCATCTCATAAGTGTTGGAGGCGGGCCCCAGCGTGGCCACGATCTTGACGTTGCGGTCGCGTTTCATCTCAGTCTCTCCTGCCCCTTGGGCTGTGGCGGCGGCGCGCCGTCCCGAACGGAGCTTGGCGCATGCAATTGCGGCGTTAACGCTATCACCGCGCGTTATCTCGTATTTCCCTTCGCCGCGCAACTGACATATATGTAACGGGACAGCAATGATGAGACCATGACATATTCCCCTTCCCGGATCATAGGCGAAAGCCGCTCCAGCCGAATTCTGATAACCTGTGACCACGCCGCGAACACGGTGCCGCCTGATCTGGGCGGCTCTCTGGGTCTGCCGGTGTCGGATATGGCGCGCCATATCGCCTATGACGTAGGTGCCGCTGGGGTGTCCATCGAACTGGGCGCACTGCTGGATGCGCCGGTTGTGTTATCCAACTTCTCTCGACTGGTGATCGACCCAAACCGGGGCGAGGACGATCCGACCCTGTTGATGAAGTTGTATGACGGCTCTGTCATTCCCGGCAACCGATACGCTGATGCTGCCGAAAAGGCGCGCCGAGTTGCCGCCTATTACCGCCCATATGACACCGATCTTGCGCGGATGGTGGCGCGGCGCGAGGATGTTGCCATCGTCGCCATCCATTCGTTCACACCGCAACTGCATGGCCGCCCGGCGCGGCCTTGGGATGTGGGTATTCTACATTCATCGTGGGATTCGCGGCTGTCCGATCCGCTGATTGACTTGCTGGAGGCAGAACCCGATCTGGTGGTGGGACGGAATGAACCTTACCCCGGCCACCTGCCCGGTGATGCCATCGACAGGCACGCGCTGGGGGCTGGGCGGCACAATACGTTGATCGAGGTCCGTAACGACCTGATAGAGGACGAGGTGGGCCAACGACATTGGGCGGTGCGACTGGCCCCGCTTCTGGAAATGGCCTTGGCCGCCGCCAAAGACTGACAAGGAGATACCAATATGGACGATCAGACACGCATCGAGATCGAGGCCGCCGCCTTTCGTCGGCTGCGCAAGCACCTGATGGAAGATCGCGCAGACGTGCAGAACATTGACCTGATGAACCTTGGCGGGTTCTGCCGCAATTGCCTTAGCCGTTGGTATATGGAAGCGGCGAATGAAAAGGGCATCGAGATGGGCAAGGAAGAGGCCCGCGAGATCTATTACGGCATGCCTTATTCCGAGTGGAGATCGCAGTTCCAGACCGAGGCAGGGGCGGACAAGCAGGCCGACTTTGCCAAGGCTTTCAAGGAAAACGTCACCGACAAGGAATAATGCGCCGTCCACAGCAAGTACCAGAGGAACCGGACTCCGTTGCACAATTCGGCTGAACGCCGAGGTTTCCCCTTCTCCGGACGGACCTACGGCCACAGTGACGGGATTGCCGAGCTCGGTGTCGCCGTTCAAGACGGCGCTGCGAACCTGGATCTCGGCAACCTGACGGTCGAAGTCCCCTGCCATGAGCTGCTGGCCCAGCAGTTTCACACAATGCATCCGCTGACCGACAGGGCATTGCGGAGCAATGTCCCGAGAGGTTTCGTCTCGACGCGGCTCCGGCGGTGGTACCCGCTCCATCGTCGGCAGAGCGCGCAGCCAAGGTATTTCCAAGGTATTGCGCCGCGCGCAGCACGTCGTTTCGCGGTGAGCCTTGGGTCGCCATCGGTTCAAGAGCCATGGCGAACGCTCCGGCGGTGATGGTCGTCCAGGGCTTCGCGTTCTTGCGGGCCGGGATGACGGAATGGGCACCGCCGTTGGCGATCGCATCATGGCACTTGCGGGTATCGTAGGCGCCGTCGGCGGTAACCAAGCCAATCTCTTCGTCAAGTGGCATCTGGTTGAGCAGATCGGGCAGGACAGGTGCGTCACCGATATGGCGCCCGGTGATCTCCCCTTTCGGCAGATTTGCTATGCAAATCGCCTGCCGGGCAATGGACAGCCCAGATCTCCAGTGTTTCCTCATTAGGCTCAGGACTCATAGCCAATAGACGACGGTCGCGGCAAGAGCGATGGCAGAGAAGAAAGCCTTGGGGCATCTGTCGTATCTAGGTCATGTTGACAAATGACGCACCCAAAGCCGGATCGACGTTATGTCGATGAATCCGAGGAACCTCTCGGCGGTTTTGTCGTAACGGGTTGCGACACGGCGGGCGTTCTTCATCTTATTGAAGCACCGTTCAACCATGTTGCGAAGCTGGTAGAGCGAGTGATCCACTCCGACCCGCATTCTGCGCGATTTCCGCATGGGGATCTGAGGCAGGATATTGCGCTTTTCCATAGTTTTGCGAATGCGATCAGCGTCATAGCCGCGATCCACCAGAAGAGCCGCCGGCTCAGGCAGGTTGTCCGCCATGACCATGTCAAAGCCAAGATAATCGGATGTTTGACCCGGTGTTATTTCAGACCTCATTGGCAGTCCTGCCGCGTTGACGCGGAGGTGGATTTTGGTCGTGAACCCACCTCTTGAGCGGCCAAAACCCTGTCGCGGAGTCGCCCTTTAGCGCCCGCTGCCTGATGGTGAGCGCGGATTACGGTGCTGTCGACCATTTGGAGGGCGTCCGGCACCGCTCCACAATGGTTCAGGCCCTCGAGAATGTCCTCTCACAGGCCTGAAAGTGTCCAACGTCGGAATTGCCTGTAGACGCTCGGCCATTTGCCGAATTCTTCCGGCAGGTCCCGCCACGGCGATCCGGTCCGGGCGATCCAGAAAATCCCATCCAGAACAATGCGATGATTGGTTGGCTTACGTCCGTTCGGGGCACGTGCAGCAAGGATGAAATGCTCAAAGAACGCCCACTCGTCGTCCGTCATCAGGTCTCGTGCCACGCTGGTCTCCATAGCAGATACCAGCTTGAATCACGTCAACGCCACACTGTGAATCCCTTTTGGCAACACGGCCTAGGCTTCATCGACATCACGTCAATCCGGCTTTGGGTTCGTCATTTGTCAACACGACCTAGCCAAAGCACCACGACAAGCATCTCGCAGACGGCATCAATCGATCAGGTTTTTGAAGAATTCATGGCCCGGGCGATATTCTCAGCTCTCGTGTCACTTCTATCTCAAATAGGCATTAGCTGGTCGAGCTGACTTCCTTGCAGGTTCGCGCAAGCCATTTACAGAATTCGCGCGCAAAGGCGACATTAGGGCTCGAGTCCCGGGATATGGCACGATACTGCATTTCGGTTTAAAATCGACAAACAGGCACAACTATCAAGTCCCCCCGGTCATCGCATCCTGCACATAAAGTTGTGGTCCGACATAAAGCGCCAGACCAGCAATGCAGCGGGCACCGTCAGATTGTGGTGATCAAACACCGCACCCAAAGACATATCCGCGTCACCAATTCAGATGTGCTTTGCAAAACGCGAAACAAGGTCTGGACGGGAGCTTGCAGTGAAGATTGGCTTGGAACGGATCACCACTTGTCCAAGGGTTTCTATACGCTCGGGGCACCCTGCGCACACGATGAATTCATTCGCCAATTTCCATTCATCCGATGGGGTATCCAAGACAAGGTCGCGGGTCAAAAGCACATCATATCTCTGCGCCGGTTCGGCCGGTGTTAACGATGTGTATATGTCAACAATCACCCCATATTCCCGAAAAAATCGGGCAGTCGCGGGACAATAAACAGGCTCGTCAACGTCGGAAGCGACGTCCTGACAGTGATGCGCCGTTCGCGGGTGTACCTGCGGCGCATACGGTTGACTGAAAATGTGACCATCTCGAGTGGCTCGGTTACGGATTCCGCCAATACATAACCCAGCTTAGTCAACCGTATATTGCGGTCCACGCGCTCGACCAATTTATCCCCGACATACTGTTCAAGCACGGCAAGGTGGCGGCTGACCGAGCTTTGCGTCGAGCCAATCGTCTTGGCCGCCTTGGTGATACTCAACTCCCGCACAATGGCTACATACACGCGCAGAGCGTTGAGCGGGAGGGGCGAATCTTTTTGGTCCATGGCTTCTGATACATGATCAGCAGCCCCTTTATTCATCGAATTTAGCGATCAGTGAAGCGTTAGTGTTACAAAGCGAGCTTAGGAAGAACGCAACCTTACGAGCTCCGCATCGGACGTTTGAAGGATTGGATTAGGCGATAGTGACTCAAGTCGATTTCGAAGATGTTTCTGTTTCATTTGGCCCGGTGGCGGTTTTGGAAAACCTATCGCTGAGCATTTCTTCGGGTGGTTTTTTCACGCTTCTTGGCCCTAGTGGCTGTGGGAAATCGACGCTTTTGCGTGCGATCGCCGGGTTTATCAGGCCCGACAGCGGCACAGTGCGCTTTGGCGCGCGGGACATGACCCATGTTGTGCCGCACAAGCGCAATACAGGATTGGTGTTTCAAGACTATGCGCTGTTTCCACATCAAAATGTCTTTGACAACGTTGCTTATGGGCTGCGGGCGCGCAAGGTCAACGAAGCGGATATTTCCGCCAAGGTGACAACCTATCTGGGCCGGATGGGGCTGAGTAAATTTGCCAATCGCGCGACCAGCGAACTCAGTGGTGGACAGCGTCAACGCGTGGCCTTGGCACGTGCTTTGGTGATTGAGCCGGATGTTCTTTTGATGGACGAACCGCTCTCGGCGCTTGATGCGAACCTGCGTCAGGAAATGCGGCTGTTTCTAAGTGAGATCCAACGCGAGGTCGGGGTAACCACGATATTTGTGACCCATGACCAAGACGAAGCCTTGTCTATGTCAGATCAGATTGCCCTCATGCGCAACGGTCAAATCGAGCAACTGTCCACGCCCCACGATTTGCATCATCGCCCACGAACGAGCTATACGGCTGCGTTCGTGGGCGGAGCCAACCTGCTGGCCGTAGACGTCAAAGACGTTCAGAACGAAACGGCGACTTGTCTAATCCTGGGATCTGAGTTTCGGGTTGCGGCCAACGGATGCCGCCCAGGCGAGCCTGTGAAACTTTGCGTTCACCACCAAGAGGCGTCGCTGTCAAATGCCGGGTCCGACACAATCAACGGGACAGTTACAGCCGTGGTCTTTCTGGGGGGGCAAACCAGTTATCAGGTCGCCCTGCCGACAGGGGAACATTTGAAGGTCACGCAGACAACCGGGTTTAACTCCCCGCAATTCGCGAACGGTGCTACCGTATCAATCGATTTTTCCGAACAGTGCTGCTTGGTGAGGGACGTCTGATATGCAACGCCTTTCCCGCATATCTATCTGGACCTATGCCACTTTAATCGCTCTGTCCGTCCTGATTTTCGCAATTTTGTACCCACTTTCCTCGCTTTTCACCGCAAGTGTTACCTCCCCGAACGAAGGCGGTTTTAGCCTTGAAGGGTATCGGACCTTCTTTGCGACGCCAGACTTGGTTGACGCGCTGATCAACACTCTTTTGTTGGGGGCGATCACCACGATTGGGGCGTTGATCTTGGGAGTTGGGACCGCTTTCGCCGTGGCGCGGTTTGACTTTCCTCTCAAGTCGCTGATTGGCCTTCTTCCACTGGCGACACTGGTTCTCCCCGATGTAATCGCTGTTCAATCGTGGTTAATGGTGTTTGGTAACAATGGAATTGTGACCAATTTCATCTGGGATGTTTTTGATATCAATACGCCCAGGTTTTACGGCTGGACCGGTCTTATCTTTGTGATGATCATCCAGCATTACGCCTTTGCCTATTTGATGGTTATTGCGGCCTTCAAATCGATCGATAGCAGTCTAGAACAAGCAGCGCAAAATCTGGGTTCTTCCCCGCTGCGCAGCTACATGACTGTGACCATTCCAGTGCTTGCACCCGCCGTTTTGGTCACCGCGATGGTGGTTTTCTCCATGTCCATCGACAATTTCGGCATCCCTGCAATAATTGCACCCCGCGTGCCAATCCTATCGGTAACGGCCTACAACACCTTTGTAAGCGAGTTGGGCAGCGACCCGCTTATGCAGTCAACGATGTCGGTGATGCTGGTCCTCATCGCCGCCAGCGTGCTTTTGTTGCAAAAGGTCTACGTCGAACACCGTGTCTATCAAATGGAGAGCGGCCGCGCACCCCAGCCCGTCAAGCTACCTCTTGCAAAGGGTCGCATGGTTAGCGGCGGCTTGTTGTGTTTCGTCTTGGTGTCTCTTCTGCCCATTATAATCGTCACCGTAGCTGCATTCACCCACAGCAAAGGCCCGGTGCTACATTGGGGCACTTTCAGCGTCGAAAACCTGCGTCGGGCAATCATTTTTACGCCAGAGGCACTCTATAACTCGCTGATCTTGTCCAGCATAGCGACTCTCGTCGGAACAGTCTTTTCGGTGATCGCCAGCTATGTGCTAGTAAAAAAACGGTCTGCCCTAACAATCATCCTTGATTTTGCAGCCGTGTTGCCATTGGTCGTGGCGGGCACCGTTCTGGGTATTGCGCTGGTGGCGGCCTACAACACTGGACCCTTTGCCATGACTGGTACGTGGTTCATCATGGCCATGGCCTATTTTGTGCGTCGGGTGCCCTATGGCATCCGCACAATGTCGGGCTCGGTTCACGCTATTCGCGACAATATCGAAGAGGCTTCGATAAACCTCGGCGTTGCCCCTCTACGCAGCTTCTTCCAGGTCGTCCTACCCATCATGACGCCCGCGATTATCAGCGGGGCGATCTTTATGTGGGTCACCACACTGTCCGAGCTAAGCGCAACCATCGTCCTATACAGCGCCGGACTTTCGACCATGCCGATTCAGATTTTTCAGCAACTTAACGGTGGCTACTTCGGTCCGGCCTCGGCCTACAGCGCTATCCTAATCGTTTCGATCTTTTTGCCGCTGACCATCGTCATGCGCGTTTTCAAGATCGATTTGTTCGGCACCTGCCAATGACCAGTTTCCCTCAACTCAAGCTTAGGAATACCAAAATGTTCTATAAATCCCTGACAACGACCGCAGTCGTGGCGACGTTGGCCATTGCCGAACCGGCCAAGGCGGATGATGTGGTTGTTTACTCCGGTAACAACTCTTCCACAGTTGAAGCCGTGATGGACTATGTATCGGAAAACATGCCTGATTTGGAGGTGACCGTGGTCGCGGGCAACACTGGCGCACTTATGCAGAGAATTCAGGCTGAAGTTGGCAGTGCTCAAGGCGATATTTTCTGGAGTGCGGGTTTTGCGACGCTTGGCGCTTACTCCGATCTTTTTCAGCCCCACAATTCAGAGGCGACCAACACCCTTCCGAAAACGATGGTTGGCCCTGACGGCCTATGGACTGGCACCAACACGCACGTAATGGTCCTGATGGTCAACGAACGTCAATTACGCGGTCTGGAAGCGCCCGAAACATGGAGCGACGTCTTTGATCCGAAGTGGGAAGGCAAGCTGATCATGGGCGACCCTGAAAAATCCTCGTCGGCCTATGCGCAGGTTTATGGCTTGTATCAAACTTTTGGTCAGGATGGATTGGATGCGCTGGCAAAAGTGGCGGTGATCACCAACAGCTCCAGCCAGGTTTACAAAAGCGTGGCGGCGGGCGAATTCCCTGTCGGGATTACAATGGAATATTCGGCATATGCGTATGTTGACGGCGGTCAAGACGAGATCAAATTGGTTTACCCGACCGAGGGCACCTATCTGTCACCCGAAGGCATGGGCATGATAGCCGGCGCACCCAATTCCGAAGGCGCTGCAAAAATGATGGATCTGCTTGCCTCTCCTGGTCTGCAAGAGCACGTGTTCCGCGCCACTTTCCGCCGTCCTGTCAGCATCGATGTCGACGTCACGGAAATCGCCGGGCTGCCAGCCATAGCGGATATTAAAGTCCATGATTTCGATCAGCTTGAGGCAGCCGAGAACCGTGAAGACGTCTTGGCAGCATGGCGTGCCGCCAAAGACGCCGCCAAATAAAGTTCCCCTATAAAACGACAGGTCGCAAAGCTAATTGCGATCTGTCCAAAACAAGCTCTATGTTCGGTACTGTCACGTGACCCGTTCAGATTTCCTGACGGTATTGCCAGGTTTTTGACGGGTGATCGTGAAACAATGGAAGTGGCTAATTTTCTCCGTCAATTCGATGATGGAATTGACCCGGCAGTCTCATACAGTACATCTTCGCTTCGCTTCGACGCGGCTTTGACGGTGGAATCCGCTCCAGCTTCGCCAGATGGCGCGGCCAAGGTATTTCAACACGCGAAGCGCCTCGTTACGCACGACGCTCCGGCGGTGCAATCCCGTACGTCCACTTTCTTCGAGTTGCCCAAAGTAGTTTTCAGTCGCAGCGAATGACTGCCTCCCGCCGATGCTGTTGAAAAAGTCTTTGTTGCAGTGCGGCAAGTCCTTTGATTCACTGGATTATGAGGGGATTGGAGGATTTCGTCATGATGGGCATCCAAACGGCACCGGCACAGTTGTTCTATGTCTTCGATCTGGAGCGTCATGTTCCTTCCGGTCATATGCTTCGCGAGATCGACCGGTTCCTCGACGTGGATGGCATGCGGGAAGTCGTGCGCCCGTTCTACAGCCACATGGGGCGTCCCTCGATCGATCCTGAGCTGATCATCCGGATGCTGGTCATCGGTTATGTCATGGGAATCCGTTCAGAGCGGCGCCTTTGCGATGAGGTCCATCTGAACCTTGCATACCGCTGGTTTTGCCGTTTGGGTCTGGAAGGGAAGGTGCCGGATCATTCGACCTTTTCCCGGTATCGTCATGGCAAGTTCCGTGACAGTGATCTGCTCCGGAAGGTATTCGAGGCAACTGTCGAACGCTGCCTGAGAGAGGATCTGGTCGCGGGTGAAGGATTGGCCGTCGACGCAAGCCTGATCCCGGCTGACGCCAATAAGGTCCGGTCTATTGCGGCCGAAGACTGGAGCCCGGAGGTCGCGCGCGAGGCCGGAAACCGGGCGGCACGCGAATATCTGGAAACACTCGACGATGCCGCCTTCGGAGCCGCATCACCGGTCCAGCCGAAGTCGTGACCAGGTCCGATCCGGCTGCGCAATGGACCCGCGCCTAGGAAAGCCGCCCGTATTTTGCCTATGCGACCAACTACCTGATCGACACCAAGAGCTCGGTCATCATGGATGTTGAGGCGACACGGGCAATCCGGCAGGCTGAGGTTGGGGCGTCGCGCACGATGCTCGACAGAACCGAGAAACGGTTCGGGATCAGACCGGATTGGCTGACTGCCCCTCTCGTGACATCGCTGCGCGATGCACTGCCGGGCAGTGGACACCGCCTACGGCAATGCCGAGAACCTTGGATGGCTGGTCGAGAAGCGCAGCATCATCCCCTTCATCCCTGTCATCGACAAATCAGAGCGGACCGATGGCACCTGGTCCAGGTCCGACTTCGAATGGGACGAGGCGAATGATCAATACATCTGCCCCGAGGGTCACGCCCTCAAGCAATATCGCCGGAACTACTCCGATCCGAACCGGGGGCAGGACACCGGAGGGCGGAAGAAATATCGTGCCTTGAAGGCGACATGCCAAGCCTGTCCATCCAAAGAAATCTGCTGCCCGAAAGCGGAGGCCCGATACGTCACCCGAGAACCCCACGAGGAAGCACGCGAGTTCGCCCGCGAATGCCGCAAGACCAAGGCCTACAAGGTATCCCGAGACAAGCGGAAGAAAGTAGAGATGCTCTTCGCCCATCTGAAGCGCATCCTCGGCCTAAACCGGCTACGCCTGCGCGGCCCCAATGGCGCCAAGGACGAATTCCTGCTCGCCGCCATCGCCCAGAACCTCCGAAAACTCGCGAAGCTGCGGCAGCAGTGCGCCAACTCGGAGGCCGCGGCATGATCTAAGCGGCCAGATAAACGCCAAAAGGCGGCGCGACGGGCGATTGCCCGAACCAAACGGTGACACTCGAGGATGAGGGCAGCCCAAAACACGTTCTCAGGCCGACTTTTTCAACAAAATCCGCCGGTTATGCGAAAAAGCACTCGTTCGATTTCGCAGAAACCTGGCATCCGACAGCGGCGCGAGTGCCTTTCCGTCAGGCTTGGCGCGTTTGCTGCGGTGCAGGAAAGATCTTCGCCAATTTGCGGAGGTTCTGGGCGGTGGCGGCGAGCAGGAATTCGTCATTTGCGCCGCATGGGCCGCGCAATCTGAGCCGTCCGAGGCCGAGGACGCGCTTGAGGTGTGTGACGAGCATCTCGACCTTCTTTCGGAGCTTCATCGAGATGTCGTATTGCTTGGTTTTGGCGATGTCGCGCGCAACTTGGCGGGCGTCTTAGTGTTCCTCGCGGGTGATGGATCTGGCATCGGCGTTCGGGCAGCATTTCTGTTTCGACGGGCAGGCCTGGCAGGTCAGTTTCAGGGCACGGTATTTGGCCCGACCTCCATTGGTTGGGCCCCGGTTCGGGTCGGAATAGTTCCTACGAATCTGCTTTAGTGTCTGGCCCTCAGGGCAGACGTATTGGTCTTTCTCGGCGTCCCACTCGAAGTCCGCCCGGCTCCAGGTGCCATCGCTGCGGCCAGACTTGTCGAGGACCGGGATGTGCGGGGCGATCTTGCGGTCGACCCGCCAGCCCAGCATCGAGCCGGTGCCATACGCGGTGTCGGCGATCAGGCGTTCGGGATGCAGGTCGAACCTGGTCCTCACTCGATCCAGCATGGTCTTGGTCGAGCCGAGTTCTGCTTGCCGGATTGATCTTGTCGCCTCGACATCGACGATCACGCCGTGATCCGTGTCGATCAGGTAGTTGTCGGAATAGCTGAAGAATGCCGGTCCCTTGCGCGCTGCCGTCTGTTACCGGCAGTGCATTGCAAAGCAATGTCACGAGAGGCACTGGCTTGCCGGCGCCGAAGGCGGCCTCGTCCAGTGTGTCAAGATACTCGCGCACGGCGCGGGGCGCATCGGCTGGATCAATCTGCGAGACGTCCCAGTCCTCCTTCGACGTCGAGTTCTGCTTGTTGGCATCCGCCTCGATCAAGCTCGCATCAATCGCCATGCGCTGACCGCTGACCAATCCCTCTTCAATGCAGCGTGCGACGGTCATCTCGAACAGGTGGCGCAGCAATTCGCTGTCGCGGAAGCGGCCATGCCGGTTCTTCGAGAAGGTGGAATGGTCCGGGACACGGTCGCCCAGATCGAGACGGCAAAACCAACGATACGCCAGGTTCAGATGCACCTCTTCGCATAGCCGCCGTTCCGACCGGATGCCGAAGCAATAGCCGACCAGGAGCATGCGGATTAGCAGGTCGGGATCGACGGTGGGGCGGCCCGTGTGGCTGTAGAACTCCGCAAAATGCCTGCGGATGCCGCCAAGATCGACGAACCGGTCGATGGAGCGCAGCAGATGATCCTGTGGGACATGGTCCTCAAGCGAGAACTCGTAGAACAGCGCCGGTTGCGCTTCCTGCCTCGGCCCCATCATCGCCGGTCCCCCCCTCGATTACAGGAATTGAATCAGCAGTTCAGACTTCGATCAAGAAAGAGCTTTTCAATAAAATCCGCCCACACCGGACCTATTGATTTTGTGCTGCATGCGCTCGCAGCGCGGAAGTCGCCTCAACAGAGTAAATTTCCCCGCCCCAGCGGGCTGGGTAAATCCCGTGGGTGCCTTGGCCTGCTGCGGGCGAGGTCGGATCGGAGTTCGGCGGGGGTGGGCCGGGCCTCGGCCACCTGTGGCTTGCCCATTTCGGGCGTCAGGATGTGGCGCAACAGGGCCACCGGGTGCGCGCGCAGGGTCAGGCGCATGGCGACGTAATCCTCAACCACCTGTTCGCCCTCGGTCATCTGGGGCAGGTGGGCGGCAACCTCGGAGATCGCCTCACCGTCCATGTCGCGGGAAAACAGCGGCAGTTCTCCGCCTTTCATCAGGGCTTTTGCCTCCCACAGGGCGCCGCGGCGGGTCAGGTTTAGGTCGGCGAAGACATCCGCCTCTGCCAGCCGCGCCAACACGGACGGTCGCAGCCCAGCGCGCCGCCAGACGTCGCGCACCGATTGGTAGCCATTGCCGCGCGCCGAGGCCATCCACGCGGCGTCGTCCTCTGACAGGCCCTTGATCTGGCGAAACCCAAGGCGCAGGGCCAGCCCACCACTGCCGTCCGGCTCCATCACGTTGTTCCAATAGCTGTGGTTTGCGCAGACGCGCCGCACCCGCACCCCATGTTCGCGGGCGTCGCGGACGATCTGCGCGGGCGCGTAAAACCCCATCGGCTGGGAGTTCAGCAGCGCGCAGGCAAAGATCCCCGGATGATGGCATTTCAGCCAGGCCGAGGCATAGACCAGCAGGGCAAAGCTGGCGGCGTGGCTTTCGGGGAAGCCATACGAACCAAAGCCCTCTATCTGACTGAAACAGCGTTCGGCAAAGGCGCTGTCATAGCCCTTGTGCGCCATGCCGCGCAGGAAGAGGCTGCGGAATTCGCTGACATTGCCGTGCTTCTTGAAGGTCGCAAGGGAGCGGCGCAGGCGATCGGCCTGTTCGGGGGTAAAGCCCGCGCCGACGATGGCGATCTGCATGGCCTGTTCTTGGAAGAGCGGCACGCCGAGGGTCTTGCCCAACACCTCACCCAGTTCGTCAGAGGGAAAGTCGATACGCTCCTCGCCATTGCGGCGGCGGATGTAGGGGTGGACCATGTCGCCCTGAATCGGACCGGGGCGGATGATGGCGACCTCGATCACCAAATCGTAGAAGTTGCGCGGCCGCATGCGGGGCAGAAAGTTCATCTGCGCACGGGATTCGACCTGAAAGACACCGACGCTGTCGGCGCGGCACAGCATGTCGTAAACTTCCGGGTCCTCGGGCGGCAGGCTCGCGAGCGTGTGCTTTGGCCCGTGATGGGTGGCGATCAGGTCAAAGGCCTTGCGGATGCAGGTGAGCATGCCAAGGCTGAGGACATCGACCTTGAGGATGCCCAGCGCGTCGATGTCATCCTTGTCCCAGCAGATGACGGTGCGCCCCTCCATCGCGGCGTTTTCGATGGGGACCAGTTCATCCAACCGCCCCTCGGTGATGATAAAGCCGCCGACGTGTTGGCTGAGGTGGCGGGGGAAACCGATGATCTCATAGATCAGCTCCATCGTGAGCTGCAGGCGGCGGTCGTCCGGGTCGAGGCCAATTTCGCGCATGCGTTCGTGTTCCAGCCCCTTGGTCGAGAAGAAGCCCCAAAGCTGCGAGGACAGCGCGCCGAGAGTGTCCTGAGACAGACCCATGACGGTGCCGACCTCCCGAATGGCGCGCTTGCCGCGGTAGTGGATGACGGTAGCGCACAGGCCGGCGCGGTGACGGCCATAGGTCTCATAGATGTGCTGGATGACCTCCTCACGCCGCTCATGTTCGAAATCGACATCGATGTCGGGCGGTTCATCCCGCGCCTCACTGACAAAGCGCTCAAAAACCATGGTGCCGATCTCGGGGCTGACAGAGGTCACGCCCAGACAATAACAGACCACGGAATTGGCGGCACTCCCGCGACCCTGACACAGGATCCCGCGCGACCGGGCAAAGGCGACGATATCGCGGACGGTGAGGAAATAGGGCTCATAGTGCAGCTTGCCGATCAGGGTCAGCTCATGCTTCAACAGCGCCTGCACCTTCTCCGGCGCCCCCTGCGGATAGCGCCATTTCAGCCCCTCATAGGCCAGACGCGCCAGACGCCCCCCCGCCGTCTCCCCGCCACTGATCTCGGAGGGGTATTCATAACGCAACGAGCCGATGTCAAAGCCGCAGCGCCCGGCCAATGCAGCGGCGCGGTCAACCGCCCCCTCATGCGGCCCCAACAGACGGCGCATCTCTGCCTCTGACCGCAGCCTCTGTTCGCCATTGGCCAGTGCCGCACGGCCCAGCCGCTCTACCCGCGTGCCAATACGGATCGCACTCAACACATCAGCCATCCGCCGCCGCCGCCCGTGATGCATCAGGGGGACCGCCGTCGCCACGGTCGGCAGACCGAAGCCCTCGGCCAACCGCGTCAGCAGATCGAACCGCCCCCGATCCTCCCCATCATACCGCGGCGCCAGCGCCAGATGCATCCGCCCGCGATGCACCTGCACCAAGGCCGCCACCCGGTCGCGCCAGCCCCCCTCCGGGGCAAGCGGCACATGCAGAATAAACGCCAACCCCTCCGCGACCTCCGGCAGATCCGACAAACGTAACCGGCAATCGCCCTTCTTCGACCGCAACCGCCCCGCCGACAACATCCGGCACAACAGCGCCCAGCCCGCGCGCGAGGCCGCCAGCGCCGTCATCTCGACCCCCTCCTCAAACACCAGCCGCGCCGCCGGGATCAAACGCGGTAAATTGCGCACCGGCGCACGCGGCGGCGCAGGCAATCCCGGCGGCGCAGGCGGACCAATCAGTCCCCCCTCTGCCTCCAACCGCTCCAACTCTGCCACCTGCCGCGCAATCTCGCGCGCGGCACTATAGGCGCGCACAATCCCCGCGACAGAATTCACATCCGCCACAGCAATGGCAGACAACCCCATCAGGGCCGCACGCTCCATATACTCCTCCGGGTGCGAGGCCCCGGTGAGAAAGGTAAAATTCGAGGTGATGCAAAGCTCGGCGAACATGACAGGATGTATATTCCCGTTTTGTTCTCACTTCGAGTCTACAAAATGCCAAACGACCTCAGCTTCTTCTGTCTAAAAATATCCCCGCCGGAGGCAGCCCCCGAGGCCGGCGGCCAAAGGCCGCCAACGAGATATAAAGCGCGGGCCCCGCAGGGCCCGCCCCTTTGGATCAGATGCCCGCCTTGATAATCGCCTGCGCCAGCAATGGCACCGACTGCGCGTTCAGACCGGCGATGTTCATGCGCGAATCGCCGACCATGTAGACGCCCGAGTCCGCGCGCAGTTTTTCGACCTGCTCGGGGCTGGCCCCAAGGCGTGAGAACATGCCGCGGTGCTGGGCAAGAAACCCGAACCGGTCTGACCCGGACAGGCGTTGCAACTCACCCGCCAGTTGTTCGCGCAGGGCCAACATGCCGGTGCGCATCTCTTCCAGTTCGGCCTGCCAGTCGGCGCGCAGGGCGTCGTCGGTCAAGACCATCGTCACCAGACGCGCGCCATGGTCGGGCGGAAAGGAAAAGTTCTGCCGGTTGAGATAGGCCAGCGTGCCTTGGTTCAGCTTTTTGGCACCCGCGTCCTGCGCCACGGCCATCAGCAGGCCGGTGCGCTCACGGTAGATGCCAAAGTTTTTCGAACAGGACGCCGCGATCAGGCATTCAGGCACCTGAGCGGCGACCCTGCGCACGCCCTGCGCGTCGTCTTCCAGCCCGTCGCCAAAGCCCTGATAGGCGATGTCGACCATGGGAGTCGCACCGGTATCCAGCAGCAGGTCAATCACCGCCTGCCACTGGGTCACGTTCAAGTTCGCGCCGGTCGGGTTGTGGCAGCAGCCGTGCAGCAGCACGATGTCGCCTTTGCCCGCCTGCGCGAGGTCGGCCATCATGCCGTCGAAGTTCACGCCACCTGTTTCGGAATCGAAATAGCGGTACATCACGGTCTCAATCCCCAGAAACTTGAGGATCGACAGGTGGTTGGGCCATGTCGGGTCACTGACGAACACCCGCACGTTGGGATTGGCCATGCGCGCCATGTCAAAGGCCTGCCGCACGGCACCGGTGCCGCCCGGCGTCGCAGCTGCGGCCACGTTCTCACGCGGGACAGTATCGCCCAGCACCAGTGCGATCATCGCATCCGAAAACCCCGGATCGCCCGCAAGGCCGGTATAGGCCTTGGTCTGTTCCGCCTGCCACAGTTGCTGTTCGGCGGATTTGATCGCGCGCATGATCGGCGTATTGCCGGTGGCATCCTTGTAGACGCCGACGCCAAGGTCGATCTTGTTGTCGCGCGGATCCTCGCGAAAGGACTGCATCAGCATCAGGATCTTGTCGGCGGGTTGTTCCTTGATCGTCTCGAACATGTCTTTCTCCGGTCAGTCGGCGGGTCCCGTGGCGACGGGCAGCGTTGCGAATGCGCCCCACTCCGACCACGAGCCGTCATAAAGTGAATGGTCTGTCTTGCCGATGCGTTCCATCGCAAGGCTGAGGATCGCCGCCGTCACGCCCGATCCGCAGGTGGTGATCGCCGGCTTCGACAGGTCGACGCCTGCGGCCTCAAACACGGCGCGCAGGGCGTCATTATCCCGCAGCGTGCCTGCCTCGGTCAGCAGGTCGCGGTAGTAGACGTTTTTCGATCCGGGGATATGGCCGGCGCGCAGGCCCTCGCGCGGTTCCGGTGCCTCGCCCGCGAAACGCGCCGGGGAGCGCGCGTCGATCACTTCGGTGTTCTTGAGCTTGGCCGCGGCAGAGACCTGTGTGACGTCGCGCACAAGGTGGGCCTGACGGCGGACGGTCATGTGACGGTCGCGCACGATCGGGTCCATGTCCTCGACCGCGCGGCCCTCGGCCTGCCATTTGGCAAAGCCGCCGTCCAGCACGGCGATGTCGTCCTTGCCCATCAGTTTGAACAGCCACCAGACCCGTGCAGAGGACAGGATTCCGGCGCCGTCGTAGACCACAACCTGATGGCCGTCGCCGACCCCCATGGCGCGCAGGCGCGACATGAACTTTTCGGCTGGCGGTGCCATGTGCGGCAGATCCGACCGGGCGTCCGAAATCTCATCAATGTCGAAAAAGCGGGCACCGGGGATGTGACCCGCAGTGTATTCCGCGCGCGCGTCCCGGCCCATATCGGGCAAGTACCAGCTTGCGTCGAGCACCCGCAGATCGGGGTCATTGAGATGCTGCGCCAGCCACTCGGTCGAGACAAGCGTCTTGGGATCGTTGACGAACATGGGTCCCCCTCAGACGTGATTACCTCGTGATTAGGCAAGAGGAGGACAGCTTGCAAGCGCGTCGCGCCGCGATCCGGTCCCCGGGGCGAAATTGCCGCCCCGGGCACGCGTTTTACTTGGCAATCATGCCGCGTACAGCGCTGACGATCGCAAGAACCACGCCGCCACCGGCGCCGCCCGCTGCGACCTGACCGATGATCGCGCCGATATCCAGACCGCCAGCATCCCCCGATGCCCCTGCCAGATCGGGTGCGCCCAGCATGCCGAGAATCGTGGCCCCAAGGCCACCGCCGACGATGCCCGAAAGCGAGTTGATCAATGTGCCTTGGTTGATGTTCTTGACCAGTCCGCCTGCGACGTTGCCACCCACCGCGCCCGAGATCAGTGCAATAATCAGTTCCATATCCATACCCTCTGCTTTGCCCACCATCGGACAGCGCATGCCTATCTCCAAGCGGCATGGCACGGCACGGGAATGCGCGCGATGCTTTCCCCGCGCCGGGTTCACGTCAACGATGGCGCAGAAAGAAGCCCTCGACCATGTCCAGCGCGGCGTTCCGTTCGCGGTCGCGTTCCTTGTAGATCTCATGAAAGGCGCCGTTGATGGCTGAAAACTGGCACACATAGCCCTTGTCCGCCGCAAGGCTGGCGGCGTTCAGGTCGTCGCAGAACCGGGTGTGCCGGGACAGATCCGGCGGCGCATCCCGGACGCCGGGGTATTGCCGGTAGGCGCGCAGGTCACGCGTGCCGCTTAGCAGCAGGATCGGGGTATCGACCATGCGCGTCAGGCTTTCGGGCGCGCGCATGTCGCGCAGAAAGCGGACAGAATCGCGCGCCCATTTGTTGGTGGTGCCGCCGATCTGCGGCCCGTCCCAGTTCTCCCCGGCGTATTCCGCCGCGCGTATCCCGCTCCAGTCAAAGCTGTCCCACATCCGGGTGCGCAGGGCAAAGCGGGCGCGGCTGCGGGTCATCACCTCTTCTGCGTCCGGCTCAAACTGGCGGGTGCCGGGTTCATATGCGCCAAAGGTCCGGGCCGAGGCATAGTCGCGGCACAATGCGCCATTCCACAGCCAGGCAATGTTACAGCGCCACCAGCCCTGCACCGCGACCCCGGTTTCGGAGTAGATCCGCAGGTTGAGCCACCGAGGCGGTTTGTCGGTGTAGCTGATGTAGTTCACATGGATCATCGCACTGACGAGCGCCGCCGCCGCAAATGGCGTCTCTCCGTCGACCTTTTGAAAATAGCCGATGGCGATGGCGCCCCCCATCGAGTTCGAGGTCAGGAACAGCGGCAGGTCAGGCCGCGCGTCAAGTGCCAGCAGATCCGCCTCTACCGCGGCGACAAACTGGGTGAAATCCTGAATGTAGTCGTCAAAATCCTCGACGTGGCTTTTGTCGGGGTCCTCCAGCAGGCGTGGGGACAAGCCCTGTCCGCGATGGTCGATCACATAGACAGGCGCAAAACCACGCGCGATGAAATCAATCGCGGTTTCGGCGTATTCATACGATGGCTCGCTGCGGCCCGGCGCGATCACCAGCGCGCCCTTGGCCCCCGGCGCACAGCCAAAGCGGCTGTAGCGCAGGCGATAACCATCGTGCGGCATGGTCAGAACGCGCCGTTCCCAGCCCGGCTGGGTGGTGGCCGGTTCAGTGGTGGTCTCGGTGCAATCGGCATCGCGCGAAAGATAGGCCAGCGTCTTTTCAAGGACCGTGGCCTCATCCAACGCTGCCACCGGCACCGCAAATACTGTCAAAAGCACAATCAGGAAATGTCGCAATGTCAAAGCGCCCCAAATCGTTCGCACCTGTGCAAACGGGTCAGTGACAGGAAATCACCTGACGCCACTCAACGTCAAGTAGATCAGTGCCTGGATCAGTGACGCTCTTTCAAAAGGCGCTGTTTCTGGCGGGCCCAATCGCGCTTGGCCTCTGTCTCACGCTTGTCGTGGTTCTTTTTACCCTTGGCGATGCCAATCTTCATCTTGGCGATGCCCTTGTGGTTGAAATACATGACCAGCGGGACCAGCGTCATGCCCTCACGTTGGGTGGCGTTCCACAGACGCGACAGTTCCTTTTTGGACACCAGAAGCTTGCGCCGGCGGCGTTCCTCGTGGCCGAACATGGCCCGTTCGTACGGGGCGATGTATCCGTTCACCAGCCACAGTTCGCTTTCCTCGACCGCCGCATAGCTTTCGGTGATGTTGGTGGTGTTCTCGCGTAGGGACTTCACCTCTGATCCGGTCAGGATGATACCGCATTCGATATCGTCCTCGATCGCGTAATCATACCGCGCGCGCCGGTTCTCGGCGATTACCTTGTAGTTCGGGTCGGACTTGGGTTTCTTGGCCATGGTCCGTCTAGATAGTCACGGATACCCGGCGTGTCCACTGGCCGCCATGCTCTCAACTGCCCCGATAGGTCGAATATCCGTAGGGCGACAGCAGCAGCGGCCCATGGTAGTGGGTTTCCTGCGCCATGCCGAAGCGGATCGGCACCTGATCAAGAAACAGCGGATCCTCGCCCGCCTGCCCAGTCGCGCGCAGATAGTCGCCCGCAAAGAAGATCAGCTCATAATTGCCGGGCTTGAATTTGTTCTGCGGCAGGATGGGCGTATCGGTGCGGCCGTCGGCATTGGTGACCGCCTCGGCGATCTTGCGATGGGAATTTCCGGACACGCGGTACAAGAGGATCTTGATGCCCTCTGCCGGACTGCCCCGTGCGGTGTCCAGAACATGCGTTGTCAGATAGCCGTCGCTCATGATCCTGTCCTTTTAGCGGGTCGGACACAGTCAGGCCCATTGGGGCGACGCGGTCAAGACCGGACCAGCACAAGCGCACCACAAGACAGGCAAAGACCCCGGACTGTGGTGCCCGGGGCCGTTCCCCCGCCTTGCACGGGGCTGCTCGACATTTTTTCGGCTGGTATTGCTTACCAGCAGCGGTTGTGGCGGCCGTTGCCGCGGCGGCAGTTATCACGACGTCCGTTCCGCTGGTTCCATTTTCCGCCTTTGCGGTGATGGTTGCGGTACACTTTGCGTTGATTGTAGTGCTGATGCACAACACGGCCCCGATTGTTGTTCTCAAGCGCCTGACCAAGGATGTACAGCCCGATCGCAGCCCCGACAAACCGCTTGGCGTTCTTGTTGTGCCCAGCCTCGACCGGCGAGGCAGCGGCTAACGACATGATGAGCGCGCCAGCGGCAAGCATGGAGGTGAAGAGTCTTGCAGACATGAGTCAATTCCTTTCGACTGAATGCATGCGAGTCCTGTCAAGTCAGGGACTCCGCACCCCAAGGTCGCTCTGATCCGACCAGCCGGGCAATATCAGGCCCCTGATATTGGATAACCGCTGTGCCAGCCCCTTCTGGTTATTGAATTTCTCGGGTTGAACAGGCAGGTTGAAACCATGTTCCAGATTGGTCGCATCATCATGCCCTCCCCCCTCTTGCGCCGCCTTTTGGCGGCCTTGGTGCTTGTCACGCTTGCCCTGCCCAGCGCCGCCGCCGCGGATTGCTATGTGCATTACAAGGCTAAACGCACCAATCCATACGGCCTGCATTATGGAATCATTCGGGTGTCCGGGGGATGCCCATCGTCGCCCGGTGGGCTTGTCCAGTCCCGGATTTCCTCCGGTGGCTGGACCATATTGAACGTGGTAAAGGTAACGACCTCTTCCCCAAGTTCATCGGAAAGACGCAGTGCAGGCTCACACTATTACCGCTAGCGAAAGCCGCCGGTCCGGCGCACGGATCGTCACCGGGGGTATCATTGCCATCGTGGCGATTCTGGCCATTGCCGGGGTGCTGCTGATCTTTACCCTGCCCGACGCCAATGCGTTCAATGGGCGGGTCGAGCGGATCTTTGTCGAGAACGACAATCTGACCAGCCAGGCCGAGGTTACGCTGCTGGAGATCCTCGCCCAGTCCGGCACCGCGTTTTCCGACGTCTTGGCCAGCTATCGGTTGGTGATCTATGTGCTGTTGGTCTTTGCCGCCGCGTTGCTGGTGGCGGCGCTGGTCTTTCTGCTCATGCTGGTGACGTTGAACCGGCGCATGGCGCAGATCGAGCGGTCGGGGATCGAGGTCAGTTCGCTGATCATTTCGCGTGAGGAAAACACGGTTTACCTGAACACGATGGGGTTCAAGCTGACCGAGGCGATGATGGAAACGCTGTCGGTGCTGGCAGAGGCGCGGCTGGACGATGAGATGTTGTCCGGTAGCCAGATTGAAGCGGTGATTTCCGGCAAGGCCGAGGCCGACTGTGATGAGGCCGCAGGTGCCACCCGGATCAAGCGGCTGCGCGACGGGCTGGGCAACCAGATGGTCAGCGAGCTGTTGGTCAAGAACATCGCCCGGCGCGGCTATATGCTGGCCATCGACAAGGGTGTGATCGAGATGGTCTAGCGCCGCTGCCGCTATGTCAGCGGCACCAGCGCCCCCTTGTGGCCGATCACCCTGGCCGCCACCCGCGCGCCAGACAGGATGGCCTGATCCACTGGCAGACCCGATGCGCGCCCGGCCAGAAACCCGGCATTGAAACTGTCGCCCGCAGCGGTCGTATCGACCACCACCTGTGCGACGGGCGGCGTCACCACCCCCTGCCCACCACCGCTGCGATAGTGAACCGGCCCGGCCCCGTTCTTGACGATGACCGTTTCGGCCCCGGCGCGCAGATAGCGGTCCGCCGTGGCGTCCGGATCGGCATCCCCGAAATGCACGGCCTCATCGTCGAAGGACGGCAGCACGATGTCGCTGACCTGCGCCGCGGCCATGATGGTCTGCGTCATCTCTGGTGCCGCGGCCCAGAGCCGGGGCCGCAGGTTGGAATCGAAGGCAATTGTGCGCCCCGCCCGACGGGCCTGCGCCACGGCGTCCAGCAGCGTTGCCCGTCCTGCGGCGTCAAGGATCGCCAGCGTGATCCCCGAGAAATAGATCAGGCCGGTCTCTTCCATGGCGCGGTCCAGCGCCCCCCGGTCGCTCGCCAGCAGCCGCGCGGCAGAGCTGTCGCGCCAATAGGAAAAGCTACGTTCGCCATCCTTGAGGCTGATGAGATACATGCCCACCGACCGTTTGGGATCGGCGGCGACAAATGTCGTATCGACCCCGGCGGCGCGCATCATCGTGGTCATGCGGTCCGACAGGCTGTCCTGCCCTACGCGGCTAAAGTACCGCACCTCTGCCTCGGTCAGAAGCTGGCGCAGATAAAAGGCGGTGTTGAACGTATCGCCTGCGAATCCCAGACGCAGCTGGTCAGCCGAGTCGCCGGGGGCCAGTTCGGCCATACATTCGCCAATCGCGAGAAACCGCAGAGGCGCGGGTGTGGTGCTCTGGGTCATGATCCCTCACATTTCGAGTTGTGCCGCCGCGCCGGGGCAAGGCGGTCAGCTGAACAGCGTGCCGCCGTTGATGTCGACGTTTGTCCCGGTGATGAACCCGGCCGCATCGCTAGCCAGAAAACACACCAGTTCTGCCACATCGTCAGAGGTGCCCTGACGCCGGGCGGGTGCTGTGGCCTCTAGCGCGCGGCGCGCTTCGTCCTTGGTGAAGATGTTGTGGAAATCGGTGTCGATCATGCCCGGACAGACCGCGTTGACGCGAATGTTTGGCCCCAGTTCCTTTGCAAGACCACGGGTCAGGGTCATGACCGCGCCCTTGGAGGTCGCGTAGGCCACCGCACCGCCGCCGCCGCCGTCCCGCCCGGCCTGACTGGCAAGGTTGACGATAGCGCCCGTTTTCATGTGCGGCAAGCACGCCTTGATCATCAAAAAGGTGCTGGTCAGGTTCAGGTCCATCACCGCCTGCCAGTGGTCCAGCGACATCTCAGAGATCGTCTTGCGGGCAATCAGACCGCCCGCATTGTTCACAAGAATGTCGATCCCGCCGAATTCCTCGACTGTCCTTGCCACCAGCGCCGCCACGCCCTCTGGCGTTGTCAGATCACCTTTCAGGGCAAAGGCTTTGCCCCCGCTGGCAGTGATCTCATCGACCACCTTGTTGGCCCCGGCATCGCTGGCGAAATAGTTGATCGCAACATGTGCGCCCTCTGCGGCCAGACGTTTGGCACATGCGCCGCCGATGTCGCGGCCTCCGCCAGTGACAATCGCGACTTTCCCCTTGAGTTTCATGACCTGTCCTTCCTGTCCCTGTGGTCTGACCCGCTGCGCGCAGCGGGTCAGTTTTGGTCAGCTGAATTGGCTCCAGCTTGACACAGTTCGCGTGGGTTACTTGGCCAGCTTCAGGAAGTAATCGAATATTTCCGGGACATTGCCGTCGCCCATACCCGCATCGACAGCGGCCTGAAGGTTATGCGAAGTGCCTTCTGCGATCTCGGCACGGGTTCCCAGATCCTCTGCCATCTTGAGGAAATACCCCAGATCCTTGTTGGCATTGTTCAGCGAGAAACCCAGATCGCTGACCCCGTCGACGGCGTAGTTCTTGCAGAACCCCATGAAGGGCGAGTTGGACGGACCCGTCGACATGATGTCGTACAGCTGCTGGCGGTCGACACCGGCGCGGTCGGCCACGGCAAAGGCCTGGCTCATGGTGCAGACGGTGGTCATTCCCATGAAGTTGTTGACCAGCTTAGTCACATGACCGTTGCCCAGCGCGCCAAGATAAAAGATGTTTTCGCCCTGCTCTTCGAGCACCGGCTTGACCTTTTCAAAGGTTTCCTTGTCGCCCCCCACCATGATGTTCAGCAGGCCGTCCGTGGCATGCGCCGGGGTCCGGCCCAGAGGCGCGTCCAGCATGGCTGCGCCCTTGGCGGCCAGATCGGCACCGATCTTGCGGGTCGAGGCCGGGATGGAGGTGCCGAAGTCGATCAGCACGGCACCCTCTTTGATGCCTGCCAGAATGCCGTTGTCGCCATAAACCAGCTTTTCGACCACTTCGGAGGTGGTCAGGCACAGCATCACGATGTCGCTGGCCGCTGCCAGTTCCTTGGGCGAGGTCGCCTCACGCGCGTTGCCACGATCGATCACCGTTTTCACGGCATCCTTGTTGAGGTCCATCACAACCAGTTCGAACCCCCGCTTTTGCAGGTTTTCAACCATGTTGCCGCCCATGAGGCCGAGGCCGATGAATCCGATGACGGGTTTGGTCATGCCATATACTCCCTAGAATTTATTATGATGTTTGATGGTTCAGAGAAAATCTTCGCGGTGCGGCGTGAAGATATCCAACAGCGTGCCTGCCTCTAGGCAGGTTGCGCCGTGTTCGATGTTGGGTTGTTTGTACAGCGAGTCGCCCGCGCCGATGACATAGGTCTCATCGCCAACGGTAAATTCGAACTTGCCCGAGATGACGTAGGTGATCTGTTCATGCGGGTGGTGGTGGCGCGCCGCCACTGTGCCGGTTTCAAAATGCACCTCGACGCACATCACGTTGTCATTATGCGCGGCGACCTTTCGTGTCAGCCCGCCCCCGGCATCGAACAGCTTGTTTTCGTTGCCGGGAAAGTAGTTTTTCACAGTCATTGCACATATCCACGCAGTAAATTTCGGTCAGGCACCGGACGGAAGGCCCGGCGCCGCTGATCGCAACAGGTCAGGTGTTCGCCAGTTTCTTCATCACTACCTTGAAGGTGTTTTCATCGGTGTCGGTGAAATAGAGGTCGGCGTCATACCCCTGATCGTCCATGAAGTTGAAGATCCGCTTCGGCTCTGCCAGACGGTAGGGCACCAGCAGGGTGGCAATCCGGTGGCGGGTGGCGGCCGGGTATTGCGCGTGCAGACAGGTGCTGACGGGCAGGCCCTCATAGTCCGCTGGATCGACGTTCGAGAACCCGGTTTCCTGGGTCAGGACCGGCTTGCCCGCCTCTGACCAGACCACCTGCCCGTAGAACCCGGCTCGTTCGCCGGTGTAGCGGAAGGTGGTTTTGCCAAGGTCATAGGGCGCGTTGGCGTGCAGCAGCCAGTCGAGGGTGACAGGGGTTTCGGCATCGACCTTGTCGACGATGACGAAATAGCTGCCGCGCACGAAATAGACCTCACGCTCGGCCAGTGTGACCTCTGGTGACAGGCTTTGATAGGCGGCGGTGGCGTCGCCCTTGATGTAGATGTGATCCTCACGCTCTTCGGCAGCAAGGATCTTGCCCGTGGCGGCCATGGCCTTGGCCTTGTCCTTGTCGGCGTACTGGCCCTTGCCGTTGATCAGGATGGCGTTCTTGGACACGGTCTGACGCCGCCAGAGCCGGTGCATGCTAGAATTGAAGGCAACGTAATAGCCGGATTGGATCGCCAGATCCTCGCCATAGGCGGCCATGCAGAATGCGTTCTGGTCGCCATGGCTGTGGCTGATCGACCCGAAGGGAGAGGATTTCATCACGAACTGGATATGCTGGTCCGGGTCGGCCATCTCATGCTGGACGCCCACCCAGCCGATGCCCTTGAAGTGGCGCATGCCTGACGGCGGGTCCGTTGCTTCGACCTGCGGGAAGTCCGTCAGGTAGGTCAGTTCGTCAAAGTTGGTGTCCCACCAGCCCCAGTTGTAGAATGCGTCTTCGGTTCCGGGATTCAGGCGGGCCAGTTCTTCATGATACCACTGATAGGCGCCGTTGCCGGTGACGCCCGCGTATTGGCGCAGGTTGATGCCGGTCTTGATGCAGGGCAGGTCGCCCTGCGTGCTGTCATCGCCAAAGGTGGCGCGGCGGGTGTTGGGGGCTTTGCAATACAGCGGGAAATCCCCGGTGTTGCGAAAGAAGGGCCGTTTGTACAGGTCAATGCCGGTGTAGGATTTGAGCCGGTTTGCCGCCTCGATCAGATAGGCCATGCCCATCATCCAGTAGTTCGTGCCCTCGGCCCAGCCGCCGTCGCTGTCCCCCCAAGGGGAATAGACGGTCGACAGGAATTCGATGCAGTAGTTCAGCCAATCGCGGGCCTCATCGTCCTCATCATCGCCCAACAGCGCAATGCAGGCCGGAACCAGCGTCAGAGAGACGGACCGCACCGCGTGGCTGTCATAGGGAAACAGGTGGATCTTGGCGTTCAGGATCGCGTGTTCAGCGATATCGCGGGTGCGTTCCAGAAGCGCGGCGCGCACCTTGGCGCGCTCCTCATCGGTCATCTGGTCATACAGCCAGTCATACCCCCATGCCAGCGCGTTGCAGACGCGATAGGCCCATTCATCGGTATAGGCGCGCGAGGTGATCCCCATGGGGTCCCAGCTGGCGGCCTCTAGCAGCCATGCCTTTGCTCGGTTCAGCATCGCGGCGTCATTGGTGACCTGTCCACCGATGGCAAGGTGGCGGATCGCGTACATCAGTTCCTGAAGGTCGATGTAGGTCTGCCGCCAGACCGGGGCGACGCGCTTGTGATCGGGATAGCCGGCGGGTTCGGCCATGACCTCACGATCCATCCACGGCAGCACAGACTCGCGGTAGAACGTCTCCCATGTGCAATGGGTCGGGTCCGCCTCGACCGTAGTGCGGAAATCCGTAAGTCGGTCAGGGGTCAGCCAGAGGCGCGGGTGGCCTTGCTCCGACTTGCAAAAGCGGGATTTACGCGAGGGCAGCGGCGACGCGGGCAGTCCCTCGGTGATGTTGAAACTGCGGGTCACGCTCCAGTTGGTGGCGGGCTTGCCCGTCTCTGCATCGCAGACCGCGTAGGACCAGTGATAAGTGCCAGGGTCCAGCACCATATCGGGCGTGAAGAAATTCAGCGGGATGCGGGTGAAATAATGTGTGCCGCCGGTGGGATAGGCCGGATCAGACGAGATGCGCAGCACATATTGCGCCTCTTCCTCGATCACGGGCAACCATGTGAAACGCGGCGGGTTCTCAACGATGTCGGTGCCTGCCTCGGGTCCGTACTGGATCGTCAGGCGGCCTGTCTTGGGTTCGTCGAGCATGGGGGTGGGTTGGCCTGGCATCGGTCCGGTATTCCTGTTTCTGGCGGTCGGGAAAGCGCGGCCGGAATCGGCCGCACTTGTGTTTTCAACGTCTTGGAAAGGCTTAGTTGTACTGACGTTCGTAGGCTGTGTTCAGGACCTCGATGACGTCCGCATAGCCCATCTTGTCCAGCGTCTTGGCGTAGTCGTCCCAATCCGCCTGCACGTCGCCCGCCCCGAGGATCCAGGCCTGCTGACGCTCCAGCATGTAGGTGCGCAGCGACGGCCAGTAGCGGTCAAAGACTGCCTGTTCCTTTTTGTTCAGCGCAACGCCAAGGAACTGGTCGATCAGCAGGTCCTCGGAGTCGTAAAGCTCGATCCCCTTGCGGGCGGCCTCAGAGGTCCACTGCCATTCGTAGCGATAATCCTGCCAGTAGCCGCGCTGAATTTGCGCGCCTTCCAGATACATCTGGCTGTTGACCGGGCTGTCGCTGTTCAGCACTTCGGGTTTGTAGACCGGCTCTCCGTCGATCATGTCCCATGTCTTGCCTTCGACGCCAAAGTTGGACAGCAGGCGGCCCTCTTCGGTGAACCAGAAGTCAAAGTACTTGATGACCGTGACCGGGTCCTTGGCCATGTGGCTGATGGCCCAACCATCCGGCTTGATCGGGATGCGGCGGTGCTCTTCCATCCGCACGCCCCCGGCAGAGGCGGGCGGCAGGAAGGGGATAAAGTTGAAGCCGTCGATCTTGTCACCCAAGGCGTCGTTGTAGCCCGACGTCGAGGCGAACCAGTCATGGGTCATGCCGCCAAGGTTTTCGGACAGCAGATAGTCGCGCGACGATGATCCACGGGTAAAGATTTCCGGGTCAATCAGACCCTCGGCGTACCATTTGGCGACATTGGCCAGCGCGTCCCGATAGGCGACCTGGGCGTAGGGGTGCACCAGTATGCCTTCGTCGTTGACGTAAAAGTCATGGTAGGTGTCCGACCCGGACGAGCGCGCATCCCACAGGGTCAGCAGGCGGTTCACCTCTTCCCACTGGCGCGCAAAGTAGGGGATTTCGTCCTTCAGACCATTGCCGTTCGGATCCTGATCGCGGAAGGCCACCAGCACGTCATACAGCTCATCCACATCCTGCGGCTGTTCCAGCCCCAGCGCGTCCAGCCAATCCTGACGGATGAACCACGCCCGGCCATATTTGCCGTCGGGCAGATAGGGGATGTAATAGTAGTTGCCGTCATAGGCCGAGATCGCCTCTTTCAGGCCCGGATGATCCTCCCAGAACTTCGCAATGTTGGGCGCGTGCTCTTCGACCAGTTCGTTGAGCGGCACAAACGCACCTTGGGGGCCGTATTCGTTGACCGGCTGCTGGATCAGGTGGCCGCCGACGATATCGGGCATCTTGCCCTGAGCGATCAGCAGGTTCATCGCCTCGTTGCTGTCGGTGGAGTTGCGTCCGGCTGTAGCGTCGACCAACGAGACGCCGGTCAGCTTGCGAGCTTCCAGTTCGACCGGATAAGGCTCACCGGACTTTGGCACCATATAGCCCTGCGCGCGCGGCCAGTGCATGTGGATCGTCAGTTCGACCGGCTTATCCACGACTTGCAGATGGCTTTCTGCGTAGGCGGGAACAGTCAGGGACGTGGTGCCCAGAATGGTCAAGGCCAAGGATAGTTTTCGCATGGTTTCCTCCCAGTTGCGACAACAGTTTAGTCGGTTACTCTTTGACCCCACCCAGCAGGATACCCTTGCTGAAGTACTTCTGAAGGAAGGGGTAAATCATCAGGATCGGGATGATCGAGCAGACGATGATCGCGGCGCTGACCGTCTCGAACGAGTAGCTGGCGTTGATCAGGGTGCTGGCGAATTCCTCATCGTCGGACAGTTCGACGATGACGTGGCGCAGGTAGACCTGTAGCGGGATCTTTTCGTCGTCCTGCAAGAGGACCATCGCCCAGAAGAACCCGTTCCAGCGTGACACGATGCAGAACAGCGCGACCGTGGCGATGGCCGGTTTCGACAGCGGGACAAAGACTTTCCACAGCACCTGGAATTCGTTGGCACCGTCCATCCGGGCCGCCTCTTCGAACGATTGCGGAATGCCCTCGAAGAAGTTGCGCAGCAGGATGATGTTGAAGCCGTTGACCGCAAAGCCGATGATGATGCCGAAGTAGCTGTCCAGCAGTCCCAGATCCCGCATGTTCAGGAAAAAGGGGATCATCCCGGCGTGGAACCACATGGTAAAGGCGACCATCAGGTTCCAGAACCGCCGACCGTACAGTTGCGGACGCGACAGGGCGTAGGCCCCCGGAATGATGAACAGTAGGCTCATCAGCGTGCCGCCGATCGTGTAGATGAACGTGTTCTTGTAGCTGGTCCAGAACATCGGCTCACTGAGGACCTGCTTGTAAGCCTCCAGGGTAAAGCCCACCGGCGTCAGGATCACGTTGCCGGCGCGGGCCTCAAAGCCGGTGCTGAGCGACAGCGACGCGATGTAGATGAACGGGTAGAGGGTTGAGATCGTGAACAGTCCGATCAGGACCATGTTGATGATGACGAAGAGTTTGTCACCGCGCGAATAGAGGTTCATGTTGGCCATGTTGCTTGCTCCCTCACCACAGCGACGTGCGCGAATAGCGCTTTGAGATCGTGTTGGCCGTCATCACCAGAACAAAGGCGACCACCGCGTTGAACAGGCCTGCAGCGGCGGCAAGGTCGTACTGACCGCCCTGAATGCCTTGGCGATAGATGAAGGTGTTCACCACATCCGCAGTCTCGAAGGTTGCGGGCTGGTACAGCAGGATGATCATCTCAAAGCTGACTTCGAGCATGTTGCCGATGCGGATGATCAACATGATGATGATGGTCGGCATGATCGACGGGATCGTGATCTTCCACATCATCTGCCAGCGGCTGGCACCGTCTACAACCGCACTTTCATACAGCGTGGGGGACACCCCGGCGATGGCGGCAAGGTAGACGATGGATTGGAACCCGGCCTCTTGCCAGATGCCCGTACCGACAAAGATTGGTCTGAACCATTCCGGTTTGGTCAGGAAGTAAATCGAGTCCATCCCGAACCATCCAAGGATCGTGTTCACGATACCCGCAGATGGAGAGAACGCCGTTATGACGATGCCCGCGATGATGACCGAAGAGATGAAGTGCGGCAGGTAGACGATGGTCTGCGCGGTGTTCTTGAACACCTTGTTCAGCACTTCGTTGAACATCAGCGCCAGCAGGATCGGCATGGGAAAGCCGAACAGCAGGCCGTACATGCTGATGATGATGGTGTTGCGCAAGGCGCGCAGGAACTGGTCGTTGTTGAACAGGGCGTCGAAATGTTCGAACCCGATCCAGGGACTGCCCGCGACACCGCGGAAAATCGAATAGTCCTTGAAGGCGATCTGCAGGCCGTACATCGGCTTGTACAGGAAGATCAACAGCCACAGGATGGTCGGGATCAACATGGCGTAGAGCTGCCATTCGCGTTTCAGGTGGTCCCCGACGCGGTTCAGTCTGCTGGGTTTGCGCTCTCGCTGCGCCTCGCGGGCCGCGATGACCAATTCCTCGGTCTTGGGGCCGGTGAAATCGGGATCGCTGCTCATTTTTCCACCACCTGTCCCGGCAGCGCTTCCCCGGTTCCGGCATCAAAGACACGGATCAGGTTCGGCGCGATGGTAAAGCCCGAAATGCCGTCCAGCACATTCATCTGGCCCACGGTTTCGGTGCGGATGACAAAGGGCTCACCGTTCAGGCTGGCGTGAATGAGTGCCTCGGAGCCCAGCGTTTCGGTCAGATCGACCTCCACCCGGACGATATCTGCTGCACTGTCATCGGCGATCCGCACAAATTCCGGCCGGATGCCCAAGATCACGTCCTTGCCCACGGCGTTTTGCAGCGAGGGCAGAGGCGCCAGCGTCAGACGCTGACCGCCGAATTCCGCCACCGGTGCATCACCGCCCGAGGCAATCCTCGCGGCAACCATGTTCATCGGCGGCGAGCCAAGGAAACCGGCAACAAAGGTATTGGCCGGGTTCAGGAACAGCTCCATCGGAGAGCCGACCTGCTCGATCTTGCCGTCATTCATGACAACGATCCGGTCGGCCAGCGTCATGGCCTCGACCTGGTCGTGGGTGACGTAGATGCTGGTCACGCCGAGGCGTTTGTGCAGGCGCTTGATCTCGGCGCGCATCTGGGTGCGCAGCTTGGCATCAAGGTTGGACAGCGGTTCGTCGAACAGGAACACCTTCGGACGGCGCACGATGGCACGACCCATGGCGACGCGCTGGCGCTGACCGCCTGACAGGTCGGCGGGGCGACGTTCCAAGTATGGGGTCAAGCCTAGGATGTTACCCACTTCCTCGACCGAAGAGGCGATCACCTCTTTGCTTTCCTTGCGGATCCGCAGGCCAAAGGCGATGTTTTCGGCAACGTTCAGGTGCGGGTAAAGCGCGTAGTTCTGAAACACCATCGCGACATCTCGATCCTTGGGGGCGACGCGGTTGACGCGGCGGCCGTCGATGGTCAGGTCGCCGTCGGAAATCTCTTCCAGCCCGGCGATCATCCGCAGAGTTGTGGATTTGCCGCATCCTGACGGGCCGACAAGCACAACGAATTCCTGTTCGTTCACTTCCAGATCAATCCCATGGACGACCTGCACGGCACCGTACGCCTTGACGATACCATTGAGCTGAACACCAGCCATTCCTCCTCCCCTTCTCCTGCCAGCGGCAGGCCTGATCCCAGATCCATTACCGCGCCGATCCTCCAAGCGATTCGGCGGGAAATTTCAACTGGTATACTAGTAACAAATCTGGAATACTAGTATTGAAATGGGCGGGGGCGCAGCGAATCCTGCCAACCCACAGAGGCGAAAGGCCAACCATGCGGATCACGGAAATCACCATCACTCCCATCGCGGTCCCTGATGTGCCGCTGGCCAATACCAAAGGGGTGCACCAGTCCGTCTTTCTGCGCTCTGTCATCGAGATGCGGACAGACACGGGGCTGGTCGGGCTGTCTGAAAGCTATGGCGCCAAGCGAACGTTGGACGGGTTGCGCGCGGCGGCATTGGCGCTTGAGGGGCTGGACCCCTATGATTTGCGCGACCTGCGACGACGCATCGAAACCACCCTGCCCGACGCCGGTGGCATCAATGCCCCCACGGCGCTGGCCGATCACCAAGTGGTCGACGTGGTCTACAGCGCGTTTGAGCTGGCCTGCATGGATCTGCGCGGCAAGGAGGTCGGTCGCCCGCTCTATGACCTGCTGGGCGGCGCGGTGCGCAAGCAGATCGGCTTTGGCGGCTATCTCTTTTTCAAGTTCGCCAAGCAGGATCTGACCTTTGGCCCCGACATCATGGGCGAGGTGATGACCCCCGACGCGATGGTGGCGCAGGCGCGTGAATTTGTCGGCGCTTATGGGTTTCAATCGCTCAAGCTGAAGGGCGGCGTGTTGGAGCCGGACGCCGAGGTCGAGACCATGTTGAAGCTGCGCGAGGTCTTTCCCCACCACGCATTGCGCATCGACCCGATGGGCGCATGGACAGTGCCCACGGCGAAAAAGATCGTCGACCAGTTGGACGGGGTGCTGGAATACCTTGAGGATCCCTGCCGCGGTATGGACGCCATGGCAGAACTGTCAGCGCAGATCGACATGCCGCTGGCCACCAACCTCGTGGTGGTCGAATTCGAACAGATATTCGAGGCAGTGCGCAAGAACGCGGTCCAGATCATCCTGTCCGACCACCACTACTGGCGCGGCCCGACCGGCGCGATTCAACTGGGAGAGGTCTGTCGCGCGGCGGGTCTGGGGGTGTCGATGCACTCCAACTCGCACCTCGGGATTTCGCTGGCCGCGATGTGCCACGTCGCGGCAGCCACGCCGAACCTGACCTATGATTGCGACACACATTATCCGTGGTCGACCAAAGAGATCGTCACATCCGGGCGGCCCGTGTTCGAGAACGGCATGCTACGCGTCCCCGAAGGGCCGGGGCTGGGCGTTGAACTGGACCACGAGGCCGTTGCCGACCTGCATGACCTCTACAACCAGGCCATGGTGCGGGACCGTGACGATACCGATGAGATGTTAAAGTATGTGCCCGATTATGTGCGAAAAGTGCCGCGATGGTAGGTCACGACACGCACCACCCGCCGGTGGAACTGGCAAATCAGCAAGAACACCGCTACTGGGATTACGTCATGGAGGACGAGCAATGGCTCAGGTGAATAACATTCGGGATCGCCGGACGACAGTCGACGACATTTTCGATTTCCTTCACGATGAGATCCTATCCCTACGGCTGCGCCCCGGTGACAAGATCTCAGAAGCCGACATCGCTGCCCGCTTTGGCGTGTCCCGGCAACCCGTGCGCGACGCTTTCAACCGGCTGGCAAACCTCGATCTTTTGCTGATCCGCCCGCAACGCGCGACAGAGGTAAAACGCTTTTCCTCTCGTGAGATTGAAAAGTCGCGCTTTGTCCGGGCGGCCATCGAAAAAGAGGTGCTGCGCCGCGCCGCCGAGTTCTGCGATGCATCCGACGCGGCGCTGCTGGACGCCTGCCTTGCGCGCCAGACGCAGGCGATTGATGCTGGTGATTTTGGGGCCTTCGGCGCGCTGGACTATGAGTTCCACCAGACGCTGTGCCAGATCGCCAAGGCGGATTTTGCCTTTGACGTGATCCAGACCGAAAAGATCAAGGTCGATCGCCTGTGCACGCTCGGGCTCTCGAAAGAGGACCGCATGCCGCAACTGGTCGAGGATCACCGAGAGATCGCAACAGCCGTCAAGGACCATGACGCCGACCGGGCTGTCGCGGCGGGCATGTTGCACCTGTCGCGATTGGACGACACGATTGAGCGCATCTCGGCGACCAACAGCACCTATTTCGACTCCGAAAACGACTGAGCCGCCTTCGGCACGGGATCAGGCCACGCGCTCGTGTGGCCCAATCCCCTGTCCGACGGAGCACGCTCGAATAGACTGGTTCATACCCTATGCGCCCTTCCCTTTCCGCTGTGGCGGTTCCCACAACCCGTGACGTCTTTGGCCTTGCCTGGCCCATGACCCTCAAGGCGATCATGTTGCACGGAATCGTCGTAATCGACGCCTACCTTGTGTCGCCTCTGGGCGAACCGGCGCTGGCGGCGCTAGGGCTGGCGGGCGCTGTTGCGGGCCTGCTCCTGGGCGTGCTGCTGTCCTTTGCCAATGCGACCCAGATCCGGATCGCACAGGCCTATGGCGGCGGCGACCCGGTGTTCCTGAAATCCGCGCTGTATTCCGGGATGACCATAAGCCTCGCCATCTGTGCGGTCGGGTTGCTGGCGCTGGGTGCGGGCGGAGGCCCTCTGCTGGACGCACTGGCGCATGATCCCTGGATCGCGCAAGAGGCGCGGCGCTATCTGACGGTCTTTGCGGTTGTCATCGCCGCCGAGGCGGTAGGCCAATGCCTGTCGAGCTATTTCAACGGCACCGGCAACACCCGCATCCCGCTGTTCAGCTACATGATCGGTGTGCCGATCAACGTCGTGGTCAGCTTGATCTTTATCAACGGCTGGCTGGGTGCCCCGGCAATGGGCGTGGTCGGCGCGGCAATCGGCAGCGCCACCGGCGCGCTGTTGCAGGCGGGTTTCCTGACCTACAGCCTGATGCGCCGCACCGGCGCCTACCGTGATGTGATCGGCTGGCGCAATGGCACTTTTGCCGCCTCTGTCAAACGCCATCTCGGCTTTGCCGCGCCAATCGCTGCGACCTTTATCAGCGCAACGGTGGCCAGCAACGTCTGTATGTTGCTTTATGCCCGTCTGGGCGTGAACGAATTCGCCGCCATGACACTGATCATGCCCTGGATCATGGTCGCCGGGACATTCGGGATGTCCTGGGCGCAGGCGACAGGCATCTACGTCGCGCAAATGCTGGGCCGCAACGTCTCCGGCGACGCGCTGGACACCTTTCTGGCCGGGGCGTGGCGGGCAGCGGGTGTGGCGGCAGGGCTGGTTGCGCTGTTTTACATGACAATCTGTGCGCTCTCGCCGTGGATCTATCCGGATCTGCACGCCGACACGCTGTCCACCTTTGTCGGCTTTTGGCCAATCCTGTTGTTGTTGCCGTTCCCGAAAGGATCAAACGCGATCTGTGGCAACACGCTGCGCGCCGCCGGTGAGACGATCTATGTCATGCACGTCTTTGTCTGGTCGCAGTGGCTGTTCCGCGTCCCCGCAACAGCCGTCCTGATCCTGTATTTCGACGTGCCTGCCTTCTGGGTTCTGGCGGTTTTGCTGCTGGAGGAACTGGTAAAATTCCCGGCCTTTCACCTGCGGTTGATCCGAGGCGATTGGAAACGCGCGGCGCTGCTGGACCTAGGATAGGGTCCAGAGCGTCGACCCGCTACGCACGGTCCGAGTCCGCCAACCTGCCAAAGGCAGCAACCAGCGGCTGCGGTGCATGGCGGTCGCGGGCGTTCCAGTATTGCCCCGACATCTTGTAACTGAGGCGCACATGGGGCTGGACGTGGGAGGCCAGTTGCGCCTGCGTCAGGATTGTCAGGCCCGTCTCTGTCTCTGCCGGGGTGGCCTGTCCTAGCCAGTTGGCCGCCGCGCGGGTCATCAGCCCCGGCCCGGTCTTGAACCATGTGCCGTCGTTTTCCCGTGCCAAAAGGGACCGGCCCGCCGCTTGCAACGCCCAAAGCATGGCCGGGTGTCCAACAGGGGCACAAATCACGTTGTTGGCCAACGCGCCCCAAGGCTCTGCCGTGACAATCAGTCCAGGGCCTTCGGCGATCAGTTGGCTTGCGTCACCGATCAGCAGGTCGTCGGCGTCCGCATAGATCCCGCCATGCCGGTACAGCAAGCACAAGCGCAGGAAATCGCATTCTTCGGCCGCTGAATTGGCCAGCTGAAACGCGCGGGCATGGCGCGGGCCAAAGTGGTCGCGTAAAAAGGACAGCGCCGCCTGGCGGTCAAACAGCCGGTGTTCAAAGCCGGGGGCATCTTGCCAGCTTTGCATCACGCGGGCGACCTCTTCCGGGACTTTGGGCGTGTTCCAGTACTGAAAGATCAGCTTCGGAACGGCCGTCGGGACGGCACTGGAAACTGAACGTGGCCCCAGCTGCGGCGCATGGGCCGCAACAATACGCTTGGCAGGATAGAAAAAATCGTGGGCCAGCCGCGCCTCGACCTGGGCCGCTTCCTCGCCTGCGGCCAGCGCATGGTCGCGCGCCGCTGCGTACAGGCGCAATTCATTGAACTGCGCGCCATGCAGAGTTGTCGAGAAATGCGCCGCGTTCTGCCGGCCCGCGCCTGGCTCGCGCTGGACCCGCGCGGCAAGCTCTGCCGATTTCTCCACATCCCCCAGCGCCAGCGCAAGATCCAGAAACTGCCGAGGCGACAAGGTCTTTATCCCGGCAGCGGCGCGCGCCTCTGCCATGTCTCTGGTTTCTTCAAGGCGACCCTGCTGAGTCATTAGCTGCATCCGGTCAAACCCGTGATCGAGATCGGGAAACCGGTCTGACAGGTGATCAAGCCAAGCATGCCCGGCCGACAACTGGCCGGTTTCGATGCAGGCCCGCAGGAACTGCCGCCTCAGGTGCGGCGCATTGGGCCAGCGCGCGACGCAGATCCGCAGATAGCGAAAGGCCAGCTTTGCACGACCGGCATCCAGCAGCCGTTCGCCGATCAACGCGGCACCCTGCGTGTCGCGCGGGCTGGTCAGATCGGTCCGGGCCCGGGTCAGCGCCTCTTCGGGACCGGCAAACAGCCCGGCGACAAAGGCGCGGAATTCTGCCCTACGCGAGGGCGCAAGGCGTTGCTCCAGCGCGTCAGTGACACGCACAGCCGTGTCCGGGGCCACGATCACCCTAACGCGACTGGCCAGAAACTGTGCGATCAAGGGCGAGATTTGCGACCGCGCAGTTACGCACTCCATCACCGCCAGCGCGGCCTCGACATGATCAGCCTGTTCGCCCAATTTGAAAAATCGCAGCAATTCAGGCTCTGTCATGCCGGGGGCGGCAGTGACCAGATTGTCCAGCAGGTCGCGCATGGCCCCGCGTTGGCCAGTCTGTAGCCGCAATTCCGCCGCCCGAAGACCCAAGGCAGGGCTGCGCTGTTCATGCCCGGACAGGGCCGTCAGGCCGGCCTCGGGTTCACCAAGCGCCTGATGGGCCTCTGCCAGCCCCAACCGCGCCGCATCCATCTGCGGTGCCTCTTCGAGACAATCGGCGAATAGCGTTCGCGCCTCCTTAGCTTGGCCCGCGTTCATCTGCGCCCGCGCCAGTTCCAGGCGCAGGCGAGTCTCTGACGGAGTCCGCTCCAACGCCGCGCGCAGGGTTGCGATGGCGGCGCCCGGTTGCCCCATGTGAACCATCAGCCCCGCCCGCCGCGCGATCAGAGCAGGGTCGTCAGACCGTTGGTCCAACGCCGCATCCGCAAGTGCCAACGCGCGATCGGGATCACCCGAGGTCTGAGCGATGTCGATCCGACCGAGCCATGCTCCGACGTGGTCGGGCTGTTGGGCCAGCACGGCGTCAAGCGCGGTGTCTGCAGCGCTCAGATCGCCGGATTTACGCCTGAGACGCGCCTCGATGAGCGCAACCTGCGCGTTCTCCGGGATCGTTTCGCGCAACGACTTGACCAACTCCAACGCGGCATCCGCCTGCCCTACAGCCTCTAGCGCGCGCAGCCGTTTGATCTGCAACGGGACGACATGCGCGGGGCAATGGCGCTCTGCCTCTGTGGCCAGGGTCAGCGCCTGATCGGCGTTGCCCTGGGCCAGCGCAATTTCGACCACGGACATCCATGCCCCCGCGTGGTCGGGCCGCAGGGTCAGCACATGGCGGTAGGCCTGTTCGGCTTGCTCCATCGCGCCCGCGCGATGCAACATCCCGGCAGTGACTGCGGCCAGTGGGAGATCGTCAGGTGCCTCGGCGCGCAGGTCTGACAGCATCGCCAACGCCGCGTCACGGTCACCCTCTGCCTCCATCGCGCGGGCACGTTTGGATTGCAGCGCCGTCCGGTGGCCCGGGCAAAGTGGCAAGGCCGTGTCGCACAGTTCCAATGCCTGAGAGGATCGCCCACGCCCCAACGCCAGTTCAATCCGCGCCAGCCACGCGCCTGCGTGATGGGGCCGTTGCGTCAGAACCTGCTGATATAGCTGGTCCGCAGCGTCAGGGTCGCCCTCAGCCTGGCGGGTCCGGGCCAGCGCCAGCAGATCTGGGATGGGTGTTTCAATCAAGGGTCAGGCGTCCAGTCCACAGGCAAGGCGTTCGTCAGCAGTCAGCGCGTCGCCCAGTGCAGCGGCGAGCGGGGCCAGATCCGACCCATATCGCCGCCAGCGGGCAACCGAGGTGCCGTAAACCGGTTCACGCACCTGCGCGACAGAGGCGGTGTTGACCTGCCGCGAGGACGCGGTGTGGTCCAGCACATCGGCGTTCCAGTCCAACCCTACAAAATCAAGCACCGCGCGGGCCTGCCCCTCGGGGTCGGCGACCAAGGCCTCATAGGACACCTCGCGCACCCGATCCGGCATCACCGTTGCCCAGTGTTGCGCGTTCAGATCAAACTGGCGCCACGATTCTGCCAGATCCTCCAGATCGGTCGAGACTGGCTGGTTCTGGCCAAAGTTTTGCAAGTAGTTCGACACCAGCCCGTCCAATGGATGCCGGCGCATGATCAGGAATTTCGCCTCTGGCAGCGCAAGGGCCAGCAAACCAGCATATAGTTGATTGCCCGGCATCTTGTCGGTGACATGGCGGCTGCGCAGTCCTTCGCCGTGCAGATAGGCTTGATAGTCCTCCCCCAGCCGGGTCAGATCATCATCGGTCAGGCTATCGTCGGGGCTGCGTTCTTCCATCACCGCGCGCAGGGGCGCATTCGCCTGAAAGGCACGCTGCACCGCTGGCATCTCTCCTCCAGCCTGAACGTCGGGATGACGCGACAGCATCTGTTCCATCAACGTGGTCCCAGAGCGCGGCAACCCACAGACAAAGATCGGCGCGACGCCGCGCAGCCCGGCACTGGCGTGCCGCGTCAGCAAGGCTGGGGTGACCAGCGCGCGCATCCGTTCGGCGCGGGCAGAATGGGCTGTGCGATCATAGGGAAACTGGGTGCGGGTCAGGCGGTTGCCTTCGGCGTAATGGGCAAAAGCGGCGGCGTGATCGCCCAGATCATCCTGCGCCTTGCCCAACGCAAATTCCAACGTGGCGCGCGGCTCATCGGGGAATTCATCAGCCTTCTGCGCCAACATTTGCAATCCCTGCCACTCTGGACTGTCGGCGCGTGTCTTTCGCAAATTCGCGAGCCGCGAAAAAGCCATCAGCGCCATACCCGGCAGTGTCGCCGCCTTCAGAAAGGCTTGTGCCGCGTCGTCCATTTTCCCAGAGGCGGCCAGCGTGTTGCCCAGATGCAGCCACCCCTCGCCCGCCTGTGGGGACAGCTCGATGGCGCGGCGGGCGTGGTGTTCTGCGGCCTCGTGTCGTTCGCGCCGAAACAGCGCCTGCGCCAGATTGACGTGTACCGCGACCGATTGCGGATCAATCGCCAGCGCCCGGAACAGCGTATCGACAGCGCGTTGAAAGTGCCCCGTTCGCAAGCAGGCCTGCGCAAGGTTCAGGTGCACATCCAGAACGCTGGGGTCCAGTGCGATGGCACGGTCCAGATGCTGGATCGCGCGCACATAGTCCTTGGCCACAACCAGCGCCGCCCCCAGATTCGCATGCGCCAGCGCATAGTTTGGCGCCACCTCAACCGCAGCCTGAAACTTTTCGCGGGCATCGTCCATTTTGCCCTGCTGTGCCAGCAGCGTGCCGATATCGACCAGCACCGCCACATCCTCTGGCTGATGTGCCATCACCTCATCCAGCATGGCCATACCCTCGACGGTCTGGCCCTGACGGACAAGGTTCAACCCCTTGAGATGCACCAGTCGCGGGTGTCCGGGGTACTGCGCCAGCAAATGATCCAACGACGCCCCCGCCTCAACCAGCCGCCCCGCGTTCTGGTGGCGGGCAATGCGAGCCAGTTCAGCGTTGACGGATTCGACAGCAGCGGCATCGGTCGGCGCGGCGGGGCTGGTCATGTCGGGGTCTCCCATTCGGCACCCGGAGAAAGGCAAGCGCGCCCGGAGAAGTCAATCCCCGGGCGCGGCGTATGTCACACTAAAAACGCGGGTATCAGGCAGCGCGGGTGTTCAGCCCCAGCGCCTCTGCGCGGTCGTCCAGACGCGCGCGGATCTGCGGCGGCAGGTGACGCGCGGCGCTGATGCGCGGTGCGGCCATTTCGACGATGGCCGGAGCCTCCGTCCGCTCTGCCCCGTTCACAAACCCGTCGCGACCGATGAAATCGACATAGGTTTCCGCCGGGCAACCCTCTGCCAGCAGCAGCTCATGTGTACCGGTCTCAACGTGGAAGTAGGTAAAGCCCGCGCCGCGCATCTGACCCTCACGGGTTACCGTGCTGCCGTTAATCAGCGCGCTGGCGTTGACCAGGTAGCCGTCGATGCCGATTGCGTGGTCGGGGGATACAAGCAGGTCACGCGCGGGGATGTTGTCGCCCAGCGCACCGGCGCGGATGCGGATCGGGTTGACCTTGGCCGGGTTTGTCGTTGCCGTCGCGACTGGCTGTTCACCCAGCCATTCGACGGTGGTGGTGCCACCTGAGGCTGTCAGCACAACATCGCCAGCGCGCAGGTCCTCGACCGCCTTTTCGCCATTCGTCGTTGCGATCAGCGTGCCTTCGAGGAAGCACAGCAACGTGGCGTTTAGGCTGTCGATGGCGAGACCGCCCTCTGTGGTCGCGGTAAAACGAATTTCCGAGAAAACCTTGGCGGTACCGCCCAGGTTGATGGTCTGGTTGCTGGTCACGTTGGTAATCGTGATGTTATTGGTGACGTTGTCGCCGTTGACTGACACAAAGGTGACGTTCCAGTTGCCAGAATAGACCGTGCCAACCTCAAGCTGCAGACCGTTGCCTTGAAAGAACTGGTTCGGTTCGGTTCCCGCGACATCAAAGGTGAAGGCCCCCAGGGTGCCAAAGTCCGACAAGGTGAACGACCCATCCGGTGCAATCGTCGGGCTGTAGGAAATCTGGTTGGCACCGGGGTTGCCCACCGTGCTGATAGTGAAGTTGACTCCGGTGTCATTGAATGACACCGAAGCAGCGTTAAAAACCACGCCACCATCATTGAAATCAAATTGTGCCATGTGCTCTTCCCTTGCGCCGCGCAGATGTCAAAAAAGATCAACCGATTTTCTGCTACGCAAATCATAAGCTGCATTCAGGAACTTGAAAACCCCCTGTATGGTTGCAAAAAGGACAGAGAATTCGCCCGTTGCCTCGGAGAACCCGCATGGACATTGCCACATTGACCCCAGAACAGTTTGAGCCGCTGATCGGCCAGCCCGTATCGGTCGCCACTTCTCAGGGTGAGTTGGCGCTGACAGTTGTTTCCGTTGCGCCCCATTCCGGGGACAGCCGCCCCGACGCGGCGGTGCGCACAGGTTTTACCGTGACACTCAGCGGGCCGCAGTCGCCCATGCTGGAACAGGGCGCATGGGAGATTACCTTGCCCGGAGTCGGCGCGGCTGCGCTGTTTCTGTCGCCTTTTGACCAGACCGACACCGCGACCCGTTACGAGATCATCTTTAACTAGGCGCGGATCCGGCGGCGCGCCATTCCATCGCCAGATGGACGCCGTTGTCGTCGGTGACGGTAAACCCCATGCGCCGATACAGGTCTGCGGCGCGGTTGCCGTGTTGAACGCTCAGCCCTACCGGCAACCCCTCGGCGGCTGCCTCTGTTTGCAGGTCGCGAAGGATACTGGAGCCAAGGCCCTGCCCCTGCGCCGCCGCCAGCAAGGACACGTCGATCAGGTGGATTGCCTCTGCGCCCCGGTCAACGCGGATCTGGCCCACGTCCTGCCCACGGGCCACGACAATATCGTGGCTGGCAAACGGAAATCCGTCCGCATAGCCGCGATCCTGAGCGTTGAACTGCATGTCGATCATGTGCTGCCGCGCCTCAGCCGGCAATGGCAGCGCGGCTAGGTCCGGGCGCACCTGGATGAACAGATGTAACAGAAACGCCCGATCCGTGGCACGGACCGGGCGCAAGATCAGACTCATGAGAACGGGCTCAGTTCAGGACGATGGCGATGTCGGCCCCGCCATGCCTGCGGGGCACCGCCGTCATATACAGATCCGCCGCCCCCATGCGCGGGTGCCATACCCGGTGCAAGCCGTCACCATCCGCCACCAGCGGTCCGGCGTCCGGGCTGTCAAACAACGCCGTGACGCTTTCGCGCCGCGCAAGATCACCGGGGCGTGCAGGGCCGGATGCGCCCTGTTCCAACGCCACCAGCTTCAAGACCACGTCCCCATGCGCCTTGGTCGAGACACGAAAGCGCTCTCCGACCAGACTGGCTAGTTCCTCTGCGGTGGCATCGTGCCAGCGCGGTGCCTTGGCAACAACCGGGGCCACCCCTTCGGTCACTTGCGCGGCCGATCCGGTGCGCGCCATGGCGGCACCCGGCAGCGCGGCAAGGCCCGCGAGGGCCGCCTGACCCGCCAAAACGGCACGCCGTGAAAGACTGTTCAGAACACCCATGGCGCTCTCCTTTGTTTTTTGGGTTGCATCATGAACGCGACGGATAAATGCCAACCAAGGCGATGATGTAGTTTACGGCCTGAAAGGGCGGCAGGTTGTTGTGTGACTGGCTTCCGCCGACATTATTCTGCCGGATCATCGCGGCATCCATCCGAACGTCATCCGCGGGTGTATTTGTGCGAAAGATCGACGACCCGGATGCCAGCATGTTGCCGCCCGGATCGGTCAGGTTGCCGCCTCGCGATTCCGCGCGCATGGTAACGCCGTGGTTGTGCGAGGGCATCTCGTTCGTGGTCAGCGTCACCCGCTCTTGCCCCCCCTTCGCTCCAAGACGATAAGTCGACAGGCCGGGTCCGTTGCCGGCGTGCATGGCCGCGCGTCCGCGCAGATCCGGCAAGCCAAACGTGGTGCGCCCGTCCCCGCCATAGATCGTTCCCAGCAACGAGAACAGTGCATCGTTCTGCGCGACCGCCAGCAATTGACCGTCACAAAAGGCCCAGCCGCGTGGCGCAAAGTTGCCCGCGAACATCGTGATTTGGGCGACATACGGTTCAGACATCTTGCAATTCCCTTTTTATATATGTGCGATCCTGCGGGAAGCGGGCTGACCGGCGATCCTGCCGTGCCGCCACCGGCCTCCCGCGTTCCGTCAGTTGCGCGACGGAAACTGGCCCTGAAGGGCGATGATGTAATTCACCGCCAGGAAGGGCGGCATGTTGTAGTGCGATTGGCCGCCACCAACATTGAACTGCTGGATCATCGCCGCATCCATGTCGACATCATCCGCGGGTGAATTGGTGCGAAAGATCGAAGACCCGGATGCCAGCATGTTGCCTGCCGGATCCGCCACGCTGCCCGCGCGAGATTCCGCGCGCATCGCGACGCCGTGATTGTGCGACGGGATCTCACTCACGTTCAACGTCACCGTCTCCGCGCCCCCCTTTTGCCCAAGCACGTAGGGTGACAGGCCGGGCCCGACCGAGCCGTTTCCGGAATGCACCGGGATGCGCCCGCGCAGATCGGGCAGCGCGAACGATGTACGCCCGTCTCCGCCGTAGGTCGTCCCCAGCAGGGAATACAGCGATTGGTTCTGTTTGATCGGCAGGATCTGACCATCGCAAAAGGCCCATCCGCGGGGGGCAAAATTGCCTCCGAACATCGAGATTTCGGCAAGGAATGGCTCGGACATGGTGGAACTTTCTGTGTCTGGAATGGCTCTTTTGGATCGACGGGCCAGAGGCCCCGGTCGCGCGGATGTTGGTCAGGACAGACCTAGCTGCGCGACGGATAGGTGCCGACCAATGCGATAATGTAGTTCAACGCCAGAAAGGGCGGCCTGTTTTCATGTGCCAGATTGGCCCCGACGGTGTTCTGCCGGATCATCGCAGGGTCCATATCCACATCGTCTGCTGGCGTGTTGCTGCGATAGATAGTGGATCCCGACGCCAGCATGTTGCCGCCGGGATCGGTCAGGTTCCCGGCCCGCGATTCCGCTACTGCGTTGACGCTATGGTTGTGCTGCGGGATCTCGAGCGTGTTCAGCGTCACAACTTCCTGTCCGCCCTTTTCGCCTAGCTGATAGGCCGTCAGGCCCGGGCCGCGCCCCGGATGAATAGCGGCGCGTCCACGCAGGTCCGGCAAGCCCATCGTGGTGCGGCCATCGCCACCGTAGATCGTGCCAACCAAAGAGAACAACGCCGTGTTCTGGCTGATCGGCAAGAGCTGACCATCGCAAAATGCCCAGCCGCGCGGCGCGAAATTCCCTGCGAAAGGAATGACTTGGGCAATAAACGGGTATGCCGGCATGTGAATATCCCCTGCTTCTACAAATATCTGCTGGCAGCGTACGGCTGGGAATATCGTTCTGTAAAGCACTATCACACGCAGAGCGTGTCATGTGGCACCGCGCAGAGCCGCGCTCGTGGCGGTCTGGCCCAGCGCGGCAAACGGGAACACTGTCGTGGCCAACCGCGCAACCTATGCGTTAAGACTCCCATGGCCGCTGCGGTGGAAAGTTCAGGCCGCCCCGCCCATGGGATGCGCGCATTCCACAAAAAAACTGCCTTGAACACCCGGCGCTTTTCGTCTCACTTTTCAGACCCACTCAAAGGTCACGACGTCGGGCAGGAGGGAACTGGATTTTTCGACGGATCCGTTTTTCAACGAGCTGCAGAGCAAGTGCCCGGAAAGCACATGTCCTATGTTGACGCTAAAAGATGGCCACCGCGCTGCCGAATTTTGTGGCATACCACTTGGGAAGCGCAAAAAATCCGCGATACAACGCAAAAAATAAGCAAATTCGAGCCCGCCGTGTCCTAAGCCGGACGTGACGGGATAATCGAAGCCCGGTCGGGGGAACACCCGGCGCAAACCTTCGCTCTGCCAATGAATGGGGCGAAAGACACCAACATGGAGGACTACATGAAAAAACTACTTGCAGCGACTACGGCACTGGCAACTGGCCTGACCGGCATTACCGCTTCGGCGCAGGAATGCACCAACGACGCTTGGAACCGCATCATGTCGTCAGGCACGCTGACCGTGGGCGTCAAAGCGGACTACAAACCTTGGGGTTATCGTAACACCGATGGCGAACTGATCGGCATGGAAATCGACATGGCCAAGGACGTGGCCGCCAAGATGGGCGTCGACCTCGAGCTGGTCGCAGTACAGTCGTCCAACCGGATGCAGTTCCTCGAGCAAGGCAAGATCGACCTGATGATTGCGACCATGTCGGACCGCGCGGACCGCCGCGAAATCGTCGGCATCGTCGGCCCGAACTACTACACCTCTGGTACCAACCTGCTGGCCCCCAAGGCGTTGAACTTTACCGAATGGGAAGAGCTGCGCGGTCGTCCGGTCTGTGGCAAACAGGGCGCGTTCTACAATCAGGCGGTTGAAGAGCGTTATGGGGCAGAGGTCGTCGCCTTTATCGGCAATGCCGAAGCCAAACAGGCCCTGCGCGACAAGAAATGCGTGGGCTTTGTCTATGACGACAGTTCCATCATGGCCGACCTCGCGTCGGGTGATTGGGAAGACTACGCGATGCCGATGCCCACAGAGGATGACAACCCCTGGGCCCTGGCCGTGCCGAAAGCAGAAGAGAACTGCGTCTTTGGCCGTTTCATGTCCGGCATGCAGTACAACTGGCACAAGGACGGCACGCTGGTCGAACTTGAGAAGAAGTGGGGCATTCAATCCACGGCATACACCGCCAGCCAGCATGAGCGGTTCAAGGACTGGCTGTCCGACTGATCCTGATCCACGCGCTTTCGCCTGCCTCGGTCCGCCGGGGCAGGCACACAATCAGGAGGGGCCTCCATGCTGGACGCGTTCCAAGACTTTTTCCGCGCACTTGCTGCCGACCATCCGACATGGAACTTTGTCTTCTTCTATGAAGAACGCCAATGGGGACAGGTCATCAGCGGATTGTGGATGACGATAAAACTGTCGGTTGTCTGCGTGATCTTCAGCGTGATCATCGGGATCGTCGGGGCCGCGATGCAAGGCTCCAACAGCCGGATCGTGCGCGGCATCGTCAACGGCTATATCCAGTTCTTTCGGAACACGCCGCCCTTTGTGCAGCTGCTGTTCTTTTATTTCGCACTGGGCAGTTTCACCCCCACCTACAGCCCGGATGGCTGGCTGGAGATCCCAATCATCTCAAACGTCGGCTGGGCGATCATTTCGCTGTCGTTCTTTGCCGGTGCCTTCAACGTCGAGATCTTTCGCGCCGGTGTCGAGGCGGTACCGGATTCGACGCAGGAAGCCAGCGAGGCACTGGGGTTCACCCGGATGCAGACCTTTGGCTATATCGTGCTGCCGCTGGCGCTGCGGGTGTCGATCCCCGCGCTGAACAACAATCTGGTCAATCTGGTCAAGACGACCACGCAGGCCTTTGTCATCGCGGTGCCCGAATTGCTGTATGAATCCGTCACGATCTGGAACGACTTTCCGTCCGCGCAGAACCCGATGATGCTGGTCCTGTTCGTGGCCTATCTTTCGCTGGTCGGTGTTCTGGTTCTGGGCATGAACTCATGGGAGCGGTCCATGCGCATCCCCGGATATGGAGTGTGATGCCATGAAACGCCATATCCCCGGGATTTCCACTGCCGCGACCACCGATCTGCCCGTCCTGTTGCCGCCCCCTGCCCCAAGCCATCATGCAGGCGTAATGAATTTCAGCCATTGGCTGGCGTCGATCCCGCCTTGGGCACCTTTTGTGCTGGTGCTTGTGGCCATGCTGTTGCCGTCGCTTGCGCTGGCTCAGGACGGCGCGACGACCAAGGACAGCCCTTTCACCGTCCTCTTGCGCTGGATTCCGTTCCTTGTGACCAAGGGATTTGTCTACACCGTGCTGATTTCAGTTTTCACGATGCTGCTGGGCACCGTCCTTGGGGTCATACTGGGAATTGGTCAGGTCAACCCGAACAGGGTGATCCGGTCGGCGTCGTACTGGATCACCCAGATCTTTCGCAATTCGCCCTGGCTGGTTCTGCTGTTTATCGTGATGCTCAGCTTTCCGTTCCGGATAGAGGTTTTTGGCCTGACCATCCCGGTCCCGGACTGGAGCAAGGCGGTCATAGGTCTGGCCCTGCCGGTCATGGCCAACATCTCGGAAATCGTGCGCGGGGCTATCGGGTCTGTGCCGTCGGCGCAATGGGAAGCGTCCGAAAGTCTGGCATTCACCCGCCGTCAGACCCTGTACCAGATCATCCTGCCGCAGTGCATCAAACGCATGATCCCGCCTTGGATGAACTGGTACGCGATCCTGACCATGGCCACGCCCATTGTCTCGATCCTGGGGGTTGAGGAAATTCTGAACCTGACCCGCCAGGCCATCGAGGCCGAAAACAACCGCCCCGAACTGCTGATCCCGTTCTACGGGTTCGTGCTGCTGATCTTTTTTGCATACTGCTATCCGATCGCCCGTCTGACGGTCCGTCTGGAACGCAGGTTTGCCGTGAAACTCTGAGTGAGGCCGAACATGACCTGGACACCCGACCAACCCATTGTTTCCATTCGCGACGTCGAAAAAAGCTTTGGCACCCTGAAGGTTCTCAAGGGCATTTCCATGGACATCATGAAGGGCGAGGTGATCTGCATCATCGGCCCTTCCGGGTCCGGAAAATCCACACTCATCAGATGTATCAACGCGTTGAACGACATTCAGGGTGGGTCGATCACTGTTGAGGGGCAGGAGGTGCACGACCACAAGCTGGACAAACTGGCCCTGCGCAGAAAGGTCGGCATGGTGTTTCAGCAGTACAATCTGTTTCCGCACAAGACCGCGCTGGAAAATATCATGATGGCCCCCGTCAAAGTGTTGAAAGAGGACAAGGCCAAAGTGGCCGAACGCGCCCGATCCTTGCTGAAAAAGGTCCGGCTGGAGGGCAAAGAAGACAGCTATCCGGGAGAACTGTCCGGTGGACAGCAACAGCGTGTCGCCATCGCGCGGTCGCTGGCGATGAATCCCGATGTCATGCTGTTTGATGAGGTCACCGCGGCGCTGGACCCCGAGACGGTGAAAGAGGTTCTGGTCACGATCAAGGATCTGGCCGCCGAAGGGATGACCTGTATCCTTGTGACCCACGAAATGGGATTTGCGCGTGAGGTGGCCGATCACATCTATTTCACCGACAAGGGTGTGATTGTCGAACACGGTCCGCCGACGACCTTCTTTGACAATGCCAAGGATCCGCGCACCAAGGAATTTCTAAGCCAGATCCTCTGACGCCGGTCACGGATGCTTGCCGGTCCCTGCAACGCGCTTTACCCTATATCCCGTATCAATTAGGGCGCTAACATCGCCGGCGCCAAAGTGCGGCGATGTCAGCAAGGGGCAAGACACCATGACAACCGTATTGGATCAACTGCGCGAGATGACCACCGTGGTCGCCGACACCGGCGAGGTCGCGGCGGTCAAGACATATCAACCCGTGGACTGCACGACCAACCCGTCGCTGGTGCTGGCGGCAATGAAAGATCCCGCCTCCGAGGCGCTGGTCTCGGCCGAGATTGCTGCCGGGCGCGCCAAGGGGCTGGACGCCAAGGCCGTGGCCGACACGCTGACGGTTGCGATTGGCGCAAAACTGACCGAACTGGTGCCGGGACGCGTCTCGACAGAGGTCGATGCCCGCATGTCCTTTGACACTCAGGCGTCGGTGGCGCGCGCGCGTAACATCGTCGCGGACTATGCCGCCCGCGGCGTCGATAAGGACCGCATCCTGATCAAGCTGGCCTCGACATGGGAAGGCATCCGCGCCGCCGAGATCCTTCAGGACGAAGGCATCGACTGCAACCTGACGCTGCTGTTCTCGATGGCGCAGGCCGTCGCCTGTGCCGACGCCGGTGCCTTTCTGATTTCGCCTTTTGTGGGCCGGATCACCGATTGGTACAAAAAGGCCGAAGGGCGTGACAGCTATGCCCCGGACGAAGATCCCGGCGTCAAATCCGTGCGCGGCATCTATGACTACTACAAATCCAACGGCATCAAGACCGTTGTCATGGGCGCATCCTTTCGCAACACCGACCAGATCAAGGCGCTGGCGGGATGCGACAACCTGACCATCGCGCCCAAGCTGCTGGATGCCCTTGAGGCCGATACATCGGACCTGCCCCGCGTCTTGTCACCCGAAGGTGCCACCGGCGTGGCCGCGATCAAGATGGATGAGGCGCAGTTCCGCTGGGACATGAACGCCGATGCCATGGCGACCGAAAAGCTGGCCGAAGGCATTCGCAATTTCGACAAGGATCACAACACGCTGATCGCGCTGATTGCAGAGCGCATGGCGGCCTGACATCTAGCCCCCTGTGGTGGCGGCCTCCGCCACCACAGGCCCCGGCGTCAGCCCTGCTGCGCCTCGCGGTGATACTGCTCCAGCACATCAACCTCGGATTTCGACCCCAGAAAAACCGCAACCCGTTGATGGTGTGAGGTGGGCACAACGTCCAGAATACGTTCCAACCCGGTAGACGCGCGGCCACCCGCCTGTTCGATGATGAAACTCATCGGATTGGCCTCATACATCAGGCGCAACTTACCACCCTGTTCCCGATTGCCCTCGTCACAGGGATAGATGAACACCCCGCCTCGGGTCAGAATTCGGTGCACTTCGGACACCATCGAGGCGACCCAGCGCATGTTGTAGCGCTGACCGCGCGGCCCGCTTTGTCCTGCTAGGCATTCGTCGAAATAGCGCCGCAGCGGTGCGTCCCACATTGCGTACCGCGACGCGTTAACCGCAAATTCGCTGGCGGTATCGCCGATCTTCATGTCCGGGTGCGTCACCCGGAATTCGCCGGTGCCCGGCTGGTGGGTGAACCCCGTCACCCCGTTTCCGGTGGTCAGGACAAAGGACGTCGACGGGCCGTAGACCGAATAGCCGGCGCAAATCTGGCTCGAACCCGGCAGCAGCACCGACCTGTCGTCGCTGGCGTCGATCTCACGATCCAGACGCACCACCGAAAAGATCGATCCCACACACATGTTGATCGCAAGGTTTGACGACCCGTCGAGCGGATCGAAATAGACGATGTAATCGCCCGGCCCCGGATTGTCCTTGAGCCAGTAGACCTCTTCAACCTCTTCGGACACCAATGCCGCGACGCGGTCGCTGCTGGAGCAGTGACGCACAAAGACATCGTTCGCCAGAACGTCCAGTTGTTGCTGCGCCTCGCCCTGCACATTTGTCGATCCCGCCGCGCCAAGGCTGCCCGTGAATGCCCCGCTTTGCACCAGATGCGATACCACCCGGCAGGAGGTGGCGATGTCTTCGAGCAGTGGAAGAAGGTCAGGGTCCAGACCATCGCTACGGCAGGCGTTCAGCAAGGTCTCGCGGAGTGTAAGGGCTTTGTCATCCAAGGCAGGCGCACTTTCTGTAGGGGTTGACCAAAATCCAATGGCGTAGCGCGGCCCCGAACAAATCACATCGTCCCGGCTCAATGCCGTTGCAGGTCCAAGTGACGTGATCGGGTGTCTCATTTGACCCGCTTTTGACCTCAATTCAAGACCGCCTTCGGACCCGTCCCCGTCAGTTAACCAGACAGGACAGACCTTGATCACGGTGGATCGGGCCAGACCGGCAGCCGCGGCCGTGCGGCGATGCCTGAAACCGCGCGCTTGTATTTTGGGACATGGACATTCCTGATCTTCGCGTGACACTTGATGCCGACGCCCATTTCTTTGTGCTAGGTTCAGCCTCATGCCCAGTGATCAGACCCAGATTTTCATCCTTCTCGTATCCGTCGTCGTGCTGCTTGTCTGGGGCAAGTTTCGCTATGACCTTGTGGCATTCGGCGCTCTGATCGTCGCCGCATCGCTTGGGCTGATCCCGACCGAAGAGGTGTTTTCGGGCTTTGGCCATTCGGCTGTTGCGATCATTGCGCTTGTCCTGATTGTCAGCCGCGGCCTGTCCTCATCCGGCGCGGTGGAATTGGTTGCATCGAAACTTGTCGATCCCGAACGGCCCCTGCCCCTGCATATCGCCATCATCGCCGCGATGGGCGCGGGCCTGTCCGCAATCATCAACAATGTTGCCGCGCTGGCCCTTCTGATGCCGTTGGACATCGAGGCGGCGAACAAGGCAAAGCGCCCGCCAAGCCAAAGCCTGATGCCTCTGTCCTTTGCCACGATTCTCGGCGGGATGATCACGCTGATCGGAACACCGCCGAACATCGTGATTTCCGCCTATCGACACGACACCGTTGGCGCGCCCTTTGCGATGTTCGACTTTGCCCCTGTCGGTCTGGCAGTTGCCATTGTCGGGATCACCTTTGTGTCCGTCATCGGCTGGCGCCTGCTGCCATCACACGGGTCAATTGCAGAGTTTGAAAAAGACATCCGCCAAGGCCGCTATGTGGCTGAACTCCGGGTGGGTGAGCAATCCTCGACCGAAGACATCATCCTCCGGGATCTGTACCCCAATGCGGACGCTGCGGACGTCCACCTGCTGGGTCTTATTCGCAATGGCAAGCGGCGTCCGGGGCTGAGCATGCATGAAACATTGCGTGCGGGGGATTTCCTTGTTGTCGAAGGGGACCCCAAGGCAATCGAGTCTTTTACCGGGAAATCCGGGCTTGAATTTGCCGGCTCCGAAAAGCACGAAGGCGGCGTCACAGCCCCCGGTCTGGCGCTGGCCGAAGCCATCGTTCCCGATGGCGCGCGCATCGACGGCAGAACAGCGCGCGGCCTGCAATTGCTCAACCGCCATTCGGTAACGCTTCTTGGGATCTCTCGCGGAGGGCAGCGGTTTCGCGACCGTGTTCGACTGCTGACGATCCGGGCGGGCGATGTCCTGTTGCTGCTGGGCACGCCACAGCGGCTCTCGGCGGCAACCGATTGGCTGGGTGTCCTGCCCATCGAGGGTCGCCAAACAGAGGTCATCCAGCGAACCAAGGCCGGGCTGTCCATTGGCATCTTCTTCGCCGCAGTCGGTCTGGCTGTTGCGGGCCTCATGTCATTGACCGTTGCCTTGGGCGCCGCCGTGATCGCCTACGTTCTTTTGGGGCTAGTGAACGGACGAGAGGTGTACACCTCTATCGAGTGGAAGGTGATCGTACTCTTGGCCAGCCTTATTCCACTCGCCGAAGCGTTTGAGCGCACCGGCGGCGCAGAGCTTTTGGCCAACCAGATCACCAGCCTGACACAGGGCTTTCCGGCCTGGGTCACGCTGTCAGTGCTGATGGTTGTCACGATGACGATGTCGGACTTCCTGAACAATGTTGCGACAACCCTGATCGCCGCGCCGATTGCGCTGTCGATTGCCGCCGCGACCGGAACAAACGCGGATACCTACCTGATGGGGGTCGCCGTGGCGGCGTCCTGCGCATTCCTCACGCCGATCGGACACAAGAACAACACCATCATTCTGGGGCCGGGCGGATATCGCTTTTCAGACTACTGGCGTATGGGCCTGCCGCTGGAGGTACTGGTGCTTGCGGTGGCTGTTCCGATGCTCCTTGTCGTCTGGCCGCTGTAGGGCCGCATGCCTTTGACCGGAAACGGACAGACGTAGCGTCGGCTCATGGTGGGGCGGCATGAAAACCAGCCGAGGTCTCTTGCCTCGAACACTGAAATCCCACCATCATTCAACGTCACGGATACTAATCGACGGAAATTGGTGACCCCGGCAGGATTCGAACCTGCAACCTGCCCCTTAGGAGGGGGCTGCTCTATCCAGTTGAGCCACGAGGCCGTGCATTTGGTGGATACCCGCTCCTTTCGCTGCTGTCACCCTTGGATTGGCTACAGATGCAGCCCTGCGATGACACGGCACAAAGGTCTCCTGCGACACATGTTCCACCCAAACCGTCGTCGCTGTGCGCCCTGCGCCCCTTGCGCACCGCCGCGATTGCAGTAACGTATCGCTATCTCTCTAAAAGGAAATTCCCTTGGCCGCTGACGACACCCGCCCGCTCACCCTTCGCGATGTATCCGAGGCATCCGGCGTTTCGGAAATGACCGTCTCCCGCGTGCTGCGCAACCGAGGCGACGTGAGCCAGGCAACACGCGAAAAGGTATTGGAGGCGGCCAAGACGCTGGGCTATGTGCCCAACAAGATCGCCGGAGCGTTGGCCAGCCAGCGGGTCAATCTGGTCGCCGTCATCATTCCCAGCTTGCGCAACATGGTCTTCCCCGAGGTGCTTTCGGGGATCAGCGCTGTGCTGGAAGAAACAGAATTGCAGCCGGTCGTCGGCGTCACCGATTACATGCCGGAAAAGGAAGAGCGCGTTCTATACGAAATGCTGTCGTGGCGGCCGTCGGGCGTGATCATTGCCGGGCTGGAACACAGTGAGGCGGCGCGCGCCATGCTCAAGGCCGCCGGTATTCCGGTCGTCGAGATCATGGATACCGACGGCAAGCCGATCGACTGTGCCGTGGGCATCAGCCACCGCCGCGCCGGTCGCGAAATGGCCCGTGCGATCCTCAAACAAGGGTATCAGCGGATCGGTTTCATGGGCACCAAGATGCCGCTGGACCACCGCGCCCGCAAACGCTTTGAAGGGTTCACAGAGGCGCTGGCCAAGGACGGCATCGAGGTCGTTGACCAAGAGTTCTATTCCGGCGGCTCCGCGCTGCGCAAAGGGCGCGAAATGACCCGCGCCATGTTGGAACGGGAACCGGAGCTGGATTTCCTATACTATTCCAACGACATGATTGCCGCCGGTGGTCTGATGCACCTATTGGATGCTGGGATCGACATCCCCGGGCAGGTGGGACTGGCCGGGTTCAACGGGGTGGAACTGCTGGACGGATTGCCCCGCAATCTCGCCACGATGGATGCCTGCCGGACAGAGATCGGCCGCAAAGCGGCGCAGATTATCGCCGCACGCGTCGAAAACCCCAATACTCCGACAGAGTCCGTTATCGAACTGACGCCAAAAATCGACTACGGAGACACCCTGAAACGTCGGTAGGACGCGCATTCCAAACGGTCCCGCCCCAGGTCTCCTGCCTGACAGACACCTACCGCCAGAACCAAAACCGGCGCGGCCTCACCCCGACTTGCGTGCCGCGTCCACAATCGCCATCGCCTCGGCCACCGCGTCCTCGATGGCCATTTTCGAGGTGTCCAGCGTGGTCGCGTCCTCCGCCGCTTTCAGCGGCGCGTCGGCCCGGTTCATGTCGCGGGCATCGCGCACCAGTACATCGGCCAGCACCTCTTGCAACGTCACCTCATGCCCCGATGCCACCAATTCGCGCCAGCGTCGTTCGGCCCGCACCTCGGCGCTGGCAATGACAAACAGCTTGGCCTCTGCCTCGGGACAGATCACCGTGCCTATGTCACGCCCGTCCAGTACCGCGCCGCCGGAGCGCCGCGAAAAGGCGCGTTGTACATCCACCAGTGCCGCGCGTACGGCGGGCAGCGCCGCCACCTTGGACGCCGCCTGCGCCACATCAGGTCCACGCAACTCACGCGCGTCAAGGCCAGTGACATCCAGCGCTTGCGCCGCCTCGATCGGATCGATTCCATCCAGCATCTTGCGCCCGACCGCACGGTACAGCAGGCCGGTGTCCAGATGAGCAAACCCGTATCGCTCGGCCAACTGCCGCGCAATTGTGCCCTTGCCGCTGGCCGCTGGCCCGTCGATGGCGATGGTAAAGCTCATGTTTCGCTCCCTTTGGCCCGATCTACCGCAGTCGCCCCACGACAACAATCGCCGAACACCACCTGATCAGCCCGTCGTCCGCCCGCGGCCTTTTCGCCAGAGCCATGCGACAAAGCCCGCCAACAGCGCCGCCAAGGCAACCGTTGTGGCAGCGGACTTCACCAAGGTCCAGCGCGCCGCACGTTGCGCCGTCTGCGCGTCAAAACCGTCCAGCAACCGCGCCACGGCGGCGTTCTCGGCCAGATCCGCCGCCATGCCGACCACGGCCACCAATCCAATGGCCCAAACCACGGACCTTGGAAATAGTCGGGCCGCAGACGCACAGATCCAGACCGCCAGCAGGGGCGGATAGACTGTATCCAGTCGCAACTGCACGTCGGAGTATAAGGTACGGCCCGCCTCGGACAACGCGCTCAGCAACGCCGCAGCCTCCTCGGGCGTATAACCCCAGGGTCGCAGGTCAAAGGGCAGCAACCCACCCGCTGCCGCCGCGATTTTCGGCAAGGTCCACAGCACCATGACGAAATAAACCGACAGCGTAACCACCGTCAAAAGCAGATAGACCCTCCGGCTCATCCGCGCGTGACTTCGGCCCCAAGAGCGGCCATCAGGTTCTCAAAGATCGGGAAACTGGTCGCAATCGGCCCGCCATCATCTACGGACATCGGCTTGGTCGAGGCCATGCCCATCACCAGGAACGACATGGCGATCCGGTGGTCCAGATGGCTTTCAACGGTGACACCCCCCGGCACACGCCGGTGACCGCGTCCCTCAACCGTCCACCAATCCTCGCCCTCTTCGACGTGGACACCAGCGGCGCGCAGGCCCGTGGCCATGGCGTCGATCCGGTCGCTTTCCTTGACCCGCAGTTCCTTGACCCCCGGCATGTGGGTGCGTCCCTCTGCAAAGGCCGCGACAACGGACAAAACAGGGTATTCGTCGATCATGCTGGCCGCGCGCCCTGCGGGCACCTCGATGCCCTTGAGATCGGGGGAAAATCGCGCGCGCAGATCGGCAACAGGTTCCCCCCCCTCTTCGCGCATATTTTCAAACGTCAGGTCCGCCCCCATCTCTTGCAGGGTAAAGAACAGACCGGCCCGCGTCGGGTTCAACCCGATGTTCGGCACCAACACATCAGAGCCTTCGACAATCAGCGCCGCACAGACCGGAAACGCAGCAGAGGACGGATCGCGCGGCACGACGATGGTCTGCGGTTTCAACTCTGGCCGCCCTTGCAAGGTTATCACCCGGCCCTCATCGGTGACTTCGGTGGAAATGATCGCGCCAAAGCCCGCCAGCATCCGCTCCGAATGGTCGCGCGTCGCCTCACGCTCGATCACCACGGTCTCACCCGGCGCGTTCAACCCCGCCAGCAAGACGGCGGATTTCACCTGCGCCGAAGGGACCGGCACCTCATAGCGCACCGGCAACGGGTCCGCCGCACCGACGATGGTCATGGGCAACCGTCCGCCCGACCGGCCATAAGACCGCGTGCCGAACAGAGCCAGCGGATCGGTCACCCGCGCCATCGGCCGTTTGTTCAGACTGGCGTCGCCCGTGAACGTCGCCGTGATCGGAGAGGTCGCCATCGCGCCCATGATCAGCCGCACCCCGGTGCCGGAATTGCCGCAGTCGATCACATTGCCCGGCTCGCCAAAGCCGCCAACACCCACGCCATGCACATGCCAGGTTTCACCGATCTTCTCGATCTCGGCACCAAAGGCCTGCATCGCGCGCCCGGTGTCCAGCACATCCTGCCCTTCCAGAAGGCCGGTTACCTTAGTCTCTCCCACCGCCATCGCGCCAAGGATCAGCGACCGGTGCGAAATCGACTTGTCGCCGGGCACATGCGCCTCGCCCCTGAGCGGGCCAGCAGCGCGGGCAGTCATCGGGATCGGGGTGCCATGGGCAGACATCAGCGCTCTCCTCGCAAAATCATCGCCGCCTGATACCAAGCACCCGCGCAGAGGTCCATCACGGTCATGCACACAACCCCGGCTTCTTCTGTCCTGAAATATCTCGGGGGTGAGGCCTCAGACCGAGGGGGGGGTAATTCTGCAAGCAGGCCTCTGGCATGACGCCCGCCTGCCCGCCTACGTCCGCCGGAACGTCAGGTAATGCGGCACCCGACCTGCACGCAGCGCCTTCTGTTCGTAGCGGGTGGAATGCCAATCGGCCCATGGGTCGCGCCAATCTGCCGGACGCTCCGCCAACCACTCGAACCCCGCCTTGGGCACTTCGACCAGCGTCTGACGCACATAGTCCGGAATATCCGTCGCCACCCGAAACTCCGCCCCCGGTTTCAGTACCCGGTGCAGCGGTTCCAGATGTTCCGCCGTCACAAACCGGCGGCGGTGGTGTTTCTTCTTGGGCCACGGATCGGGGTACAGCAGAAACGCCTTCGACACCGACTGATCTGGCAGCACGTCAAACAGGTTGCGCACATCGCCCGGATAGACGCGCAAGTTCTGCACGCCCGCATCCCGGATCTTGCCCAGCAGCATCGCCACCACGTTGATAAAGGGCTCTGCCCCGATCAACCCGACGCCGGGGTTCTGAACCGCCTGATGGACCAGATGTTCGCCACCGCCAAATCCGATCTCCAGCCAGACCGGTGCATCGCCAAACACGCCGCGCAGGTCCAGCGGTGTCCGATCCGGGTTTTCTTCCCAGTCGACCGGGCCGGGCGACAGCTTGTCCAGATCCTCTTGCAGGTACTCTTCCTGCTTGGGCCGCAGGGTCTTGCCCCGGATACGGCCGTAAAAGTTCCGCCAAGGGGCATCGGGATGTTTGTTCGACGTGGTCATGGCGCGCGCCATAGCAAGAGGCAAGCAATTGCGCAATCGCACCGTTCACCGGCCCGGTGCGACGCGGCGTACCAGCACCGGAACACGCTACCGCCGCATGAAATGACAGGCCCCGACATTCGTGGTTGCACAGCCGGAAATCGGGTTCTGGACAAAGCAAAGTCAGCCTCATTTTTGCACCTTACCCGATGCATTTTTCGAATAAACCTCATATAACCAATTGGTTACATGGCACGGCCGAGATCGAGAGGCCCTGCTTTTCCGTCAGAAAAACGATGCGAAATCGCAATGACCGTCCTGCCGGCAGGCACCACCACTGTTTCTGCACATTGTCGCAGGCTTCAACGCCAATGGCCTCGCGATGGACCGGATTACCCCGACTGAGAATCTGATGCAGGTCGCCGCCGAATGGGAAACCGCCTGGATCAACGACCCTGACGGCTACACCAGTGTGCGCAGTGGTCCCGGCACGAACCACCCGGTCGTGTCGCGCACCTACGATGACGAAGAGTTTGAATTCTGCGTAACCAGCGGCTTTTGGTGGGAAGTGTTCTACGAGGGCGAACAAGAGTGCTGCGTCGACTACATGCACAAACCGCGCATCGTGCTCGAAGGGGACGGCGACCAAAACTAAGGCGCGCGTCGCTCCAAGATATTCGCAAAAACCAAGTTACCAAAAAGAGAAGGCTGGCCGGGCATCACGCCCCGCCAGCCTTTTTCATGCAACGTCACAGCGTCGTGGACCCGGTTCAGACCGCTTTTTTCAGCGCCTCGGCCAGATCGGTCCGCTCCCACGAGAAACCGCCATCCGCTTCGGGCGCGCGGCCAAAGTGGCCATAGGCCGCCGTGCGCTGATAGATCGGCTTGTTCAGTTCCAGATGGGTGCGGATGCCGCGCGGCGTCAGGTCGATGATCTTGGGGATCGCCAGTTCGATGTCGCGGGCTTCGACCTTGCCGGTCTGGTGGGTGTCGACATAGATCGACAGCGGCTTGGCCACGCCGATGGCGTAGGACAGCTGCACGGTGCAGCGATCCGCCATGCCTGCGGCCACCACGTTCTTGGCCAGATAGCGCGCCACATAGGCGGCTGAGCGGTCAACCTTGGTCGGATCTTTGCCAGAGAACGCGCCGCCGCCGTGCGGGGCTGCGCCGCCGTAGGTGTCGACGATGATCTTGCGACCGGTCAGGCCTGCGTCGCCGTCGGGTCCGCCGATGACAAACTTGCCGGTGGGGTTGACCCACCATTCGGTGTCGCCGGTGATCCAGCCATCGGGCAGCGTCTCACGGATGTAGGGCTCAACCATGGCACGCACGTCGGCGCTGGTCATGCTCTCGTCAAGGTGCTGGGTCGACAACACGATAGAGGTCACGCCAACCGGCTTGCCATCTTCGTATTTCACTGACAGCTGCGATTTGGCGTCCGGGCCCAACGTGGGTTCGGTGCCGTCCTTGCGGACTTCAGCCAGACGGCGCAGGATTGCATGGCTGTACTGGATCGGCGCGGGCATCAGCGCGTCGGTCTCATTAGTGGCGTAGCCGAACATGATACCTTGGTCGCCAGCACCCTCATCGCCCTGCTCACCGGTGACGCCCTGCGCGATATGCGCGGACTGCTCGTGCAGCAGGTTGGTGATCTCGCAGGTGGCGTGGTGGAACTTGTCCTGCTCGTAGCCGATGTCCTTGATGCAGGCCCGCGCAATATCGGGGATGCTGGCCATAAAGCCGGGCATTTTTTCCTGATCAGTCAGGCCGACCTCACCGCCGATGACAACGCGGTTGGTGGTGGCAAATGTTTCGCAAGCAACCCGCGCCAGCGGATCTTCGGACAGAAAGGCATCAAGAATAGCGTCTGAAATCCGATCACAAACCTTGTCCGGATGGCCTTCCGAGACGGACTCGGAGGTGAAGATATAGTTATTTCGCGACATGAAGGATGCTCCAATGATGACACCGCCACGCCAGGAAGCCGTTGTGACGGGATGCTTGATATAAGTATCCAAACGCGGGTACGCGGCACGACAGACAGCGTCAATCGGATTCTGTGCGACCTATGCGCCGGGCTGCGCCCCAGACCAATACAATGGCGAAAAATAGCGCAAGTCCGACGGGCAGATCTCCGGATCGGCTGTACAGGGTATGCCGCAACGGCGGCGGCAATGGCGCGTCCAGATAGCCCGCAACACCCAGCGGCAGCGCGTCCAGCACCCGCCCCGCCCCGTCAATCACCGCCGACACGCCGGTGTTGGCGCTGCGCAGCATGGGCAGCCCCTGCTCAATCGCGCGGATGCGGGCCTGCGCCAGATGCTGATAGGGACCGGACCATGTGCCGAACCACGCATCATTGGTGATCTGGATCAGCATGTCGGGGCGCAGCGGCGCGCCGTTGACGTCCTGCGGAAACACCGCCTCGTAGCAGATCAGCGGCAGCGCGGCCCCCAGCGGCCCAAGATCGACCACCTGCGGCCCCGGCCCGCCGCTATAGCCCCCCTCGGCGCGGGCGGCGAGCCCGGCAATGTTCCAGCGCGCAAAGACCGCCGCCGCGGGCATGTATTCGCCAAATGGCACCAGATGGTGCTTGTCATACAGCGCGTTGACTCCCCCCTCTGGTGCAAGCACCAGCATCGAATTGTAGTATCCGGCCTGATCGGCGCGCTGCACACCCAGCACCACCTGCGCGTCTCCTGCCGCCTGCGTGATCTGGTCAAGCACCGGCCCCGCCCGGTGCAACAGATTGGGCACGCTGGTCTCTGGCCAGATGATGAGATCAGGTGACAGCCTACCCGGCTCCGGTGCCGTGGCGGTGTAGAGCAACTTGCGCTCCATAAAGACCGGGATCATGTCCGGGTCCCATTTTTCGTGCTGCGCGGCGTTGGGCTGCACCAACCGCACCACCGGACGCCCGTCCAGATCCTGCGCCCCCGGTGTCAACACCATGCCACCACCGAACATAAGGCCAAACAGAACCACGCCTGCCACAGCGGTCCTGAAACGCGCGGGACCGGGCCGCAGAGCGCTGGCCAGCAACGCCGCCACCGCCAACGTCGCCACCGTCAACCCATGCGGCCCAAACACCGACACCCACTGAATGACCGGGACCGGCAGCCAGAAATACGACACCAAGGCCCACGGAAACCCGGTGAACACATAGGCCCGCGCCAGCTCCACCGCGCTCCACGTCAGCACAAGCGTCAGCGCCGGATACCGCGCCCGACCCGCAAACCAGAACGCCAGCCCCCAGAACAGCGCCAGCCCTCCGGCCAACCCGATCAGCGCAAAGGGAGCCATCCAGCCGGTTGTGGCGGCATCCACCAGAAACGGCTCAATGATCCAACTCATGGAAAAGCCGAAATAGCCGAGCCCTACGGCCCAGCCCGTGCCCGCCGACGGCGTGCCGCGTGCGGTCACAAGAAACAGCCAGATCGCCGCGACATAGCCGGGGAAGGCGAGATACCACAGGTCGTACGGCGGTTGCCCAAGCCCGATGATCACCCCCACGGCCACCGCCATCGGCAGACGCGCCCAACCCGGCAACCGCCCCCCGGTCGCGGACAGGCGATCAGCCGCCGGGCTGTCAGGCATGGCCGGCATCGACCTTGGACGGCGCGGCCGATTGCGTCGAAGCCGGGGCCGCTGCCGCAGCAGTCGCGCTTTCGGGGCGCGCAGCACCGGCGGGGCGCACCCGCAGCCGCTTGATCCGGCGCGGATCGGCGTCCACCACTTCAAAATCCAGCCCAACGGGATGCGGCACCACTTCGCCACGCGCGGGCACCCGACCGGCCAGCATAAACACCAGCCCCCCCAGCGTATCGATCTCTTCCTCGTCGATGGTGTCGTGTTCGGTCAGCATCAGACCCAGTTCGGACTCGAAGTCGGTCAGCGGCGTCTTGGCCTGCACCAGATAGCAACCGCTCTTTTCGCGGGTCCAGTACTGATCCTCTTCGGTGTCGTGCTCATCCTCGATCTCACCGATGACCTGTTCGATCAGATCCTCGATCGTGACCAGCCCGTCAACGCCGCCATATTCGTCGATCACCAACGCCATGTGCCGACGCTCTGTCTGCATCTTGGTCAGCAGCACGCCAATCGGCATCGAGGGCGGCACAAACAGCAGCGGTCGCAGCAGACGCTTCAGATTGAACCGCTCGCCGGTGCCGTTGAACCCATGCTCCAACGCGAAATCCTTGAGGTGGGCCATGCCAACCGGCGTGTCCAGCGTGCCGTCGTAGACCGGCAACCGGGTCATTCCGCTGTCGCGGAACACCGATACCAGATCATCCTTGGAGATCGTATTGGGGACCGCGACAATATCGGCCTTGGGGATGGCGACGTCCTCGACCCGCATCCGACGCAGGTTGATCATGCCGTGGACGGGCCGCGCCATTGACGGTGTCGCTTGTGGCGAAGCATCCTTGCCCTGCGCCCGCGCTCCGCCCATCCGTCCGAAGATGCTTTGCCAGAACCCGGGCCGTGACCCGCTTCCGTTCATTTGTCCCGATCCAAGCGCGCGTTGCGCTGCCTTAGACGAGTCTTCGCTATCGCCCATCAATCCGTTCCATCATGCCCCAAAGGGGCGCCATCCACTCTATATGGGTCCGGCAGACCCAGGTTGCCAAGTATTTCAACCTCAATCCGTTCCATTAGCGTGGCGTCTAGGTCACGCATATGGTCATAGCCAAGGACATGTAACACCCCATGAACAATCAGATGTGTGACATGTTGCGCCATCGGGATGCCCCGATCGGCGGCTTCTTGCGCACAGGTCTCATAGGCTAGGGCAATGTCGCCCAGATGATGTGGGTCATCGTCTTCTGGCTCGGGTAGGAATGGCGCGCCGCCATCGGCCTCTGGGGCCAGATCCTCAGACGGCCAACTCAGCACGTTGGTCGCCTGCGGCTTGTCGCGGAAATCACTGTTCAGCGCAGCGATGCGGGTGTCCGAGCAGCCCAGCACGGCAATTTCATAGTCGCCCGGCACCAGCCCCAGATGCAACAGTGCCGCTTCGGCGCCCGTCTCGGCCAGCCGGTCCAGACCCACGCCCTGCCAGCGGTCATCCTCGAATATCGTGTCGGTCAGCATCTGTGATTGTGCCGGGGACATTGCCCCCGGCCCCCTTGGCGCATTGGATACCGCAGAGCCGGCCGCATCGGCCTAGCCCGGCGTGTCCGCCTCATAGGCTTCGATGATCGCCGCGACAAGCGGATGGCGCACCACATCCTTGGCGGTGAAATAGTTGAATGAGATGCCGGGCACATGCCCCAACAGCCGCTCCGCATCCGCCAGGCCGGACGGCACACCGCGTGGTAGGTCGATCTGCGTGCGGTCGCCGGTGATCACCATGCGGCTGCCCTCACCCAACCGGGTCAGGAACATCTTCATCTGCATGGTGGTGGCGTTCTGCGCCTCATCCAGCACCACAAAGGCGTTGGACAACGTGCGCCCCCGCATAAAGGCCAGCGGTGCAATCTCGACCGATTTTTCTTCGCGCATCTTGGCCAGTTGCTTGCCCGGCAGGAAATCGTTCAACGCATCCATCAAGGGCTGCATGTAGGGGTCGACCTTTTCCTCTTGCGTGCCGGGGAGAAAGCCCAGCCGCTCGCCCGCTTCGACGGCCGGACGGCACAGAATGATCTTGTCCACCTCGCCGGTGATCAGCATGTGAACCCCGACCGCCACGGCCAGATAGGTCTTGCCGGTGCCCGCCGGGCCAATGCCAAAGGCCATCTCATTGGCAAACAACGCTTGCACATAGGCCTTTTGCGCGTCAGTGCGCGGCTCAATCAGCTTTTTGCGAGTCTTGATCTCAACCGGGCCGCCGGTGAACATTTCCAGTTGTTCGTCCGGTTCTTCGTCTTCCATGCGCAGGGCACGGTCGATGTCTCCGCGCGCAACCTCTCGGCCCTGTTCGAGCCGCTCATACAGCCCGCGCAGCACGTCCGCCACCGCAGGCACCGAGTCCTCGGGGCCATGCACCGCCAACTGGTTGCCACGGCGCAGAATCTGCACCCCAGTGCGGGCCTCTATGTCTGTCAGGTTGCGGTCGAACTCTCCACAGAGGTCGATCAGCAATCGGTTGTCGGGGAATTCTAGGATGGCTTCGGTCAAAATGCCCGCTGTCAAACCCGTCTCCTGTGCAGGGCGATCCGATTCCGGACGCGTGTTTCTGCTAGATATGGTGCATTGGCAGGCCGCAAGGCGCAAGTCTCTGCGACGCATGAAGGGCAATTGTCATGCGAACGCCACAAAAACAGACCGCGCGGCAGATGCCGCGCGGTCCAATATCCAGAAAATGCCCGTTGTCAGGGTGTCAGAGAGGGTCGCCGATAATCGAGGTCGAGCCGCCCTTGAAATCACCAGTGGCGATGGTCGGCGGGGCGACGCCCGAGCAAACCGGCTTGCCGTATTTGTCGAGACGGGCCGACAGATAGCCCTCGACGCCATCGTCGATGATCCAATGGTCACAGCCGTTCGGATCGACCCAGATGCCGGCCTTCATGCCGGTCAGGTCGTCACGGTCGATGGACTGGCGGTCCCGGCTCTTGTCGGGGCCGACCGGATCGCAGGCCGCAACAGCAGCGACAGCGGCAACCAGCAGAAGCGGTTTAACGAAGTTCATTGTCATGATCCCTTCTGGATTACCGGAAGCAGAGGATTTCGACACGGCGGTTCTTGGCCATGCCCGTTGCAGTCTTGTTCGTCGCGACCGGCATCCGTTCGCCATAGCCGCGCACATCGGTGATGTTTGCCCCGACAGAGCGGGCCACCCTGGCCACGGCCAGCGCACGGTTATAGCTCAACTTGATGTTGTAATCATCTGATGCGCGGCTGTCGGTGTGACCGGCGATGACATAGCCGACGGCGTTTGCCGACTTGAAAAAATCGGCAATGCGCGCCTGACCGTGTTTAGAGATGCGGTGGCTGTCGGTGGCAAAAAACTGATCGGTGTTCATGACACCGCAGGTGTTGCTGCGATGGCAAACCGGGATGCCTTTGCGGTCAGTGTGCGGGCTCATGTAGCCCTCAACCCCGTCGTCCATCACCCAGTGCTCACAGCCATCCGGGTCCACCCAGATGCCCGGAATATACTGCTCACCCTTGATGGTGCGGGTGTTTTGCGTCGAGATGAACGGTGTGTTCTGGTCAGCGTCCCCGGCGACTGCCGGCGCAACGGCCGACAGACCAGCGAGGGCCGCAAGCGCCATCGCGCCGATGGCCTTGGAAATGCGATAAGCCACAGCCTGGTCCCTTGATTTTAAGTTTCCCCAAATGCGGGCACCACATGGCAGCGGGCGCACGCATATTTACTATAATCAACACATTAGCAAAACTCCCCCGGCTGTGAAGAGAAAAGCTATGTGTACTGTCCCAAAATCGGAAACAGTTCCCGAAAACGCTTTGTTTTGCTGTGGATAATCTGAACCCTTTTTTTGAAACAAGGGGTTCATGGGGGCAGTTAGCGCGGCGCAACAACCCCCTTCAGAGAGTTGGGGCCACTGGAAACGATTCGGATTCGCGCGATATCACCCGGTGAAAAAGCGTCGGATTCGACGTGAACCGCGTGCAGATATTCAGATTTTCCGACCATCTGGCCGGGCATCCGGCCCGGCTTTTCGAACATAACGTGCACGTCCCGGCCCACCATCGCATCCTGCAAACGGCGCTGCTGGGTCGTCAACAACGCCTGCAACCGTTGCAGGCGATCGTCCTTTTCGTCCTCGGGAACCTGTGGGCGCTCTGCCGCCGGGGTGCCGGGCCGTTCGGAATATTTGAACGAAAACGCCGAGCCATATTCCACCGCCGCAATCAGATCCATCGTGGCCTGAAAATCCTCTTCGGTCTCTTCGGGAAAGCCGACGATGAAATCGCCCGACAGGTGCAGATCGGGCCGCGTTGCGCGCAGCCGTTCGATCAACCGCAAATAGTCCTCGGCCGTGTGGCTCCGGTTCATCCGTTTCAGGATCTTGTCCGACCCCGCCTGCACAGGCAGATGCAGATAAGGCATCAGCTTGTCACAGTCGCCATGCGCCGCGATCAGCGCATCATCCATGTCGTTCGGGTGCGAGGTGGTGAACCGGATACGCGCCAGCCCGTCAATCTCGGCCAAGGCGCGGATCAGACCCGCCAATCCGCCCTCATGGCCGTGGTAGGCATTCACGTTCTGGCCCAAAAGGGTGATTTCACGCACGCCGCGCTCTACCAGATCACGCGCCTCTGTCAGCACCCGGTCCGCCGGGCGCGACACCTCTGCCCCCCGCGTATAGGGCACCACGCAAAAGGCGCAGAACTTGTCACAGCCCTCCTGCACGGTCAAAAACGCCGTCGGCCCGCGCTTGGCCTTGGGCCGCGCCTTGAGGTGGTCGAACTTGTCCTCTTCCGGGAAATCCGTGTCCAGCGCCTTGGCGCCGTTATGGGTACGCGACAACAGATCCGGCAACCGGTGATAGCTTTGCGGGCCGACCACCAGATCCACCATCGGTTGACGGCGCATGATCTCTGCGCCCTCAGCCTGCGCCACACATCCCGCCACGCCGATCTTCAGATCCGGCTTGTTTGCCTTCAGCCCCTTGTAGCGGCCCAGTTCCGAATAAACCTTTTCCGCCGCCTTTTCCCGGATGTGACAGGTGTTCAGCAGGATCATATCCGCATCTTCGGGGCGCGCGGTCGTCTCATAACCCTCGCCGCCCATGGCCTCGGCCATGCGCTCGCTGTCATAGACGTTCATCTGGCAGCCGTAGGTCTTGATATACAGTTTCTTCGGGGCCATAGCGCGCGCTCCTGTCTCGGATTTAAGGGCTGGCGATACCGCAGAATCCCCCCCGCTTGCAATGCACGAGATTTTCACCGACCTTGCGGTAAAAGCCCCACCAGAGGCCGAGCATGTTCTACAAGACCCTAAATCACTTCCTGTCCCAAGGTGCCGACGCGCTGCGCCGTGGCCCCATTGCGCTGATCTTTGCCGAGGACGCGGTAGAACTGGACACCACCCTGCGCCACCACCGCCACTGCGGATTCCGGTCTGTCGTGCTGTTTGGCGCGGCCGACCTGACCTTGCCCGCCGATCTAACGGACAAGGTGCATCACGTTGCCCATGACATGCGCGCCGACGCCGCCCTGACACGGGCCGTCAATGGCGTGATCGCCAAGGCCACCGGCCAGTGGGTCTATTATTGCTATAACGCCGAATATCTCTTTTTTCCCTTTTCAGAGAGCCGGACAATCGGCGAAATGCTGGCCTATCACGCAGAGGAACGGCGCGATGCCATGTTGACCTATGTGGTCGACCTCTACGCCGGGGATCTCAGGAAATGCCGTGATGCGGTGTCGCTGGACGACGCATGGCTGGACCGGTCCGGCTATTACGCACTGGCCCGCCCGGACCCGCAGAACCACAATCACCCCAAGGAACGGCAGCTGAATTTCTTCGGCGGGCTGCGCTGGCGGTATGAGGAACACGTCCCTGAAACCCGGCGCAAGATTGACCGCATCGCCATTTTCCGTGCCAAACCGGGGCTGCAACTGCGCGACGATCACACGTTCTCCGATGAGGAATACAACACCTACGCCTGCCCGTGGCACAACAATCTGACCGCCGCGATTGCCAGCTTTCGCACCGCCAAGGCGCTCAAACGCAACCCCGGCTCCACCTTCGACATCAAAAGCTTTCGCTGGCACAACTCCACGCCGTTTGAATGGCACTCGCGCCAGTTGCTCGACCTTGGCCTGATGGAGCCGGGACAGTGGTTCTAAGCGGGATGTGAGAAGACCGGGACATGATGCCCCGGCCCATCACCATCAAACGTGCCCGCAAGGTCAGCCGAAATCCTCAACCACAATCTGGTCCTGCTCAACGCCCAGCCTGGCCAGTTCCTCGGGCATCGCCTCGACCATCGCATCGGGACCGCAGATATAGCAGATGTCCTTTTGGGGATCGACAAACCCGGACAGCATGTCAGCGTCGATCAGACCGCGCGCCAGCGGGCTGCCTTTTTCCTCTGTCACCGTCCAGTGACAGCGCAGCCCCTCCATCGCCTCAAAGGTGTTGCGCATGACGATGTCGCGCTCACACTGGTTTGAGAACAGCAGCGTGTTGCCCTCCAGCGTGCCGTTTTCCTCCAGCTTTTTGCGCAGGATCGCGATAAAGGGCGTCACGCCTGCGCCCCCGGCAATAAAGACCCCATCGCCCTTGTCCTCGATAGCGCCCCACGGGTCGCCAATCAGGGCAGTGTCGCCCGGTTCCATCTTGCCGATCTGGTCCGTCACGCCGTTGTGGTCAGGGTACGACTTGATGACAAATTCCAGTCGGTCCTCATCAGGCAGACAGGTAAAGGAGAAAGGCCGCTGTTCCTCGCGCCATCCGTCGCGGTCCAGCGCGAAATCTGTCGCCTGCCCCGGCGTGTAGGCATAGTCCTCCGGCTTATCAAAGGTCAGCCGGTGCACGTTATGGGTCAGCGTGTCGATGCTTTGCAGGGTGATCTTGTGGGTCATGAGAACCTCCAGTCGTTTGGAGGATCAACGCCCGGTGCAGACCTCGGTTCCCGTGACAGGATTTACAGTGCAGCCCCGTAGGTGCAGATCGCGCCGTGCCCGTCGGTCGCGCGCAGCAGGCGACCGCCCCGGAACACCGCATGGACATAGCGCGGCGTCGCGGCATCGCCGTAGGCGTAGCTGACGCAGGATTCGTCCCAATTGGCCGGGTTGCGCTCATAGCCCGCGTCCAGGCCAAAGACCGCGTCGGCCTGCGCCTGTGTCATGCCCGCCGACAGCTTGCGCGCCTCCGCGCCCTGCCCGCCGCCAGCGCCGCCCGAAGCCGGGGTCGCGCCGTCCATGCAGCCCCCCAGCGCCAATGCCGCCCCCAGAACCCAGACCAGACGCATCACAAGTTCTCCAGTTGCGGCATCCCCACAACGTGATAGCCACCGTCCACCATGATCACCTCACCCGTGGTGCAACTGCCCGCATCCGAGAGCAGCCAGACCGCCGTGCCGCCCACCGCCTCCAGCGTGGCGTTCGCCCGCAAAGGCGCATTCTGGCCGGTGTGCTTGTAGGTCCGCCGCGCGCCGCCGATGGCCGCCCCCGCCAGCGTTTTCATCGGTCCGGGGCTGAGCGCGTTCACGCGGATGCCATCCGGGCCCAGATCATTGGCCAGATAACGTGTCGTCGCCTCGAGCGCCGCCTTGGCCACGCCCATGACGTTGTAGTTCGGCACCACCCGCTGGCTGCCCAGATAGGTCAGCGTCAAAAGCGTGCCACCGTCCGTCATCAGCGGATGCACCCGCCGGGCCACCTCGATGAACGAATACACCGAAATATCCAGCGAGTTCTTAAAGTTCGCCCGCGACGTGTTCAGAAACCGCCCCGTCAGCTCATTCTTGTCCGAATAGGCAATCGCATGGACAAGGAAATCCACGCTGTCCCACCGCTGACCCAACTCATCAAACGCCGCGTCCAGCGACGCATCATCCGTCACATCCACGTCGACCATGAAATCCGACCCGACGCTGGCCGCCAAAGGCTCCAGCCGCTTGCCGAACGCCTCTCCCTGATAGGTAAAGGCCAGTTCCGCGCCCGCCTCATGGCAGGCTTTGGCGATGCCCCATGCGATCGACCGCTCGTTCGCAACACCCATGACAAGCCCGCGCTTGCCTTTCAGACTCAACGTCATGTCACTTCTTCCGCGCTATTCAGTCGTGAAACTTCGACAACACCATAGACCCGTTGGTGCCACCAAAGCCAAAGGAATTGGTCATGACCGAATCCAGACCCGCGTTCTCGACCAACTCAGTCGCGATCTCGGCAGGCTTCAACGCCGGGTCCAGCGTCTGCACATTGATCGAGGGGATGATGAAATCGTGCTTCAACGCCAGCAGGCAATAGATCGCCTCCTGCGCGCCGGTCGCGCCCTGGCTGTGGCCGGTCATGGATTTGGTCGACGACACCGGCGGGGTGGTTCCCTCACCGAACACGCGCCGCACCGCCTCGATCTCCCCCACGTCGCCCACGGGAGTCGAGGTGCCATGCGCGTTGATATAGCTAACCTTGCGCCCCTCGGGCAGCGTCGACAGCGCGATCCGCATCGCCCGCTCACCGCCTTCGCCCGATGGCGCCACCATGTCCGCCCCGTCCGAGGTCGCACCATAGCCGGTCACTTCGGCGTAGATCTTGGCCCCGCGCGCGCGGGCGTGCTCCAACTCTTCCAGCACCAGCATGCCGCCGCCAGCCCCGATCACAAATCCGTCGCGATCTTTGTCAAAGGCGCGGCTCGCCTGCTCTGGCGTGTCATTGTATTTCGAAGACATCGCGCCCATCGCGTCAAACAGGCACGACAGGGTCCAGTCCAACTCCTCGCCGCCGCCCGCGAACATCACGTCCTGCTTGCCCATCATGATCTGCTCTGCCGCGTTGCCGATGCAATGCAAAGAGGTCGAACAGGCCGAGGTGATCGAATAGTTGATGCCCTTGATCTTATACGCAGTCGACAGGTTCGCGCTCACGGTCGAGCACATGCACTTGGGCACTGCAAAGGGGCCGACCCGCTTGGTCGCACCCGTCTTCAGCACCGTTTGATGCGCAGTCAACATGGCACTGGTCGACGGACCGCCCGATCCGGCCACAAGGCCGGTGCGTGGGTTCACAACGTCGGACTCTTCCAGCCCCGCATCCGCGATGGCTTGGCCCATGGCGATATAGGCATAGGCCGCCCCCGGCCCCATGAAACGCAGCGTCCGCTTGTCGATATGCTCGGCCACATCCAGATTGATGGCCCCCGCGATCTGACTGCGAAAGCCGTGTTCCTGCATCTGCGCATTGGCGGTGATGCCGGACCTGCCTGCCTTGAGCGAGGCCAGAACCTCCTCCGCAGAATTCCCGATACTCGAAACGATCCCAAGCCCTGTAACGACGACGCGGCGCATGGAGCCTCCTCATGATGTGTCCCGAACTTAGTAGGGTAAGGCGGGGGGGAGGTGCAAGGAGGGGGTTGGGGGGCATGCTGCCCCTTTTCTATCCTGAACTTCGGTCAACATCGGACAACCGGGATGGAACAGCTATTGATGAAGATGGGTAAAGGGCAGCGGCGGCTGATGCTTGAGGCAGTGGAATGGTGCCTTTGTGACCCGCGAAAGAAATCATCGCTCCGATTGAATCGGATATCATTGCATCAAGAGTCTGCACGTAACTTGGGTCACTGAAATCCAACTCATTTAAACGCTCACTCGCTGGAACAAAAGTTCCGCCCGCAAATCTAATTCAACCCAAACATGAACACCCAGCAGATGGCGAGTAAAAACAACATAATACAGAAAAACTAAAGAAACGCAAACACCGTTCCAAAGAACCAATTCAGAAAGTTCGCCAGCCGCTCCACGTCAATCCCATCCATAGTGAGATACTAGGAAATGTACTACGGAGGCAGCCGGCAACTTCTGAATGAAGTTTGCAATGTTACTCATATCAAAAACATTCCATCCCGGTTGCCCCTCTACCCATCTAGAACCTCCAGAAATAAAAGGTAAAAAACCGACATGAGAAAAGTTGGCAAGGCAATCACTGAAACCGCAGCTGCCATCAACCACTGCCTGACCTTTAATTGCCGTGAAAACCTGAGTTCCCGCCCCAACAAGCGCACCGCGTTGTATTCGCGCCACGCATCTTGGAATCCCAAGGCACCCAAGTCCATTTATCGCCCTTCAAAAAATTAAATTTTCGGCACGGTAGCCCGGCGCTTAGCACGCCGTAGGGTGCGTGCTCGCACGCACCGCTCACCAATCCGCCGACACTGCGCGTCCCCCGCACGCGCCCTGCGCGACACCGTAGGCCGGGCTTCAGCCCGGCACCGCCGTCGCAACGCCCAAAGACGCCCAAAACCCCACTCGAACGGAGTACATCGAGTCCCCAAAACCCCAACAAAAAACGGGCCCCCAAAAGAGGCCCGTTCGTAAACAATCGGTAAAACCGTCTCTGCAAGTCATTGAAGACGCTACGTCACCTTGCGCGCCACGCGTGGACAGGTCAGTTCTCGCTGAGCGCGACCTTCATGTCCTTGACCTCATAGATGACCTCTCCATCGGCCTCCACGATCCCGTCCGCGACCCCCATGGTCAGCCGCCGGGTCTGGATCGCCTTGGTGAAGTCCACCTTATAAGTCAGCATCTTCCGGTCGGGCCGGACCATTCCCTTCAGCTTGACCTCGCCCACGCCCAGCGCATAGCCCCGCCCCTGCCAGCCGCGCCAGCCCAGATTAAAGCCCGTCAGCTGCCACAAACCGTCCAGACCCAGACAGCCCGGCATGATCGGATTGCCCGGAAAATGACAGTCAAAGAACCACAGGTCCGGCGTGATATCGAACTCGGCCAGCACATGCCCCTTGCCATGCAGGCCCGCATCGCCCGAAATCTCGGTGATCCGGTCCATCATCAACATCGGCGGCTCGGGCAGCTGGGCATTGCCCGGCCCGAACAGCTCACCGCGTGCGCATTTCAGAAGGTCGTCCTTGCCAAAGCTGGTGGGATAGTCGGCCATTAGACGGGCCCCTTTTGCTGTCTCATATTCAAACCTTGCCCCGTTTAGCACCCGCCCGACACACCACGCAAGGGCGCCAGACCGGGCAAACCAAGGCGCTGGCCGCCTAACGACGCTGTCCAGATCAGCGAAACCGTTTGAAATTTGCCCCATGGGCGCTTTATATACAGGGTGAGCAGGGATCAGGTGACACACACGATGTCCGAGGCAATGGAACGCGGAAAAGACTGGTTGGGACGCAGCGATCTGCGCCCCACACGTCAGCGTGTCGCCTTGGCCGCCCTGCTGGTCGGCGACGGCAAGAACCGCCACGTCACCGCCGAAAGCCTCTTTGCCTCCGCCAAAGACAGCGGGGAACAGGTATCGCTAGCGACCGTCTATAACACGCTCAAGGCGTTCTGTGAGGCGGGCCTGATGCAAGAGGTGACGGTGGACGGCTCGCGCAGTTATTTTGACACCAACACCCACGACCACCCGCATTTCTTCTGGGAGGATCAGGGCGCGCTGACCGACGCCCCGGCCGAACAGTTGCAGATCACCCGCCTGCCCGAAGCGCCCGAAGGGTCCGAGATCGCCTCTGTCGAGGTGGTGATCCGCCTGCGTCGCAAGACAACCGGCTGATCGCCCTCCATTTCCCTGAAAACCTGGTACCCGCGGCCGGACTCGAACCGGCACGGCATTAAAGCCTGGGGATTTTAAGTCCCCTGTGTCTACCATTCCACCACGCGGGCCAGTGGCGCGAACATAGCCATTGCGCGTGCCGTGTAAACCACGGCAAGCAAAAGAAGGCGTCAGAGATCATCCCCAACGGGCGACTTCAACAGTGCCCGCTCCGGTAACCACGGGTTCACAGCCAAAGCCGCGCGCAAGGCGACTTGTGCCGCGTCGTCACGGCCCAGCGCAATCAGCGTCACCGCTCGACCAGACAGGGCCCCCACATGGCGTGGGTTCAGCTCTAACGCGCGTTCCAGATCCGGCAATGCGGCCTCAAAATCCTCACGCAGAAAATTGACAAAGGCCCGCTGATTGTACCCTTCGGCGTAAAACGGGCAGTAGCCGATCAGCGCATCCAATCGCTCCAGCGCGAAAACAAAATCGAACCGCGCGCGCATCGCCTCATCCAGCATCGACTGGCTGGCCTCATCCGGTGCATTGTCCCAATAACCCCACATTTCGTTGGTGATCAGCCGGGCTGTCATCTCATCTGGGGCGGTCAGCAAGGCCTGATAGAGCGGGTCCATTTCGGCGCGATGATCCGGAGCGGTGGGACAGCCATCCGCCAGAACCGGCGGCGCAAACAACATCAGGAACAATATGTGTTTCATACCCAAAGGGTGACACGGCGTGCCGTTTGGTCAAGTCACATCCGCGATAACGTCTTCCTTGACCGCCTCCATCGCCACAAAGGTTGATGTCGACGATACCCCCGGCAGGGTCGAGACCTTTTCGGCCAGCACTTGGCGGTAACTGGGCATGTCCTGCGTGCGCACCTTGAGCAGGTAGTCAAAATTGCCCGCGATCAGATGCGCCTGTTCGATTTCCGGAATGGCCGCGACGGCGGCATTGAAGCGGGCCAATGTCGCCTCTCGCGTGTCCACCATGCGGACCTCGACAAAGGCAACGTGATCCAGGCCCAGCCGGATCGGGTCCAGCACCGCCCGATATCCCCGGATGAACCCCGTCTCCTCCAACCGGCGTAGTCGCGTCTGGGTCGGGGACTTTGACAAACCGATGCGGCGCGCCAGTTCCGTCACCGAAACCCGTGCCTCTACCGCCAGCTCGGCCAGAATCGCCCGGTCAAAGCGATCAAGACTCGATTCTTCCGTTTGCATTGCAAATACCCCGAAAACTCGGCCAAATGGACAAGCACTTCGCCCATCTTCGGGCAAATCGCCCGTATTTTCGCGGTTAGTCTACACCAATCGGTGAGGCATGCGAAGACACGCACTGCCCTTACATCCAACAATGCCTCAAATCGCGAAAGCCATAAATATGTCCAAGGACCAGATGACCGACCTGCGCGCGCGCATCGACGCGCTGACCTATGCGGATGAGGGCGAAACCCTCGCCCGTTTGCGCACTGAGGCCGATCTTGACGCCGCCGCCCGCGGCCAGATCACGACCCGCGCGGCGCAGTTGGTCCGTGACATTCGTGGCAGCACCCGCCCCGGTTTGATGGAGGTCTTCCTTGCCGAATACGGCCTGTCAACCGAAGAGGGTGTCGCGCTCATGTGTCTGGCAGAGGCGCTGTTGCGGGTGCCGGATGCCGCCACCATCGACGCGCTGATCGAGGACAAGATCGCGCCGTCCGACTGGTCCAAACACCTTGGCCATTCCACCTCACCGCTGGTCAACGCCTCGACATGGGCGCTGATGCTGACAGGCAAGGTTCTGGAAGATACCAAGCCGGGGCCCGTCGGCCACTTGCGCGGGGCCATCAAACGTCTCGGAGAGCCGGTGATCCGCACCGCCGTGGGCCGCGCCATGCGCGAGATGGGGGCCCAGTTTGTCCTTGGCGAGAGCATCGGTGCCGCAATGAAACGCGGCTCAGCGATGGAGGCGAAAGGCTACAGCTATTCCTACGACATGCTGGGTGAGGCCGCCCGGACAGAGGCCGACGCCCGGCGCTATTTCGATGCCTATGCCCGCGCGATCACCGCCATTGCCACTGCCGCCAAGTCGGATGCGACACGCGACAATCCCGGCATCTCAGTCAAGCTGTCCGCCCTGCACCCACGCTATGACGAACTGCAGGCCGACACCGCGCGTGAAGCCCTTGTTCCCCGCCTGCGCGCCCTGTGCCTGCAAGCCAAACAGGCCCGCATCGGCCTGAACGTCGACGCTGAAGAGGCCGACCGCCTTTCGCTGTCGCTCGACGTGATAGAGGACGTTCTGTCCGATCCGGCACTGGCAGGCTGGGAGGGTTTTGGAGTGGTTGTCCAAGCCTACGGTCAGCGCGCGGGCGCTGTCATCGACTACCTGTACGCGCTTGCCGAACAGCATGACCGCCGGATCATGTTCCGCCTCGTGAAAGGTGCCTACTGGGACACCGAGATCAAGCGCGCGCAGGTCGCAGGGCTTCCGGGGTTCCCGGTATTCACCTCGAAATCCAACACCGACGTCTCCTACATCGCCAACGCGCGCAAGCTGTTGTCCAAGACGGACCGCATCTATCCGCAGTTCGCCACCCACAACGCCCACACCGTCGCCGCCATCCTGCACATGGCAGACGACCTAAAGGCCTTTGAATTCCAGCGCCTTCACGGCATGGGGGAAACCCTGCACCGGCTGGTCAAGGAGCAAAACGGCACCCGTTGCCGCATCTATGCGCCGGTCGGCGCGCACCGTGATCTGCTGGCCTACCTCGTGCGCCGCCTGCTGGAAAACGGGGCCAACTCCAGCTTTGTGAACCAGATCGTCGATGAGGATGCCGCGCCTGAAACCGTCGCCGCCGATCCGTTCAACGCAACGCCCGCTCAATCCCTGACCACCGGCCCGGACCTGTTCCAGCCAGAGCGCCCCAATTCGCAGGGCCTCGACCTGCGCCACCGTCCGACCATCACCGCGCTTGATAAGGCGCGCGGCGCGTTCCGCGACACCAGTTGGAGCGCCGCGCCAATGGTCGGCACCGACCTCACCGCAGGCCAGACCGAGGGGGTCTTCAACCCCGCCGATCCCTCCGACAAGGTTGGTGAGGTCACATGGGCCACCGCCGATCTGGCCCGCGCCGCCGCCGAGGCCGCCCACCCTTGGGATGTCTCTCCAGCAGAACGCGCGCGCATCCTGAACGCCGCCGCCGATCTGTATGAGGCGCATCAGGCAGAAATCTTTGCCATCTTGCACCGCGAGGCGGGCAAGAACATGCTCGACGCCGTGGCCGAACTGCGCGAGGCAGTGGATTTCCTGCGCTACTACGCAGCGCGCGGACAAGACGGCACGGACACGCCGCTGGGCACAATGGTCTGCATCTCACCGTGGAACTTCCCGCTGGCGATCTTCACCGGACAGATTTCCGCAGCCCTTGCCGCAGGCAACGCAGTGCTGGCCAAACCCGCCGAACAGACTCCGCTGATCTCTGCCCTTGCCTGCCGCCTGCTGGCGCAGGCAGGCGTGCCGTCCACCGCGCTGCAACTGCTGCCCGGTGCCGGAGACGTGGGTGCGGCGCTGACCTCTGCCCCGCAGGTCGATGGCGTCGCCTTCACCGGCTCGACCGAGACCGCGCAACTGATCCACCGCAGCATGGCGGCAAACCTCGCCCCCGGCGCGCCGCTGATCGCGGAGACCGGCGGGTTGAACGCCATGATCGTCGACAGCACCGCCCTGCCGGAACAGGCTGTACAGGCAATCATCGAATCTGCCTTTCAGTCCGCCGGGCAGCGCTGTTCGGCGCTGCGGTGCCTCTATGTGCAGGAGGACGTGGCCGAGGGGTTCCTTGAGATGCTCAAAGGCGCGATGCAGACGCTGGTCGTGGGCAACCCGTGGGACGCCGCCACCGATGTCGGCCCAGTCATCGACCTTGAGGCGCAGAACGGCATCCTCGACCATGTCACCCAAGCCTCACGCGAGGGGCGCGTCCTGCAACAGGTCGCCGTGCCCGCCACTGGCCACTTTGTGCCCCCGACCCTGATCCGCGTGAACGGTATCGCCGATATGGAGCGGGAAATCTTTGGCCCCGTGCTACACGTCGCCACCTTCAAGGCGCGCGAGTTGGACAAGGTCATCGACGCGATCAACGCCACCGGCTACGGGCTGACCTTTGGTCTGATGACCCGGATCGACGACCGGGTGCAGCACGTCACCACGCGCGTCGCGGCGGGCAACATCTACGTCAACCGTAACCAGATCGGCGCGATCGTGGGCAGCCAGCCCTTTGGCGGCGAGGGCCTGTCCGGCACCGGCCCCAAAGCGGGCGGGCCGCTCTACCTTGAACGCTTCCGCGCGCACCCCGCGCAGCGCAGCGATGCGGCCTCCAAGGGCAGACACAATACCGCTGCCGTCATGGCGCGGCTGGCAGAGGCCAAATCTGCCCCCGCGCCCAGCCGCACCGACCTGCCCGGACCAACAGGTGAATCGAACGTGCTGCACAGCCATGCCCGCCCCCCGGTGCTGTGCCTTGGCCCCGGTCTGGAACGGGCCTTGGCGCAGGTCGAGACGGTGACAAAACTTGGCGGCGTTGCAGTCATCGCCGAATGCGCCACAGTCGATGCCCTGAAAGAGGCGACAGGGTTCTCCGGCGCAATCTGGTGGGGCGACGATGCCTCGGCCCGTGCCTACCGTCAGGCGCTTGCCGCGCGCCCCGGACCAATCCTGCCGCTGATCACGGGCCTGCCGGATCAGAGCCACGTCCGCGCGGAACGCCATGTTTGCGTCGACACCACCGCAGCAGGGGGCAACGCCGCGCTTCTGGCCGGTCAGGACGGTTAAGCGCCACGGTCGAACACCACTGGCGCAAGGCCCGCTCAGGGTCTTGCGCAAGCCTGGTTTTCGCGCTTGACCTTGCGCGCGGGACTGCCACTCTCCGCCGCATGTTTCCGATCCGCGACCACAACCCCTCGGGGCGCACGCCCTTTGTCACCTACGCCCTGATCGCGATCAACATCGCGGTCTTTCTGGGCACGCTGGATCAGGATCAATCCCCCCGTGCCTTGATGTCCTTTTACGCGAATTATGCGTTGGTTCCCGCCTTCCTGTCCGAAGGCTATGGCTATTCCGGGCTGATCACCTCGATGTTCCTGCACGGTGGTTGGCTGCACATCGCCGGGAACATGCTGTTCCTCTACATCTTCGGCGACAATCTGGAGGACAAGATGGGGCACGCGGGCTTTACCGTGTTCTATCTGGCCGCCGGTTTGGGCGCGGGTCTGATCCACTGGCTGACTGATCCTTTTTCGGCCATTCCTACCGTTGGGGCCTCCGGGGCCATTGCCGGGGTCATGGGGGGCTATCTGCTGCTGTTCCCCAAGGCGCGCGTCGACATCCTGATCATCCTCATCGTCTTTTTCCGCGTCCTTCCCGTACCTGCATGGCTGATGCTGGCGCTGTGGTTCGCCATGCAATTGATCGGAGGGTGGGGCACATCATCGGACGAAAGCGGTGTCGCCTATTGGGCGCATGTGGGCGGCTTTGTTGTGGGACTTGCGCTGACCGTGCCGATCTGGCTGCGCCTTGGTGGGCCGCGCTTCTGGACGCGCACCCATGGGCAGCCCCCGCATCCGGAAAAGGCATACGCCCTTGATTCCAGCCGCGTGCCGCGTGTTCAGGGACGCCAACGCCACACTCAGGTTCCAAGGATCAGACGCAAATGACCGAAACCTATTCCGCCACCTGCCACTGCGGCGCCGTCGAAATGCGCGTGCGCCTATCGGATGGCACCACAACCGCACGCCGCTGCGATTGCTCTTACTGCCGGCGGCGCAGCGCGGCGGTCGTTTCGGCCCCGCTGGATGGGATCGAGGTGGTGAAAGGGGCGGAGAACCTGACGCTATACAGCTTTGGCACCCACACGGCGCAGCATCATTTCTGCAAGACCTGCGGGATTTACATGTACCATCGCCGTCGGTCGAACCCGAACGAATACGGCGTGAACCTATATTGCATTGAAGGGATGGCGCCCAAGGAGTTTGAGCCGCTGGCATGGCACGACGGGGTCAATCACCCCTCGGATGTCTAAAACGAAAAAACGACCGCGTCCCCGGTCACACCCGGAACGCGGTCAAACCGACCTTACTCAGCGCGCAACAGCTTGGCGAAACCCTTGAAGATATCGTTGTTGGCGCACAGGATGCTGCCGCTTTCCAGCGGGTCCTGTCCTTCGCGCACGCCCTCGATCAGCGCACCCGCTTCCTTGGCGATCAGAAAGCCCGCAGCGGCATCCCAGATCTGCAACTCACGTTCCCAATAGCCTTCGTAGCGGCCCGCCGCCACATAGGCGAGGTCAAGAGACGCCGCCCCGAAACGCCGGACACCCGCGCATTCCGGCATCACACGGGCAAGATCCTTGAGCGTCGCTGGCAGGGTCCGCTTGGCGGCAAAGGGGATGCCGGTGGCAAAAACTGCCTCAATCATCTTGCGCCGTCCGGAGACGCGCAGACGCTTGGAATCGTTCAACCAAGCACCCGAACCGCGTTCGGCGTAAAACATTTCGTCCTTGGCCGCGTCAAAGACCACGCCGGACACGATCTGCCCCTTATGCTCCAGCGCGATCGAAATCGCCCAGTGCGGCAGCCCGTGGAGAAAATTGGTGGTGCCGTCCAGCGGATCGACGATCCAGCGACGGGTCGGATCCTCACCCGGGGTCTCACCGCCCTCTTCGCCCAACCAGCCATAGGTCGGACGCGCGCCCATCAACTCTTCTTTGATGATGCGCTCTGCCTCAATGTCAGCGCGGCTGACAAAGTCGCCCGCGCCCTTCATCGAGACCTGAAGGTTCTCGACCTCCCGGAAGTCTTTGACCAGCGACCGCCCCGCCTTGCGCGCCGCCTTCATCATGATGTTCAGATTCGCGGTGCCCTGCATGGTTCGGCCCTTTTCTCAGGTCACAAAAAGCAATCAGGCCGCGCGTATACGCGGCCCGACCATGCTTGCCAAGGGGCAGGCCGTCTTAGCGATAAACAACGCCCTTTTCGCCCACGACCATTTGCGGTGTGTACGACCGTGTTGCACGCTTCGTTTTGCCAGGATGGTTGTAATAAACGCCTGCGTTGGGTGTGCCGCAGCACACGACGCCGCCAACCAGAACGGGCTGCAAACCGGCGGGGCAATAGTTCGCCGCCTTGTATTCATGTGCCAGAAAATTTGAATTCGGATCGTTGGTGCCGTCACCCATGTACATGTCACCCCAAGCAAAAGCCGAGGTCGCACTCAGGGCAATCGCCGTGGCAGCGGCGGTCAATATCAGTCGCATTTTGTCCCCCTAAAGACGAAGTAATAGCCGACAGGCTACCAATCCATGCGCGCGAGTCAATTTTTTCGTGCGTTTTCGGAAGATTATCCCGAAATCGGGGGTCAGGCCGGGTTCTTTGCCTCGGTTTCTTGCCAATAAGCCCCCATCGCCACAATGCACGACTGCCCGGTGGAATAGGCGATTACCATGGTCCAATCCCCGTCTGAGTCGGTCCATATCTCGACCACCTCTTCGGGACTGCGCAGCCCGCTTGCGCTGCGTGTGGTGCCAAATTGTTGGGTCAGTTTGCGGGTCATCTGGTCGGTCGGCGCGCAAATCACATCTGCGATCGGGTTACACAATGCGGGTCCACCCGCCAGCCCGAGACCGATAACCAAGGGTAAGAGCGTTTTTGCCATGGCCTCTTTGTAACGGATTCATGACGGCCATGCGAGTTTTTTTAACAGCGCACGCGCTGTCACGTCCGCGTGTCAGGGGCTTCTGCGCAAATCGGATGCAGGGCATCCTGATCGCACCTCACACCCTGACCCGGAGATCATCATGACCCGATTAACCCGCCGCGCCGCTGTTGGACTGACCGTTGCTGCGCCCGCCCTTGTGTTGACCGGACGCGCGGCGCTGGCCGCTGAACCGGAAATCTACGCCGAAGCCGGCATTGCCATCGACGGCTCTGACCCCGTGGCCTATTTCGCGGAAAACGGCCCGGTGCCGGGCGGATCCGACACGCTCGACTGGAAGGGTGCGACTTGGCGCTTTGCCTCTTCCCAGAACGCCGCCGCATTCAACGCCGATCCGTTGGCTTATGCGCCGCAATTTGGCGGCTACTGCGCTTTTGCCACGTCGCGCGGGTATCTTGCGCCGACGATCCCCGAGGCATGGACACTGTACAACGGTCAGCTTTTCCTCAACGCCAACCTGCGCGCCCGCACGCTCTGGCTTGAGGATATCGAGGGCAACATCGCCAAAGGTCGGGCGAACTGGCCCGCGATCCTTGGTTGACCCAACGAGCCGTGTGAAACTCTTCCACGTCCACAAGAACGAGGACCGTCCACAGCCGCGCCACCGTCAACGGGCGGTCAACAGCAGCGCGCGCACATCGTCGGGTGACAAGGGAAACAGCGAGCGGCCCGTCTCAAGGAACGGCCGCCCAACACTTCGGAACGAAAAGAGATCTGACTGTGCCATGGACCAGACATAGGTACCGCACCGCCCGATCTTAAGGGGAAAAGCCCGCGGCGCGCCCACCCGGCCAAAGCACGCCCATCTGGCAGGCATCGACGCCCAAAAGCGCCCACTATCGCGTCAAACGAAAACCCACCCGGCGCGACTAACTCTTTGTCAGCCGGTCGGCCTTTTTGCGCACCAGAACGGTGCGCAGATCATGCATCGCCAGCAGCAAGGCATCTGTCACCTGATCCAGCTGCTCGGGTGTGGCCTTGGCCTGCGCCCATTGCGCGGTCAGGTTCAGGTGGTCCACCGCGCGGTGAATGTCGTCCAGTTCGCGCATGGCCAGCAGCGCCTGACGCGCCTCCATCCATGTGCGGATCTCTTCCATCTCACCCGGCGTCAGTTCCCGGTCGCCCTGCGGCTTGATTTCACCCTTGTTGACGTTGACGACCGCGATCTGATCCATTTCGATCCGCCGCTGGCGGTTCTCTGTATCGACCCGATAGACCATCGCGCCATTCTCGCGCACGCGGAAATAGAACTCTGGCAGCTCGTGGGTCATGTCAGCCCCGCGCAAAATCGTTCAATCCGGTCACAAGCATCCACCAGCGCCGCGTCAGAGGCGGCATAGCTGACCCGGAAGTGTGGGCTGAGGCCGAAGGCCGCGCCAAACACCACCGCCACGCCCTCTTCCTCCAGCAACGCAGTGCAAAACGCCTCATCACTGTCAATGGTTGTCCCTTGGGGAGAGGTCTTGCCCATACAGCCTGCCACAGACGGATAGACATAAAACGCCCCTTCCGGCACCGCGCAGGTGATCCCGGCGCAGCCGTTCAACCGTGCCACCACCATGTCACGACGTCGGGCAAAGACCGACGCCCGCTCTGCCAGAAAATCCTGAGGTCCGTTCAACGCCTCGACAGCGGCCCACTGGCTGATCGAACAGGGGTTGGTGGTGGACTGGCCCTGCACCTTGCGCATGGCGGCAATCAGATGCTCTGGCCCGCCCGCATAGCCGATCCGCCAGCCGGTCATGGCATAGGACTTGCTGACCCCGTTGACGGTCAACGTCCGATCATACAGGCCCGGCTCGACCTGCGCGGGCGACACAAAGGTGAACCCATCATAGGCGAGGTGTTCGTACATATCGTCCGACATCACCCAGACATGCGGGTGTCGCATCAGCACCTCGGTCAAGGCCTTCAGCGCCGCACGGTCATAGCCCGCCCCGGTCGGGTTGGATGGCGAGTTAAAGATGAACCACTTGGTCTTCGGCGTGATCGCAGCCTCAAGCTGGTCCGCCGTGATGCGGAACCCCTCTGCCTCGGCCCCCTCCACAATCACCGGCTCTCCGCCGCCCAGACGCACCATGTCCGGGTAGCTGACCCAATAGGGCGCAGGAATGATCACCTCATCGCCCGGGTTCAGCGTGGCCATCAGCGCGTTGTACAACACCTGCTTGCCACCCGTGCTGACGCTGATTTGCGACGGCGCATAGGTCAGCCCGTTCTCGCGCGCGAACTTGTCACAAACGGCCTGCTTCAATTCGGGGATGCCGTCCGGCGCGGTGTACTTCGTTTTCCCCGCGTCGATTGCCGCAATTGCCGCAGCCTTGATATTGTCGGGTGTGTCAAAGTCAGGCTCGCCAGCGCCCAGTCCGATGATATCGCGCCCCGCCGCCGCCAGTTCACGCGCCAATTGCGTCACGGCCACCGTTGGGGAGGGTTTCACACGGGCCAGCGTTTGCGACAGAAAAGACATGGGGGGCCTCGTTGTTTGAAAATCTGCCTGCCCTGTCATAGTTTGCGCCCGAACGGCGTTCAAGCGGCTTCGCCTGAAAGGAAAGACCATGAGCGACACAACTGACTGGTACGGGCCCGAAACAGCGACTTTCGGCGACCGGCTTGCCGCAGCCCGCGAAGCGGCAGGCATGACCCAGGAAATCTTGGCCAAACGGCTGGGCGTCAAGCACAAGACGATTCAGGCATGGGAGGACGATTTCAGTGAACCACGCGCCAACCGTCTGAACATGCTGGCCGGCGTGCTGAATATCTCGATCGTCTGGCTGATCACCGGCGAAGGCGACGGCCTGCCGGACCCCTCCGAGACCGAGGCGCTGGACCCAGACATCAACGCCATCCTGACAGAGATTCGCGCCCTGCGCGGTCAGTTCCGGGCGCAGGCGGACAAACTGGGGCGGCTGGAAAAGCAGTTGCGCACCGTGCTCAAGGAAACCGTATGACCATGACAACAGCACCCGCCGAATCCCGTGAAACGCGCCTGCGGCGACTGCACATGCGTTCGATGCGGCGTGGCACCAAGGAAATGGACATTCTGCTGATCCGCTTTTCAAAGGCACGTCTGGACCAGATGGATGCCGAGGCATTGGATGCCTACGAGGGGCTTTTGGAAGAAAACGACCAAGACTTGTATCAATGGATTTCCGGTCAGGCTCCGGCCCCCGACATCCACGCAACGCTAGTCGCTGAAATCGCGCAGGTCGCCGCAAGCGGTTGATCATGCCGGGAAATTCCCGCTGCAAGCCACCGCGCCGGGGTGCCTCACACCTAAGAGTCACCCCGATTCAGTCACCCGCCGCATGGTAAGAAAGGTTAATCAAGCCACGGAAATCATTAGAATTTTCCGGGTCTTCTTGTCGGTTTAACCCGATATTTGTGTTTATCCGTGAATGCTCTGTTGCAAAGAAAACAGGCGGAGAACGAAATGAGCATTCATTCGTCCCTGAACCAGGGGCCAGGACAAGGCTTCATGTCGAGTTATCTGGATGCGTTGAGTCTGGTGGAACGTCTCCACCGTTTGCTGCTCGACGTCATCAAGGATGAGTTCGAACGGGTCGGCATCATAGATGTCAACGCAGTGCAGGCCCTCTTGCTGTTCAACATCGGCGAGAATGAGGTCACGGCAGGTGAACTGAAAAGCCGGGGCTACTATCAAGGCTCCAACGTCAGCTACAATCTCAAGAAGCTGGTCGAAATGGGGTACATGCACCATCAGCGCTGTGAGATCGACCGCCGCTCTGTCCGGGTGCGGCTGACCCAGCGCGGGCGTGAGATCAAGGACATCGTCGCTGAACTGTTCGCCCGCCATGCGGACGGGTTGCAGAACAAGGCGGTTCTCTCTGTCGACAAGATAGATGAGATCACCTCCTCGCTGCGTCGGGTCGAACGCTACTGGACAGATCAGATCCGCTATATCTACTGATCTCCAGCGCGGGCCGAACCCGGCAATGCCCAGGCCGGTCAGGTGCAAGGGCGGGCGGGGCGATGTGCACCAAAGGCACGTCGTCGCCCCCCCCCGGTCGCCGCCCCGTTGGCCTCTTAACGGGTCGAGACGGCCAGCACCTGCAATTCGCGTTTCAGTTTGCGGACCATGGCCGCCTCAAACGCCTCAAAGCCTAGGGCCGTTTCGACAAAGGCCTCTGGCCCGGCGATCACATAGGCATGGTAATATGAGGCAAGCGCGCCGATTTCGTCGGCGCCGCCCGTGGCGCTGATCACCAATCCGTTGATCGTGATCCCGTCCGGACGCACGTCCTGCGGGCGTGGCCCAGTGTTCGACAATCCGTCGCCGGACAGGTCCAGCACACGCCGCCAACACCCCGCCTGCTGTCCCAGCAGGCCCGCGCCAAACCTTTTGGCCGCGCCAATCGCGGTCGAGCGGTCCATCGCCATCCGTGTGGTGCCACGCAATTGCGCCGCCACCTCAGCCACGTCCGCCGAACCCGTGACGCTGCGCCAGGGCACCACCAGCCGTTGCGCGCCCTGTCCGCTCCATTCGAACACCGCCAGAGCCACCGGCACTTCGGGCATTGCTAGAAACGCGGCGACCACTTCGGGGTCTTCTAACGCGCCGGCCAGCCCGTCCAGTTGCAGCCGGTATTCCCGCGCATCCACCGATCCCGACACATCCAGCCCCAGCGCCAGCGCCTGACGGCACCCGGCCTCAGCCGCACCGGCCCAGACCAGTGCAAGGATGGCCAGCCACCTCATCCCGGCCCCGCGGCCGGGTCAGGCATCGCGCCGACAATCCGGTCCTGAATCTCGCGGTACAGTTTGCGGATCATCGCCTGCTCGTAGCCCTCATAGCCCTGCGCCGTCTCGATAAAGGCACCCGGTCCATGCAGCACCTCGAATTCATAGTGATCCACCACTGCCGGGTCCGCCCCCAATACTGCCAGCGCATTCACTGTCACGCCGCCAAAGGGAAAGTGCCGATAGGCCTGTTGCGGCCAGAACCCGTCGTTGGTGATACCGTCGCCCGATACGTCTATCACCCGCCGCTCACACTCGGGCGCGGCCTCCATCATCGTGGCACCAAAGCCCAGCGCATAGCCCAGCGCGGTCGGGAACCGCCGGTAAGACCGCTCCGCCGACCGCAGCCGCGCGGACACCGCCGCGATGTCACCTGCAGTCGACATCAGTGCCCACTCCTGGATCACCGTCGACTGGCGTCGCCCGCTCCATTCATAGGCGGCAATAGCCACGCCGCCCCCGCCTTGCAGGATCGCGCCCTGCACATCGGGGGCCATCAGCGCCGCCGCCAGCCCGTCGCGCTGCAACAGATATTCCGCCTCATCGACCGATGACGACACATCCAGCGCCAGCAACAGCGCCAGACGACAGGCCGCCTCGGCACCCGCAGGGATCAGGACCGCCCCAAGGGCGGCCCCAAGGCGTATCAGACCTGTCACCAGTGGCCCGTGTTGCCCATGCTGGTCCAAGGTTCCGCAGGTTCCAGCGCCTCGCCCTCTTGCAACAACTCGACCGACACATTGTCCGGCGACCGGACAAACGCCATGCGGCCATCATGCGGCGGGCGGTTGATGGTCACACCATTGTCCATAAGGTACTGACAGGTTTCGTAAATGTTCGACACCGAATAGGCCAGATGGCCGAAATGGCGCGAATCCGACGGCAGCCCCTCGTCGCCGTCCCAATTGTAGGTCAGCTCGACCGGGCAATCCTCTTGCCCCGGAGGCGCCATGAAAATCAGCGTGAACCGGCCCTTTTCGCTTTCAGTCCTGCGGGTCTCCTGGAGGCCCAGCAGCTCATAGAATTTCATCGACGCTTCGAGGTCTTTCACCCGGACCATCGTGTGCAGGTATTTGATAGACATGTGTTTCCTTCCGGCAATCGCCGCGTTTCAGAATACCGATTTCAGACCCAGCCGCAGATCGGTGCCGCGGGTCTCGTATATGGTATAATTGGAACTTCGATCGCGGAAGGAAACCCCGATCTCGGGGGCAAAGCCATAGTAATCGAATTCCGGCAGTAGAACATTCAGCGAAACCGAAAGTTCCTCATCCCGCCGTGGAGTCACCCAAAAGCTGGCCGGTGCCTGATCGTAGTCGGTGACCTCCCAAGCCAGCGTCAGGCGCGGCAGCATGCCCCGAACAGGCTTGCCCAGTCCGTAACTGACCGCCGCACGCGCGCTTTCACGCGCCACCAGCCGCGACTCGGACGCCGTGTCCGTCACCTGCACATCCAGCCCCACCGCCGCCTTGCCGAACCGCCGGGTCAGCGTCACCCCCACCTCGCGGGTTTGGTTGTCGCGCAGGCCCACATCAAGGCGCTGTTCGGTCTCATAGGCAAAGCGCGCGGTGCCGGTCAGCCCCGGCGTCAGCATCCGGCCATAGCTCAGGTCCAGCCGGGCGGCATCCGCATAGGGCGTCCCGGCCCGCCAGTGCCGGGACAGCGACAGTTGCGACTTGCCCAGCCACGCCCCTTCGGCCCCGCGCGCCTCATAGCCCAAACTCAGTGCCAGCGCGTCCTGCCGGTAGTCGCCGTTGCGCAGGCCCGGCACCTTGTCGCGCGCGTCCGAGGAAAAGCGCACGCGCTGCATTTCGACCGACGCGCCAAGGTTCAGCCGCCGGGATTCGCTCAACGGCACCCGGCGCAGATAATCGGCCCCAAAGACAAAGCGTTCTCCCGACAAGGGCACCGCTGTGGGGTTTACAAAAGGCAATCCGCCAAAGGTAAAGCTGTTGGTCTTGGGCGCGCCGTTCAGATTGTCCGACGGCTCAACCGACATGTCCAACGACAACCGCCACGGGGTCTGGCTCCGCACATGGCGAAAATCGCGCACCGCCGCCGCCCGCAACTGCTCATCGGGCGCAATCTGCGCCGCGCGCCGCAACCATAGCTGCGCCGCCCCCGGTTGCCCGCCGGTGGATCGCGCCTGCGCCATCAGCAGGGCCGCAAAAAACCGGGACCGCTCATCAACGCTCTGGCCAAAGGCCTGCCGCGCCGCACCGGCCGCCTCTTGGGGGCGACCCAACGCGCGCAAGGCACGGGATTTCATCATCAGCGCCTGCGCGTCTCCCGGCGCGCCCAACAGCACACCCTCGGCCAGCACCAGTGCCAGATCCGCCTGTCCCGCCATCAGTGCCCGCGCCGCCGCGCCGCGCGCCTCGTCGATGCTCATGCGAACCTCATCGGCGCGCGCGGACTGCGGGGTCAGTCCCGCCGCCGTGCACACCGCAAGGGCCAGCACCAAACGGATGGCGCGCCGGAGACGGACACCGACGCCCATGGCGACAGGTTTAGGGTCGCGTCGCAATGAAGCCGCCGACCTCGCGGACATCTTGTGTGATGAAGTCGCCTGTGGCCGGATCAATGCCCACCGGCCCCTGCCCTTCAACCACCACGATGCCCACAACCTCTTCGCCATTCGGTCCGGCAAACAGGCCCGACCAGCTGCCGGTCTGGGTCACTTCGCCGTCAGAGCGCACCGCGCTCGCATCCGACGAACTGATCGTCCAAGTGTCAAAGTTGATCTCCGCCGTGGCCAGCGACAGGAAATCCGCGCGGCTCAGATCGGCGATGTTCACCCCGTTGGCGTCAAAGAACTCACGGCTCACGATCAGCCCCTCAACCGCGCCAGAGACGTCAAAGTCCTGAATGTCCACGTCGATCAGCGACACGCCAGAGACATACTCCATCCGCGTGCCCGTGGTGTCGTCCACCACCGTCCGCACCGCAGCGTATTCGCCGGTAAAGACATAGGAATCATTGGTATCGGGCAAGGCCCCGTCGCCATCCAATCGCTGCGCCGCCGCGCCGCCAAAGCCGAACGACAGATAACGATCCGACCCGACCGCGCCGACCTGGCTGAACCCGGTGGCCGACCGCCGGAAGACGGCGAAATACTGCGACCCGCCGTTTGGCCCCGCCGCGTTGCGATAGGCGTCAAACCCGGTGCCCGCCAGCGCCGCGCTGGCACCCGCGTTGCGTGTATAGACGTTTTCGCCCGCCACCGCCTGATTACTGTCAAAGGGCAGGTTGTTGAACACCAGCTCTCCGGTGTCCGGATCAAAGGTCATCTCGTTGACGGTCAGATCCGCAGACGCGTTTTTCAACTCGCTGGTATACAGGTTGTCGGGATCCGGATCTGCGTCGGGATCAACCGTTCCGCCACCATCCACGGCCTCGGGTTCTGCGATCAGGGGTTGCGCGCCCGTGCCGATACCGGAGTCGCCGCTGCTGCTCAGGCTGGCGGGATCACAAGCGGCAAGGGCGCTCGCCAATGCGAGCGCTACGATAGTGCGATACATGAAACTGCCTCTGGTTTAGTCTTTTATTTTGTCCACAGGGTGCGCAGACCGCCTTGAAAAGTCAATCACGCCCGCGGCACCCGCCGGAATGTGCGGCATAATCATCCCACAGCCCCGGCTTCCGCCGCCGCGCCAAATGCCCTATTCCAAGCATATCGACCCCCTGTGGAGGCCCCCATGCAGCAATACCTAGACGCGCTCCGCACCGTGCTGAACCACGGTCAGGACACCACCGACCGCACCGGCACCGGCACACGCAGCTATTTCGGCCTGCAAATCCGCTATCCGCTGGCCGACGGCTTTCCCCTCGTCACCACCAAGAAACTGCACCTGCGCTCCATCGTGCATGAGCTGTTGTGGTTCCTCTCCGGCTCCACCAACATCCGCTACCTGCAAGAGAACAAGGTGCGCATCTGGGATGAATGGGCCGACGCCAACGGCGACCTCGGTCCGGTCTATGGCCACCAGTGGCGACACTGGCCCGGTCACAAAGGCCCCATCGACCAGATCGAAACCCTGCTGGAGCAAATCCGCCAGACTCCCGATTCACGCCGCATGATCGTGTCCGCATGGAACCCGGCCGATGTGCCCGACATGGCGCTGCCGCCCTGTCACACGCTCTGGCAGGTCCGCATTCTTGGCGGCAAACTCCACCTGCAACTGTATCAGCGCAGCGCTGACATGTTCCTTGGCGTGCCCTTCAACATCGCCTCCTACGCGCTGTTGCAAGCGATGCTGGCGCAGGTCACGGGGTATCAGGTGGGCGATTTCGTCCATTCCATCGGCGACGCGCATATCTATTCCAACCACATGGATCAGGTCGCCGAACAACTCTCGCGCACGCCCCGTTCCCTGCCCGCGCTGGAATTCACCCGCAACGTCACCGACCTGTTTGACTTCCGGTATGAGGATTTCGCCTTTCCCGGCTACGATCCCCTGCCCGCGATCAAGGCCCCCGTGGCCGTCTGAGGAGACCCGACATGATCACCCTCATCGCCGCCCACGACCGCAACCGCGCCATCGGCAAGGACGGCGACATCCCGTGGCACATCCCCGAAGACCTCGCGATGTTCAAACGCGAAACGCTGGGCGGCGCGCTGATCATGGGCCGCCGCACATGGGAGAGCCTCCCGTTCAAGCCGCTCCCCAAACGCCTGAACATCGTCGTCTCCCGCGATAAGGGACTGACCGAGCATGTGGTCTCCTCCGTCGAAGAGGGCATCGCACTGGCGCAATCGCTTGGCTATTTCCGAGTCTACGGGATTGGCGGGCAAAGAATTTACGAGGCCATGCTGCCCTTGGCGCATCGGCTGTTGATTACCGAGGTGGATGTGGCGGTCGAAGGTGCGGATGCGTGGTTCCCGGAGATTGGGGAGGGGTGGGAGACAGCGCGCACCTTGAAAGTGCATGACACAATAAAAGACGTGTCAATAAAAGAAATTATATCAAATCGAGGCCGATTTTAGAAGATGGGAGAAAGGAAAAACCGCCTTGAAAGGCTTAGGTCAGTTCACCCAAAATGTTGCTTCTGCGCAGGGCAAAACGAAACCACGACCATCGAACATGCTCCACCTAAAGCCTTTTTTCATGAAAAGATAAGATTGAAGGGGCTGGAGTTTCCGGCCTGCAATCGCTGCAACAATGGTTCGTCCCAACTGGACCAGGTCGCGTCGTGGTTCGCAATCACTATGGGACTATCGCGAGATCGTGACGCCGACCATACTTACTGGAACAAATTAAGTAAAGGCGTCCTCAACAATACACCTGAAGCATTCAAATGTCTAAGAGTGGAGGACGCGGAATCTTTTTGGCATGTAGGAGCAGACGGAAGCATCGAAGATTTCTATAAATCTAAAATCGACTACAAGCTGTTTTCGAATTTCCTTAACCCTTGGGCCGCGAAGCAAGCAGCCGCACTTTACTTCGAACACGCCGGGAAAATATTGGACGAAAACTCCGCGATATGGACACACTGGATAACGAATTATCATTTGTACAAAAATGGCATACCCGATGCGTTAAATTCCTTCAGCCGAAAACTTGGCTTACTTCGACAAGGTCGCCTTAACAGCCTCGAGCAATACAACTATGAGTATGCGATAAACACGGAAGAAAAACTGGCATTTTTTCAGATCAATGCACATCAAGCTTGCGTAATTCTGGCGTGTGTTACAAATGGACCCGAGCAGATAACCGAAAAATCGAGGCCGAAAAGTATATTTCGAACCAATGGCTCTTGTGGTATTCATGCGGTGAACTGACGGGGCAATTTCTCGCACCTTTCGCCACCGTCAACTCTGATGCAAGCGGCCCACCGGGCGAGCGCCTGACCGGCCCCCCCATCAGCATCAAACCGCCGGTCCCCGGTCCGGTATACCGGCCTGCACAACCTATGCGGGTCCACGCTATAGTCCTTCTGCGCCACCCCATATTCCGGCGCTGCATATTTCGAGTCCCCAAGACCTCAAATAACTTGAAAAGGACCATAAAATGACCCGCATTACCCTGATCACGGCGGCCGTTGCCGCCCTTCTTGCCCCCGCCGCGATGGCCAACGTCTCGCAAAACTGCACCGCCCCCAACGCGGTCAAATGCACCCTGTCCAGCCCCAATGGCATCGCCAGCGCGCGCGTCCACCTTGGGGCGCCGCACAACATCGACGTGGTGAACAAAAACTACAGCGCCTGCCCGCGCTCCGTCGAGGTCACTTTTGACCCGGTGGCCGGCATCCAGAACTACGCCGTTTCCGCAACCGAATGCAGCGGCGCGCAGGGCAAGCTGGTCCTGCAACCAAAAGGCACCGCCAAACCGCTTGGCCTTAAAAACTAACGCCACCCCCGGTTTTCCACGGCCCCCTTTTGCACACCCTAAGGGCATAGGGTGTGCATCCTTTGTGGATGCCCTTGCCCCTGCCCCTTTTCGCCCCCCGTCCGCTCTGCCATACTCGCCCCCAATCAATCAGAAGAAACCGAGCACACACATGGCCGACGACCTCCTCAAAGCGACCGAAGCCTCCGTTTATGACGCCTCCTCCATCGAGGTGCTTGAGGGGTTGGAACCCGTCCGTAAACGCCCCGGCATGTACATCGGTGGCACCGACGAACGCGCCCTGCACCACCTCGTGGCCGAGGTTCTCGACAACTCCATGGATGAGGCCGTCGCCGGTCACGCCAACCGGATCGAGGTCGCCCTGCTGGCGGATTACTCTATTGAAATCAAAGACAACGGCCGCGGCATCCCGATTGATCCGCACCCCAAGTTCCCCGGCAAATCCGCGCTAGAGGTGATCCTGTGTACCCTGCACGCGGGCGGCAAATTCTCGGGCGACGCCTATGAAACCTCTGGCGGTTTGCACGGCGTCGGCGCATCCGTCGTCAACGCCCTGTCCGATTCAATGGTCGTCCAAGTCGCCAAAAACAAAGAGCTGTACGAACAGCGGTTTTCGCGCGGCATCCCCCTTGGCCCCGTCGCCCTGATCGGCGCCGCCCCCAACCGCCGCGGCACCACCGTCACCTTTCACGCGGACGAGGAAATCTTTGGATCCCATAGATTTAGGCCCGCCCGCCTGTTCAAGATGGTCCGCTCCAAGGGCTATCTTTTCTCCGGGGTCGAAATCCGCTGGAAGTCCGAAATCGACGATGGCGAAACCCCGACAGAGGCCACCTTCCACTTCCCCGGCGGCCTGTCCGACTACCTGACCGAAACCTTGGGAAAATCAAGCACCTACGCCGACAAACCCTTTGCCGGGACGGTTGATTTCAAGGAAAAATTCAACACGCCCGGCAAGGTCGAATGGGCCATCAACTGGACCCCCGCGCGCGACGGTTTTATCCAGTCCTACTGTAACACCGTCCCCACGCCAGAGGGCGGCACCCATGAGGCTGGCTTTTGGGCCGCGATTCTCAAGGGCATCCGCGCCTATGGTGAGTTGGTAAGCAACAGAAAAGCCTCACAAATCACCCGCGACGACTTGCTGACCGGCGGCTGCGCGCTGGTGTCCTGTTTCATCCGCGAACCGGAATTTGTCGGCCAGACCAAGGACCGCCTTGCCACCACAGAGGCGCAGCGCCTTGTCGAAAATGCCGTCCGCGACCATTTCGATAACTGGTTGGCATCAGACACAAAATCCGCCGGAGCGATCCTCGATTTCCTTGTCCTGCGCGCAGAGGAACGCCTGCGCCGCCGTCAGGAAAAGGAAACCGCCCGCAAATCCGCCACCAAAAAGCTACGCCTGCCGGGCAAGCTGACTGACTGCACCAACAAGAATCGCGAAGGCACAGAGATTTTCATCGTCGAGGGCGACTCGGCCGGAGGCTCCGCCAAAGGCGCGCGGTTCCGCGAGACGCAGGCGCTGCTGCCGCTCAAGGGCAAGATCCTGAACGTGCTGGGGGCGGCCTCCAACAAACTGACCTCCAACGCCGAAATCCGCGACCTGTGTGAGGCGCTTGGCGTGCAACTGGGCACCAAGTTCAACATCGACGACCTGCGTTACGAAAAGGTTATCATCATGACCGACGCGGACGTCGACGGCGCGCATATCGCGGCGCTGCTGATGACGTTTTTCTACACCCAGATGCGCCCGCTGATCGACAACGGGCACCTCTATCTGGCCTGCCCGCCGCTGTACCGGCTGACACAGGGCGCCAAACGGCTCTACGTCGCCGACGATGCCGCCAAGGAAGCGGCGATGGCCAAGGGACTGGGCGGAAAGGGAAAAATCGACGTCCAGCGGTTCAAAGGTCTGGGGGAGATGGACGCCAAGGACCTCAAGGAAACCACCATGGACCCCGCGACACGGACGCTGATTCGGGTTACAATCGATGAGGATGAGCCGGGGGAAACCGGGGATCTGGTGGAACGCCTGATGGGCAAGAAGCCTGAGTTGCGCTTTCAGTATATTCAGGAGAACGCACGCTTTGTTGAGGAATTGGACGTCTAGATTTTTCACGCGCTCCGCACTTCTGTGCCTTGGCGCCCTCTCACTCGCCAGCGCGGGCCACGCGCAGACATGGGACCAGAAAATTGCAGCCGCGCGGGACAATGCCGCCCGGTTGGAACAAATGGCCGAAGAAAAGGGCGCGCCCATGCTGGGCACCCTCGACCTGCGGGCCGATGTGGCGGAATTCAAATGCCTGATCTTGGCGGAGATGCTGAATGCGGGCGATGTCTCCCCGCACATCCAACTCTACGGCCCCAACCCTGCGGATGAGCCGGACCTGAACGATCCCTATGCCATCCGCCTGCATGCCACGGCCGACGCGAAATGGGCCTATCAGGCCAGCCTGATCGTGGACCTGTCCGAAGATCAGCGGCTGGAGATGTGGAACCTGACCTGCGACGGCAAGCTGGGCATTCCTACCGGTTTGGTGGCCGCGGACTGGGCCACCCGCGCGACCTTCCGCGTCGAATACGGCATCCTCTACGTCTTGGGCGATATCGAAGAGGGGTTCTTTGACGAATTCCAGTCCTTCATTCAGACGCATGAGGTGAACCGAGTCTTCTTCGGCAGCCGGGGCGGCTCGGTCGGAGAGGCGGTCAAGACTGGTAGGCTGATCCGTCAACTCGGGCTGGAAACCGATCTCTACGCCACCTGCGCCTCGGCCTGCCCGCTGGCCTATCTGGGCGGCACCCCGCGTCTCATCGACAACTGGCGGTTCAAGCTGGGCTTTCACCAGATGGCCTATAACGGAGAGCCGCTGCCCTTGGATCACGAATTCTACGGGCTGGTCGGGGACTACGTGACCGAAATGGGCGCAAACGGCGATTACGTCGTGACCGCCATGAAAAGCGCGCCGATCGACCAGATGTATTACCCCGAGTTTCAGGACATGTGCGACGCCGAGATCACCTGGGTCCGCGGCAACTGCTCCCAGCCGCACCCTTCGGTGCGGCGGTGAGTTGGGGCAGGGCGTAGGACATACGGTAACGTACAGCCGCCATGTCTCGCGAAAGCCGAGCCGCAAAACGCGGCAGGCCTGCGGCACTTGTTCCGCGTCCCATTCTGCGGCGCGACCGTAGGCCGGGCTTCAGCCCGGCACCTCCGGCGCGACCGGCACCCCCACCCTTCCCACAAACTATATTTTCATCTCCCACCGCTTCCCGCCTTGTGCGCCACCAAAGACACCACACATCTAAACTGCATCCCGCAAGATGCCTCATCGGTGTCATCGCCCTGACCCACGTCAGGCAACCCTGCCCCCTCTGAGCGTCCCAATCACCGGCCCGCAGGCTGGTTCGTGTCGAAAGAGGAAGTCCCATGTCCAAAGAAAAAAACCGCGGAAACCGCGAAACGAAAAAGCCCAAGAAGGAAAAGGTCAAGGTGCTGGCCACCTCCAACAGCAACGCCGGCAAGGAAACGGTGATCGCGGGCAAGGCCGTTGGCACCAATCTGACGGGCAAGAACGCCCCCAAACCCGGCGGCAAGTTCCCCCGCGCCGTCTGATCCGTCCCACCTGACTGGCGCGGTCTCCTGCCCCCCCTTGCAGGCATCGCCGCGCCAGCAGAATATGCGTTCTGCCTGCGCAGTTCCCTCGGCCCGTCGCCGCAGTTTTGCCGGCCCAAGTCCTAACGGAACGTAAAATCGCCTCTGTAACCCATTGATTTATCATAGCCGCAGGGGTGTCCACGCGTGGACAGGCCATAGCCCTCTTGCCAATCTCCCCGGCCCCGGCCACTGTTTTCTCATGCGCCGTTTCGCCCTGTTCCTCCTGCTGATCATCACCGCTTGCGGCCGTCCCCTGACGCCGAATGAGACCGAATTTCTGCGGGCTTTTCACGGCGACGATCTCGACCCGCGAAAGATCCGCCTGATCGACGGCAACCCCGCAGGGTCGGTCACCTATAAGATCCCTGTCCGCCCCCGCACCACTTGTCAGGAACGCATCTGGCCACCTATTGCCACGGCGCAGACCATCACCGTCTCGCCCGCCGCGACGGTGCTTTTCAACAAGGTCCTGTTGCGCGACGACATTTACCGCGCCGACATGCTGAAGGGCTACCCGGAACGGATCGATCTGTTCGACGCCATGCTCTTTGCCCACGAGGCCACCCATATCTGGCAGTGGCAGAACCGCAAGCTGACCGGATACCACCCGATCAAGGCCGCGCGCGAGCATGCCAACAGCAAGGACCCCTACCTGTTCGACACAGAGCAGGCGCGCGATTTTCTGGAGTTCGGCTATGAACAGCAGGGCAGCATCGTCGAGGAATACGTCTGCTGCCGCCTGCTGGACCCGAACGCGCCGCGCACCTCGCGGCTGCGCGGCATGATCGGAAAATACATGCCGGTTGACCGGCTCGACAATGCCATCGACCGGCCAACGGTCGTGCTGCCTTGGAAGGACGTGCAGACCGATGGCATCTGCCGCGCCTGACTCATTCGATCCGCTGGATCTCACGCAGGTACGCCACCAGATCGACCACTGGTTGCGAGGTCAGGATGGGCTGTCCCGACGGCGCTTTCACCGGCACGTCAAAGCTGCTTTCGAAATACCCGCCGTAGACCGGCATGGGCGAGCCATGCGCCACCAGCGGATCGCGCCCGTCAATACGCTCGACCACCCGGACCAAGGGAAAGACACCGCCGTTTCGAATCGACAATTCAGTCAGATCGGCAGGCGAAATCGTCAGAACCCCGGCCATCGGCCCGTCTCCGCTGCCTTCCAGCCCATGACAGGTGGCGCAATGGGTAAAGTAATGCGACCGGCCAATGTCCGCATCCTGCGCAACGGCGGGTGCAGCCAAAAGACAAAGCGCGGCAAGGCGGGCGATCATGAACGTGTCCTCCTGTTTCCAGACGCACCAAGTGTGCCCCCGCATTCAAATTCGCACCTTGACCCGCATCAAATTGGGCGTAGCGCCCCGACGTGCTAGTCTTGGTCCCAAAGGAGACTGTGATGCGCTGGATGATCTTTTTCGGCCTGTTCTGGACTGGGGTGGCCGCGGCCCAGGACACGGACCTTGAACTTGTGTTGCTGGCCGATGCCTCGGGCAGCATCGACCAGCGCGAGATTGCGTTTCAGCGCCAGGGCTATGCCGCCGCCATCACAGACCCCGAGGTGTTGGCCGCCATTTCCAACACCGCCTATGGCAGCATTGCGGTCATCTATGTGGAATGGGCCGCCAATCAGGTTGTCGTCGCCGACTGGACGCTGATCGATGGGGCCGAAGCCGCCGCCGGTTTTGCTGCCACTCTGACCGCGAAACCACGCCAAGCCTATGGGCGCAACGCGATTGGGGCGGCCCTTGTCGAGGCGTTACGACTGATGGACACAAATGACTTCGACGGTTGGCGCCGAGTGATCGATTTTTCCGGCGACAGCGTCAATTCCTACTACGGCCCATCTATCGAAGAGGCCCGCGCGCAGGTGCTGGCCGCCGGGGTCACCATCAACGCCCTGCCAATTCTGCGCCCCGATGACCCGGGGCGTGCGCATGGCGGGCTGGAGGCGCGTTATGAGCAGATGATCATTGGCGGCCCCGGCGCATTTGTCGTGACAGCAGAAACACGCGAGACCTTTGCCGAGGCGGTCAAGCGCAAGCTCATCCTCGAAATCTCAGGCACCCTGCCTGCCCGGACCGCCGCCCGTCGCTGATGGCGATTAACTGACCGCCGTCAGATGTGCCGCCGGGTGACCCGCCTCTTGCGGCCAGGCAATCGGAACCGCGTCACAGCGCAGTTCTGCCAACCCGCGCCCAAAACGGCGCGGATGCGCCTGCACCTGCAGGCTGCGCCCATCGTAATCTCGAAAGGCCAGTCTGGCACTGCGGTTGTCGGCCTCCATTCGGTCGCGCAGCAGATGCAAGGCGATGGCCTGCCCCAGACGAAGATCCTGTATGTTCTCTGCCGGAAAATAGCCCCCGGTCACACAGCGCATCAGCGCCACGTTGGCCGCGAGCCGGTCTACCTGATCCTCCAGCGCCGTGGCCGGACCAGAATCGCCCACCGCCTGTAGTTGCATCCGGGGAGAGGTGTCAAAGACTGCCTTGATCAGGGTTGCCAAGGCCCCCGCCACGATAGCATGTGAGGCAAGATCAGATGGGGTAAGATGCTGGCGCTCTGGCCCCGCCAGTGGCAAAAACAGGCTGGCGGCAAAGCGTTGCGGCCCTCGGCGGGCCCGGTTCGCGCGGCTGACCCAGTGCAACAGATTGGGCGCGGCACCGGCCAGTTCCTCTGCCGCCGCGCGATAGGCATCGGCGCGGCGACCATGTCGGCCCTCTTCCTGGGCCAGCCAGACAGTCATTTGCGCCGCCGTCACAGCAGGACGCGGCATTCGGTCGGGCCGCGATGCCTGCACCCGTGCAAAACGACGGGCCAGCGACTCTGCCTCGGCCATAAGCGAAAACAGACGAGGACCAGTCCAGAGTCCCGGAACCGGCAGCCCTGCCGCCATCTCGGCCCCCCGCGCCAGAGCGGCCAGCGCCGCGTTGTGGAACGGCCGCGCCGCCTGTGTCTGGTGCAGCGACATGGCACGGTCACCGAGACTGGGGTCCTGTGTGGCACCACGCACCGCACCCAAAGGCAGGCACAAACCGGCGCTGCTATGTTCCGCGCACCAGCGCTCCCATTCCGACATCGGAGCAGCCTCGGACGGCCAGTCATCTGTGCTACAATGGCTACGCGCGACAACATGATCGGCGTCCCAGAGCGCCGACAGAACCGGTCCGCCGCCGCGCAGGGCCACGCCTCCACGAAAAAGGCTGTGCAGGGTCAACTGCCCATCGCCATTGCACCGCAACGCCCGACGCAGGGCGGCGCTGTCCCGCCCTGTCTGCGACTCGTCCACCGGGCACACGGCCCTCGCCCCGTCGAACCAGCTGAGGTTTCGCAACTCACACAGCAATTCATGCATGGTAAAGCGGGTGGCCCCATCAATGCGCACCGCGCAGTGCGGATCCAAAAGCGCCTCTGCGCGCAAGTCCTGCACAAGCCCAAGCGCAAAAAGCTCTGCCATGTCGGCGGCCAATTCCGGTGGCGAGAGGCAAGGTGCCTCCGGCACGGCGATGCGGTCGTGCACGGAACGCCCCGTGCCGCCCCCGTCTATCACGGTGAACCGCGTCAAACCGCTGTTGCGTGTCATGGTCGTTCCCCCAAACCCAAGTGTCTCCGCCAAAGTTGACGGTACGTTACCCGGACACTGCACCTGCTCCGTGAACGCTACGCAAATCCAACGCAATTCTGCCGTGAACAAAGTATGAAATGACGCGGTTCGGTCACGATTTCCGCGAGAGAGAGCCGTGAATTCTACGCAAACGACCCGTCGCCATAGTCAGGATTTCTTGACCCCTACTGCAAATTCTCTTTTCTGGATCTGTAGGTTTTTTGTGCTGGATCAGGGCCGAAACAGGGGGATCATCATGTCACATGTCTGGACCAAGCCGCGGGAACATGCCTTCCGCGATGCCTATCTCGACTGGTCGCGCCTGATCGGACTGCGCCGAGACATGCTGCCCCCAGCGCGCCCGGATCGCGGCATCGATTATGCGCCGATCTTGGTACGGCTAGTCCCGGCTGACGACGTTGTTGCCGCGCGCAGCAGCCTGCGGGTTCTGGTTGAGGATGCGGAGTCGCCGTTTTTGATGGATACAGTCGAACTGTCGGCGCTGAGAGCACGAATAGATCGACCCCAAGAGCTTACGGCATTGCCGGATGAATACATGATCTTTCGTCGCATCGGCACACCCGACGGCGTGCAGGCGGCGCTGTTTCAGGTGCTCGACAGTGGCATGCCGGTTCAGATCGACTCGGCAGGGCCGCTGCCCACCCCCTCCGCACCGGTACCTCCGTCGCCGCAGCCCGGTCAGCCGATCGTGGCAATCCTTGACGACGGGATCGGCTTTCTGAACGCGCGGTTTAGCCGGATGGACGCAAATGGCGCGCAGCGCACCCGGTTTCACGCGCTGTGGCTGCAAGCGCTGGAACAGCACGACTCCCCGCCCCAAGGTACGGTGTCCGGGCGCATTCTGGGGACAGAGGACATCAATGCCCTGCTTGCCCAGACGGATGAGCGCGCCTGCTATGCCGCGCTGAACACCGCGCTCTATCCCGGTCAGACCCGCGATGAGACCGGATTTGGCACAACGCATGGCACCCATGTTCTGGACCTTGCCGCCGGCGTCGATCCAGCCGACACAGAGGATCCTGCCCGCAATTGGCCGCTTCTGGGGGTGCAACTGCCTCCCGAAAGCATCGATGACACCTCTGGCACATGGTTCGAAAGTTACCTGATCATGGGGCTGCGCTGGATCTTGCGGCAGGCCCGGCAGGTCGATGCCACAGCGCCCGTCATCGTCAACATATCGTTAGGCGTTCTGGCCGGGCCAAAGGACGGCTCTCGCTTTGTCGAATACCAGATGGCGCGCGAGGCACGCCTTTGGGAAGAGGTCACAGGCCAGCCCGTGCGTTTGGTCTGGGCGTTCGGCAACAGCTATCGCAGCAGTCAGGTTGCGCGATATGCCCCGGCCACCGAACCGCGCGACCTGACATGGCGCGTCCAGCCCGACGACGAAACCGCCAGCTTTGTGGAAATCCATTGCCGCGGCGCGGACACAACCGGCATCGAGCTCGGCCTGACCACGCCCGATGGCGTCGGCACCGGTCTCATAGCCCTGAAACCGGGTGAGATCAGCACATTGGAACGGGCCGATGGGGCCGCGCTTGCGCGGATCTATCATGTACCCGCGCGCCGCCATGACCCGGACACCGAATGCGCAGCGCACTATGTTCTGGCGCTTGCACCGACGCGGGGACAAAAGGCCGGGGAACCACTGGCCCCCTGCGGTGCATGGGACATCTCTGTCAAGGCAACGGACGAGGTGTTGGTGCAGGTTCAGCGCGACGATGCGATCCGGGGAGCGGAATCACGCGGGCGGCAATCCTACCTTGACCACCCCGCCGCCTATGCGTGGGACCCCTTGCGCGCCGCCTATGTTGCGCCGGGCGCGACGGGGCCGATTACGGATGACGGCAGTCACAACGCCCTTGTCACCGCCGCGTGCCGTCAGGTTTTCTGTGTTGGGGCGGCGCAGCGGTCGGGCCGTGAGAACGGTCCGAGCATCGATAATTTTCGAGCCGCCCGATATTCTGGCCAGGGGGCACCGTGGTCCGTACCGGGACCAACCGCCGTTACGGTCATCGGTCTTGGTGCCTTTGCAGCAGGGGTCCGCGCCGCAGGCACGCTCAGCGGCAGCATTCGGCGACTGACCGGAACCAGCGCCGCAGCCGGCCGGATGACGCGCGCGCTGGCGATGTCAGCCAAGCGCATCACCGCAAATGCCAAAGATCCCGCATCGACCAAACTGGACGATATCGACCCTACGTTGTTGATCCTGACCGAAACGCCGGACGCACGTCTGGGCAAGGCCGTGGTCGACCTGCCCGATCCGCTGCCCGCCTGCTGAAAGCGCGCCGCTCAGGCGCGCGCGCTTACCATTCGTCCTTGGCCTCATCCCACATCTTGGCCAACCATCCGGGCACCATGCCGGGCGTCAGGGACAGCGTGCCGGTCTTGATCTCAGTCGGTGTATCCAGTGCTTGCACCATGCGTCCAAGGCTGAAGTCGCCGTCATATACGGAACCATGAAAAACCCGCGTGCGGGTTTGCGGGGCACCGTCCAGCAGATTGATCAACGCCTCGGCGACGGTCACCCCCAGAACGGCCCCGGCCATGCTGTCCGTTGGGAAATGCACACCCGCGACAGTGCGGTTCATCGCGATCCGTTCAGCATGGCGGTACAGTTCGTTGCCTGCCTTGACTTGTTCTACAGGGTCGACCGGCGCGTTCAGGAACAGTCGCGACAACAACGTCGCACAGGCAAACGCCTCTGTCGCGTGACCCGAGGGCCAGGCACCGTGGCCAGGTGTCTGGATCATCGGTTGCACCTTGCGCGACATCGCGATGGGCCGCGCCACGTCAAAGCCGTGCTTCAACGGCATCTCGATCATCGTACACAGCCGCAGCATTGCTTGATTGAGCGCGAGGCTCCATTTCGTCGCGTCGGGTGACATGTATCCGACAAGGCCAAAAAAGCTCTGGATGTCACCGGTCTGCATGATGATCTCATTCAGACGGTCGCCGCGCAAATCGGCGTAGGTGCGCAGATAGGGCAATTGCTCGTCCGCAAGAAATGCGCTGGTTGGGGCCTCCAGTGTGACCAATGTCGCGCCGTTCAGCGCCACCGTTCCGGTTGCCGGCTTGTCCTTGGCCCTCGCCTCTAGGGTTACGCCGAACATTCCGTGCAGGCAGGCATCCATCAGGCCACGTCGCGGACCCGTCGCCATCGCCCGCAAGGCATCCCACCCGCTGCGACCGTCCTGTTTGGGCGTTCTGTCGGCCGAACCGTCCCAATAGCCCACGGTCCCGTCCCGCGCTGTCCCCAGCGCCGCACTGGAGAACGTGTTGTCAGGTCCGGCCTGAGAATTCTCTGACGCCTGACTGTTTTGCGAGTTCTGTGAATTCTGTGAGTTCTGCGAATTTTGGCTGTTTTGTGAATTTTGCGAGTTCTGTGAATTGTAGGGACCGGAGACAGGCATGGCATCCTCTTCGTTTTCCATTCGATTTTTTGGCACCGCCCGGCACAGGTCAAAGCCTATCTGCCTTGCCTCGCCAACATTTGCGAAAATTTCACGTCCGTTGCCGCCGCGTTACGGCAATGCTAGCGTTCGGAAGGATTTGGAACAAACGAATGAACCAGACGCACGCCAACAAGATCACTATTTCCGTGCTCGGCCCCTTTCAGGTCCGGGATGGAGATGGCGTCGTCTTGCCGCTCAAGGGGGCCAAGAACCAGGCGCTTTTGGCGATGCTGGCGCTCAGCCCCGACATGTCCCGACCACGGCGCTGGCTAGAAGACAAGCTGTGGTCGACATTTGGCCCCGAACAGGCCAGCGCGAACTTGCGTCAGGCCCTGTCGAAATTGCGCAGCGCGTTGGGGCCTTCTGCCGACACCTTGTGCGCCGACCGCAGCAGCGTTTCGTTGGATCCCCGCGGCGTGACTGTCGACCTGCTGGAAGAAGTGGTGCCAGAAGACGACCGGATTGAACTGTTGCAGGGCATTGATGTGCGCGATCCTGAATTCGAGGATTGGCTGCGGCAGGAACGCGCGGCCCTACTGTCCAAGCTCGCCAAAGCCAGCCCGTCGGACAGCCGTGGCATCCTGATCAACTGCCGCGCTCTCACCGAGGACCCGGGGCGGGAAAGGATGCTGGGGGAGGTGCTATCCAACCAGATCGGCGAAAACATCGCCGAACAGGTTCGCGCATGGCGTCAATCCGAATGCGACGGCCCCTTGCCCGAAGGGGCTCCCACAAGCGACGTTCAGGTCAGCACGCAGTTGATCCCGAACGGCGACGGCGGGCACGCGCTATTTATCAAGGCGACCCACCAGCCCAGTGCCCGCATCCTGTATTCGAAACTGCAACAGCTTGACCGGCTGGAGGACATCCTGACGGCAGAAATCGCGGTGTCTCGCACCGTCTTCGAGGCTGCTGACCAGATTATCGGAAAACTGCCACATGTACTGGAAAAGGATCGTCCAGAAACCAGATCCACGGCGCTGTCCCGGCTGGGTTTGTACCGCATGTTCTCTTTTGAGAAAGACGCGCTGCGCGAGGCGTATGGCCTGATGGATCAGGCGTTCAAGCGCGATCAGAACGGCATCTATCTTGCTTGGGCCAGCATGATCCGCCTGACACAGATGATCGAAATGGCTGAAGCCGATCAACAACCGCTTTTGGATGAGGCTGTTGAACTGCACTACAGGGCGATGGAACTGGCCCCTGACAACGTGTTGGTACACGCTATTGTATCCAAGGTGCGCGGCACTGCGTTGGGGGATACTGCGGGGGTTCTGGACCTTGCCCAGAACGCGGTCGAACGCAATCCGGCAAGTGCCTTTGCCTGGAAATCCCTCTCCGAGGCCTTGATCCTTTCGGGCGATCTGGACGGCGCATTTACGGCCTCGGCCCGGGCCTGCCTGATTGCGCGGACTTCACCTTTCAAACATTTCTGGGATACGGGGCATTGCATCGTGGCCGTTGCCTGCAATCGTCCGCAAGAGGCAATAGAGGCGGGAGAGGCTGCTGTCCGGTCAGCGCCACTGTCGCGGCCCGCGCATCGTCATTTGCTGGCGCTTTACGCGCTTGAAGGGCAGTTGGACAAGGCGCAAGCAGTGGCCGAGAAACTGGCCAAGATCGAACCCGGCTTTTCCCTCGACCGACTGGTGAACGATGACAGCTACCCGGTTCGGACCCTACGCAACAAAGGTATGCTAGAGCCGATCCGCGCCCTGCTTTAACAGGCAATGCGGACGGCACCCACGGGGCCTGTCAGGTTTGTCCTGTCGTGCCGCCCCCAAAGCTCGCCGCCGGTGGCCGGATAATAAGGCCAAATTGCGACGACCCGCCGCTGATTGTGGCCAAATCAGATGCAATGTCTCGCGTTTTTTCATTAATCCGACCCACTCCGGCCCCATTTGTCCCGTCTAAAGCACCTGCGCAGGGGCCCCCGATTAGGGGCCGAACGAGGTGGAGCCGTGGTTTTGGCACCCGCCTCGGCAAAAGGTGGGTGGTACTGAGATGGCGACATATACGGTCACGAATTTCAATTGGAATTCCGCGTCTTTCTGGAACGGCATCTCGCACGGAGGGTCCGGTCACACACTGGATTTCTCTAACCTTGGACCGGGCTTTTCGGTCGACTACAACACCATCTCCGGCGAGGTGCAAATCTCGAACGGATCGACAACCTATACAATCGGCGACCGGTTTCACAGCGGATTCAGCAATACGGATCTGGGCGGCAACACGTTGTTTGAGTTTTTCACCACCGTGCGCTTGCCTGACGGATCTGATTTCTATGCGGGCAGCGACCGCAACGAAAATATCGACCTTGGAGGCGGCAACGACACCGTTTTCACTTCGGACGGCACCGACACTGTTACCGGAATTGATGGCGGTGATTTCGTCAATCTCGGCGACGGCGACGAAAACGTCTCTGCCACAGGCGGCAAAAATACGGTCATGGGCGGCGATGGCGACGATACGTTGACCTCAGACGCCGGGTCAGACGAACTGCAGGGCGGCTCGGGTGCGGACGTGATCGACGCCCTTGGTGGCGACAACACAATCGACGGCGGCACCGGCGCAGACAGCATCACAACCGGCGCGGGCGCGGATCTAATCACTGGTGGATCAGGTCGGGACACGATCGACGCCGGTGGCGGCAACGACACGATCTTTGGCGACAGTGAAGACGTTGGTGTCAGTTCCGGCACGCTGTCTGATTTCGACTTTGACACGATCAGCGAAACTGGGGATGCGGGCACCGGAATCATCGGTTCTTACGCAGTCTACGACAACATCGGCGTCACCGATGAAGGCATGGTGGTACAGGCCCGACTGACCGTTCTCGACGCCGACGATCCGAACATCCAGATCGAATTCAACACCAACTCTGTCTACATCAACCGCGACGGAGAGGCCGACGCAGGCACCGGGGTTACACTGGGGTTCGAATTCTTTGATCAGGCGACCGGCGAGCCGATCAAGATCACCGGCTCTTTCACCTTCCAGGACATCGACACCACCTCTGAAAGCGTCACTGCACAAAGCGCCGATGTCGTCAGCGTCGGCCTTGCCTCTGCGCCGACCACCAATCTCAATGCCACCGACACAGGTGAGGAGTTGGGCGCGCAGTCCGACAACACCAGTTCGGGCAACGCCGACCAGAACCATTGGGCGCAGTTTACCTATTCCGATCAGCAGCGGCTGGTTTTTGAGGTCACGTCGCGCGGCGCCGGCACCAACTACGCCTTTTCAACAAACGGGTTTTCCAACCCGCCCACAGTGATCAACGCCACCCCCGAAAGCCAGGACGACCTAATCTTTGGCGGCGCGGGTGATGATCTCATCGACGGCATGGCGGGCAGTGACACCATCGACGGTGGGGCGGACAACGACACGCTGCAGGGCGGCGACGGTATCGACTCTCTTCTGGGCGGGTCGGGCGACGATTCCCTTGACGGCGGGGCCGAAGGTGACGTTATGCGCGGCGGCGATGGGGCCGACACGCTGAACGCAGTGACCGGGGCCGATACAGTCTTTGGCGACGCCGACAATGACCGGATTCTGCTGGAAGGCTCGGATGTTGATCGCGTCGTGACAGGTGGCGAAACAGTCACCACCGGCACCGATTTCGACGTCCTCGACTTTTCCAACGAGAGCGATGCGGGCGATACAATCTCTGTCACTTTCAGTGGCGACGAGGCGGGCACCGTTTCGATTAGTGGCCAAACTGTGACCTTTTCCGAGATCGAAGGTATCGAGGCGACCCAAGGCAATGACCAAATCGACGCCACAGCCAACACGACAGGCGTCTATCTGGACGGCAATGCAGGCGACGACACACTGCACTACGGTCAGGGGTCCAGCACAGTCTATGGTGGCGACGGCAACGACCTGATCGACGATGAGGCCGCCGTTCAGCACACCGGCGACGACTATCTGGATGGCGGTTCCGGGAACGACACGATCTATGCCGGGCTGGGCAATGACACCGTCACTGGCGGAGCAGACAACGACACGATCTATGGCGAGGGCGGTGCCGACGAACTGGATGGCGGCAGCGGCGACGACTACATCGTCGGCGCGGGCGATGCCGAGACGATCACCGGCGGCACTGGAAATGACACCATCGTTTCCGGCGGAGGCGCGGATGTTCTGTCAGGCGGGGCCGATGCGGACCTGTTAAGCATGGGCAACGGGTTTGGCAGCGACACCATTACCGGCGGTGAGGCAGGCACCGACAACGATGTGATCGACATGCAGGCCGTCACCGACGGCGTGACCGTCGACATGACCGGCAGCGACCCCGAGGCAGGCACCATCTCAGATGGCACCGATACGTTGCGCTACTCCGAGATCGAGACGATCCATCTGGGCACCGGCCGCGACACCGTGATCCTGGGCGGCGGCGACAGCCAATCGATATCCGGGTTCGACACCACGGATTCGGGAGACGGAGCGGCACTGGACCAACTTGACGTCTCCGGGATGCTGGACGGATCCGGCAACCCCGTCTCGACAGAGGATGTGGCCGTCTCGGACACCAATGGCGACGGCAGCGGCGATGCAATCCTGACCTTCCCGGACGGCACGATCCTGACCCTGATCGGCGTGCCCCCTTCGGCGGTCACGACTGCCGCCCAGTTGGAAGCGATCGGCGTGCCGCCTGCAGTCTCGGACGATTTCATCGTTTCGGGAACCGCTGGCGACGACACCATCAACACCGCCTACACCGACGACCCGGACGGCGACCTGATCGACAACTCCGATTACCCGGTGAACTCCAACGACGACATTGTGCAGGCGGGTGCAGGCGACGATGTGATCGACGCAGGTGCCGGAAACGATACGGTGTTCGGCGAAGGTGGCGACGACGAGATTTTTCTGGACGTCCAACTGGACAATGACAGCATCGTCGGCGGCGAAACCGACGAGACCCAAGGCGACCGGATCAACTTTTCCACCATCTCGGACGACATCACCATCGTCTATACGGGCGAGGAAACCGGCACGCTGACCGACGGGGTCAACACCACAACATTCGAGGAAATCGAACGCTTTCAGATGGGCACCGGCAACGACAGCGTTGTCGGCTCTTCTGGCGCGGAACACATCATCGGCAACTACGGTGATGACACGATCCTTGGTGGCGGCGGCGACGACACGATTTTCTCTGGCTTTGACGATGACAGCGTCTCGGGCGGCACGGGCAACGATAGCCTGCTGACCTCTTCGGGCGCGGACACGGTCGACGGCGGCGCAGGAGACGATATCATCGACGTCGGCGCGGGCGACGGTGAACAAGACGTTGTTGTATTGGCAGACGGATCCGGCGACGACACGATCTCCAGCTTTGAGGCCCCCACAGACCTTGGTGGCGGTGCCTTTTCGGGCAACGACCTGCTGGACGTCAGCGCACTGAACGATCTAGATGGCAACCCGGTCACGACCGGGGATGTCACCGTCACTGACACCGCAGGCGACAGATCAGGCCACGCGGTCCTGTCCTTTCCCAACGGCGAATCCATCACACTTGTCGGCGTTTCGATCACCGAGGTGCAAACTCCCGCACAGCTGAATGCCATGGGAATCCCGCTCAGCCCCGGTGATTTCATCGTCGAGGGAACTGCAGCGGACGACGTTATCGGCGCGATCTACGCAGACGACCCCAACGACGATTTCGTCGACAATAGCGACGGCATTGGCGGCAGTCAGGATGACACCATCCTTGGCTACGGCGGCGATGACACCGTACAGGCGGGTCTTGGTGACGACAGCGTTCTTGGCGGCACCGGCGACGATTCTCTGGAAGGGGCCAGTGGCGCGGACACGCTTGACGGCGGCGACGGCGCGGATGTTCTGTTGGGAGGAACCGACGGCGACCTGCTCATCGGCGGCGCGGACGCCGACACCGTAGTGCTGGAAACCGGCTTTGGCGCGGACACCATCGTCGGCGGCGAAACCACCACGACCGGTACGGACAACGACACACTGGATGCCTCATCCCTGCCCGGCTCGGTCACGGTCACCTATACCGGCGACGAGGCCGGAACGATCACCGATGGCACCGACAGCGCAGGTTTCTCAGAGATCGAGACCCTGACACTGGGCGGCGGTGACGACAGCGTCGATGGCAGCGCCGATAGCGCAGGATTGGCGGTCTTTGCTGGCGGTGGCGGCGACAGCCTGACCGGTGGCTCGGGCGACGACACGCTGGACGGCGGCACGGGGAGCGACAGTCTGACCGGCGGCGCGGGCGCGGACCTGCTGATCGGCGGCGACGGCGCAGACACGATCAATGCCGGGTCAGGCGATGCCGCCGAGGGTGGCGATGGCGACGACGTTTTCAACGTCGGCGCGGGCGATGTGACCGGTGCCGACCTAAAACTGGCGGGCGGCGAAACCGGCGAGACCGGCGGCGACACACTGAACATCACCGGACCGGCGGTCGTCACCATGACCGGCGCGGAATCCGGCACTGTCGAGTGGGCCGACGGGTCCACGCTCACCTTCTCTGAAATCGAAAACGTCAACTACACCCCCTGCTTTACCCCCGGCACGAAAATCAAGACCACCAGCGGAGAGGTCGATGCAGGTGAGATCACGCGCGGCGACCGGGTGCTGACCCGCGACAATGGGTACAAGCGGGTGCTTTGGGCCGGGGCAAAGTCGCTGACTGGCGCGGAACTGGCTGCATACCCTGACCTGCGCCCAATCCGCATCGTTGCGGGGGCGCTGGGACGTGGCGTGCCGGAACGTGACATGCTGGTCTCACCCCAGCACCGGGTTGTCATGGGCGGAGCCACAGTGGAACTGTTGTTCGGCGAAGATGAGGTTCTTGTCGCGGCGAGCCACCTTGTTGGTCGTCCGGGCGTCACCCGCGAATGTCCGTGCGATGGCATCACCTATGTGCATTTCATGTTCAACGCGCATGAACTGGTGATGTCGGACGGTGCGTGGACAGAAAGTTTTCAGCCGGGCGACCAGTCGCTTGCAGGTCTGGAAACGGCGCAGCGTAAGGAATTGCTGGCCCTGTTTCCGGAACTGTCCAATGCCCCGGGCCGGGACGCCTATACCGCCGCCCGTGCTTCGCTGAAGGCTGATCAGGCGCGGATTCTGCTGGCGGCATAAAAGCGGATTGGGAGTCAGGCCGCGGCGAAGCGGCCTGAATAATCTACGCTGAGTGGCAGGTCAGCCTAGCGCGTCCAGCAACGCGCGTGACGGCTCACCCGAAACCGCCAGTCCCTTGGCGGCCTGATAGGCGCGGATCGCGGCCTCGGTCTTTTTGCCAAACACCCCATCCGGCGTGCCAGCGTCGAATCCGGCCCGCGTCAATCCGCGTTGCAGCGCCTTTCGCTCTTCCTGGCTCAGCCCGTACTTGTCACGACCGAAATCACCGACCAACGGCCCGGCACCGGCCAACCGGTCGGCCAGATAACCCACCGCCAAGGCGTAGTTCTCGGATGGGTTGTATCGCATGATCATGTTGAAGTTGTGGAACACCAGAAAGGCCGGTTTGCCCACGCCCATCGGTGCCAGCACCGCTGCAGACCCATGATCTGGCAACGACCCGCCCTGCGCGGTGCGCACCCCAAGGTCACGAAAACGCGAAACGGCGGCGCGGTTCTTGCGCCCCGTCGGTCCAGAATAGCCCTGTGGCAGGCGCACCTCCAGCCCCCACGGCGCCCCCCGTTTCCACCCGGCGCGCGACACAAAACGCGCCGTTGTGGCGAAGGCATCAATCGGGTTTTCCGACCAGATATCCCGCTTGCCGTCGCCGTCAAAATCTACCGCATTTTCCTGATAGGCGTTGGGGATCAGTTGCGTGTGGCCCATCGCCCCAGCCCAGCTTCCGACCAGTTGGTCGGGGCGCGCGTCCCCCGTCTGTACGATTCGCAGCGCGTCCACCAGGTTCGATTCGAAAAAGCGCCCGCGCCGCCCCTCCCACGCAAGGGTCGAGGTTGCAGAGATCACCGGAATCTTGCCGCGCTTGGTGCCGAAGTAACTCTCGACTCCCCAGAAAGAGGCCATGATTTCCGCCGGAACGCCGTATTGTGCCTCGACCCGGGCAAGCGCGCTGCGTTGCCGGGCATAAGCCGTCCGGCCGAATGCAACCTTTTCCTCTGGCGCGACGATGGCGATGTAGTCCTCAAGCGTGCGGTTGAATTCCGTTTGGTTACGGTCACGTTCTATCACGCCGGGCAAAAAGCCCTGCCCGCGAAAGGCACGGTCCAGCGTCCCTTGGGTGATGCCCTGAGACATTGCACGCGTCTTGAACGCGGCAACCCACTGATCATACGCTGGATTGGGTTGCGGACGCAGCCCCGGCTCTAGCTCTGGATCGGGGCGCGCCACCTGCGGGATCGCCCCCCCGCCGGGCAGGCATCCGGCCAGCCCAAAACCCGCTACGCCCAGCGCAAATTCTCGTCTGGTCAGACGCATGTCATATCTCCTGCCCGATGTGTCCGCCGCTACGCTAGTTCAGCACCCCATTCAACCACAACCAGATCGATTGCGGTGCGCGGATCATGACCAGTTGACCAAGACAATCCCGCCGACCAAAACGAGAAGGACAAAAGGTAGCCACCAGCGGTTCCAGACCGGAGTCGGGCGAAAACAATAGCTGCACGTTTTTGTGCCATAGCGAAGATTGTGATTACATTGGCACCTGAAAGGTCGGAAACTCACGTCTTCTTACCTTATTGAAAAATCGGAAATAACGCTAATCTTAGCATAAATTCCAGGCGTTCAATGAAAAGCGTAAAAAAACATCACCTTACGTCATGCGATTAGGATGATGGATCAACCATCCCGGCTGTTTCCTCTGGCGACGATACGTCGCCATTTTCCGCCAAATAGATAAATGGCGCGCGAAAACCGGATGCCGTGGCAGAGAAACCCGACAGCAGGCGCGCGGGGATCGTCGTCGCCATACTCAACGCCTGAGCAAGCGGTACGCCCACCTCTTGCGTCAGCACTTGGATCGCCTGCGGCATTGTCAGATCCGCCCCTGCCAAAGTGCCATCCTCCAACGTCAGCCGCCCCTCACCGCGCAGGATACGACGCCCGCCCAACCGAAACTCCTGCAACTCCGAGGCGAGCGAGGCCATGGCATCGGTCACCAGGAAAAGACGATCCGATCCACGTTTGGCCGCAACCGCAGCGCGTATCGCAGCAGGATGAACATGGACGCCGTCGGCAATGATGCCCGCAGAGATCCCACAGGAATCCAGGGCCGCTCCGACAAGACCCGGCGCGCGATGCCGCAATGGGCTCATGGCGTTGAACAGATGCGTGACACAGCGCGCACCAGCGGCAAAGGCGACCAAGGCGGTGTCGTAACTGCAATCGCTGTGTCCCAGCGAAATCAGCACCCCGGCCCGCGCCAACCGCGCGATCTGCGCGGGACGGGTGCTTTCTGGCGCGACGGTCACCTTGAGTAGGGGCAACCTGTGCGCCGCGTCTTCCAGAACGGCCACGTCCCTATCCGTCATCGGGCGGATCAGGTCCGCGTCGTGGGCCCCCTTTTGCGCAACGGCAAGGTGCGGCCCCTCTAGGTGCAGACCCGCGATGCCGGGCACGCCGTCGGCGATGGCCGCCACAACCGCGTCGATCGCAGCGCGGGTGCGATTGGGTGTATCGGTGATTAACGTAGGCAGAAAAGCCCGCGTCCCGGTTGCGGCATGGGCGGCGGCGATCACGCGTAACCCATCGACGCTGGTTTCGTCGTTGAACATCACGCCGCCACCGCCATTGGCCTGCAAATCCACAAAACCGGGCGTCAATACGCCCCCGTCCAGGGCCACAACCTTACCGGACGGGGCGTCAGACGTCGGCAAGATGGCCGCCGTCGCACCATCCTCGATGACTAGAACCGCGTCCTTGTGCAATGTCACCCCGTCAAAAACCTGCGCGCCGCTGTAGATAAGCCGCATCATTCGCCGCGCTCTGCCGCGTCGCGGGCCATCTGCAAGGCACCGTCCAGCGCCGTGCCGGCGGGGGCCTCAAGGCGCGCCTGTATCTTCGGGGGCAACCAGTCGGCATAGACCGGCCCCAGGCCGCCTGTCAGACAGACCGGCGCGGTCCCGTCCGGGTCCAGCACCATCAGCGCGCGACGCAGATACTCTGCACCGTCCTGCATCAACGCACGACCGTGGGGATCCTGCGGTGCCGCCGCGACAAGCGGCGCAAACCTCGCGAAATCCGCGGGTCGCGCAGTGGACGCAAAACCTACGATGGACATAGCCGTTCCTCCGGTGTTCTCCAGCACCTCGAGCGTCAAAGCGGAGTGCTGCTCCAGCCCATCATGACACAACAAGACCCGTTCCAGCAGCGCCCGCCCCAGCCATGCGCCCGACGCTTGATCTGAAACCTGCAACCCCCACCCACCTAGCCGGACCAGTGCGCCGCCTTGCCGCGCCGCCAATACCGATCCGGTCCCGACCGAGACCAGCACGCCGTCCCTTGTGCCAAATGCGCCGACAACCGCCGTCTCAAGATCGTCACTGACTGTCACCCGGCGCACTCCGCAATCCGCCGCGATCCGCAGAGCCACCTCATTCGTCAAAGCGCCAGCAAGCCCAAGATGCCCAACAGACGTCTGCAGTGCATCTTTGGAAAGCGCCGCCGCATGCAGTGCCGCGCCGATAGCGCGCCGCGAATTGGCAATCGCCTGAACCAGATCGGTTGTCGCATTGGCCGGTCCGGCAGACCCCTCGCCCAACACTTGCCCTGCGTGTGTCGCGACAACCGCGCGGCAACCAGAGCCGCCGCCATCAACTGCGATCAGATAGGGTTCGGATGCCTGCGCCATGGAGGGATCAATGGCACAGGCACGCCTTTCTAAAAAGCCACAAAACAACAGGTCCTGCGGCATGATCATTCAGGAACCGTCCCGGGGGCGGCTCCGCTCCCTGTTGTTCAGCGCTGAAAGGTCCTTGCATCTGAAATACTCGCTTGATTGATGACACCCGGGCTGGCTGCCTCATCAGCATTTTGGGTCACACGTCCGTTGGATCAATGTAGACCGGAATGGTATTGGCAGAGTCTTGCGGGGACAACTTCGCCCGCGGAAATGCTGCGGATTTCGGTCCCTCCGAACCGTTCAGGCCTAGTCAATGTTGACCGTTTGTCAGTGAAGCGCCTGGTTGGCGCACAATCGCACTAACATATCAAGTTGGCCGCAGGCTTTGGTTCAATCGAAAAACGGCAGCCGATTGCCGCCGAACTGTTCTGATCCTGCCCATTCGAACCGTCGCCCCGCCAGTCAAATCTTGACGTGTTCGTCTGATTGCCAAGGTGCGTTGGCACAAATGGCTTAGTTTTCTCGCTATCCTGGCCCACGTTTTCGCACAGAATGCCCCTTGCAGCCCCCACCCGGTCCTTGTTAAACGGGTCGACGGAGAGGTGGCCGAGTGGTCGAAGGCGCACGCCTGGAAAGTGTGTAGGCGGGAGACCGTCTCGAGGGTTCGAATCCCTTCCTCTCCGCCATAAGTCGCGATCAACAGACTGTTTTAACTCACTAAAATCTATTGTCTGAAAATCCAATCCCCCAAGGCATCCCCCACCTGAACAGGGATTGCGTCGGACTTCCTCGGACCAAGGGCTTTTTATCCATCTCGGGGCCGCTGTGTTAACATGCGCGATCTTTCGAGAGATGCGGATGTCGGGCGCGGATCATGGCACAGGACTGATCCCTTGGCTTGTTCGCTGTGACTACAAAACGTCGATACTGGCCTTTCCTTGGGTGGAAACGGTCCGCAGTGACCAGGAGTTTCCCCTTGGCTGGACCAAGGGTGCAAACCGCGCCCCAGCCCAAAGGCAGACCCTTGGGTCCGGACCCACAGGCACCAGGTGTTGCCAAGTGTTGGCAACACTACTGCTTTCCGTGCTTTAGAAGTTCAGGACGATTCGGACATTGACGGCGGAGAGCTGCCCTTCGCTGCGATCTGTGCAGAGGTTTGCTGAGCGGACAAAGCGCCTTTCCAGTCATTCGTTTTTCCCACTTCGCTGACACAGCATTTTCTCGCGCGTGCGGCACGCTTGCCGCCGCTATGCAGACGTGTCACCAAAGCGGCCGTTCAATCTAGATTTTACAAGTCAAATCCAGACTGTACTTTAGCTGAGCGATGCTGGAACCAACGAGACGCGGGACAAAGCTGCCGTTGGCGGCGGGTGATCCAATGGCTGCTTTTGGTTTGCACAGCTTGGATCGAGGAGGCGCCTCGCCTCCAGAACTGCTGCTAACCAGCGTATTGTCACGTTTGAGGGATACGAACTCCGGGCAGGGCGCGGCTATTTTGAGGATCCTAAAAGTCGGCCAACTCGGGGACATTACCTAGCCTAACAAGAAAGCTCGGGTCGCCGACTTCGCCACTGGTTGGATCTTCGGTGACCATGTAGGCGTCGGCGCCTGTGCAATCCTCGGATAGTGCCTCTCGTTCGGCTCTGCTTGTTGCTTCCGACGCTGTGGAATATTCAAATTGCTTGGCAATCTTCAGGCCTGTCTGCCCAGTGCGTCCAGCCTTGGTTACAACATAAGTCTGGCAGATATAGTGGATCTTTTCTGGGGAACGGTTTGCGTCTGTCATGGATGGATCCTTGTGATCGGCTGCGTCGATTGGAAGTTCTGGGAACAGCCCTGGCCGATTCCAGCAGGATTGAAGTGCCTGTTTCCCAGCGGAGCACTAACGCACACAAAACGGCCGAAGTTCAACTACTGCGTTGAAGCGGCCTTCGTGCGGCGCGCTTTGGACGCTTCTGAAGCTTTGGTTACAGGTGGCTTGTTCGCTTCTCTTTCAAGGCGGGCGTTGCGCAGTCGGGAATTCCTGGCGTTACGTTGTTCCGTTTCTTCGTCGACCATTTGCCTGACAACACGCGTCGTCTTATCCATCGGGGTTTCGGGTTTGGAGTCATACACTTTGAACAGAGTGTTTTTTGTGAGTTTCGTCATTTTTCAAATTCCTTTGTGGTTTAGCGTCGTCTGGACCAAGCAAGGTCTTTCAAACTCGCGCGAAGTGACCGACCTTGCCTTGGGTGTGCCGTGTTGGTCGTGTGGACGAATTGCCCATGAGTTCTACTTTGATGTCTGGCGCGGCCATGGCATGCATCAACGCACTGTAATTCATCTGGAATCTCACCTCGGAACCCACCTTTGGTAGGGTTCGGGGCGAACCAATGACAAGATGATCGCTGGTTGCACCGATCAATGTGCTTCCAACAGGCATTGAAAGCCCCGGAATGTCGGTGTCCTGATGTCCCATCGCGAGGATCATGCGCGCAGAGGCAGCACTGGTTGTCACAATGCGAAGTCGTTCTGTGGTTGGGTCGATCAGGGCGATAGGGGAAGGCGGGGGTTTTGCATCCGTTTCGATAACTTCGGCAACAAGAGTGAAGGCGTCCGTGTGCATCCCCCCGATCTGGTCCCCAGACACTGGCTCAACACCCAGAAGGATCGCCTCACCCAGACGGAGGTCGTTGACACGACCCGTCGCGCGTTCACCAAGCGCCCAGGGTAAGGTGGCTGAGTTGCCACCAGACACGATCTTGAGGATTGGGCCGCATATACTCTCGATCTCATTCGCGAGGTCGCAAAAAGCGGCCATTTGCAAAGCAGTCGGGCTAAGCCCGCTCAGACAGGCAAAGTTCGCGCCTATCCCTTTCAACGCAACCCCAGCCAATTGCATGACTTGCATCGCAATATCCGGCAGGTTCTCGGGTGATATCCCGTCGCGAAGGTCACCCATTTCGACCATTAGGACAACACCGTGGACGGAACCATTGCGGATCGCGGCGGCAGCCAACGCCGAAATGACCAAGATCTCTGTGTTATAGCTCTCTTCGCAGGACTGAACGACTTGATCGGCCTGGCTTAACATCGGCGAACGGATCAGAGTGATGGGGCCTGTCATGCCTGCCGCACGCAACCTTTGCACATTGCTGATCCGCGCATCGGCAAGCCCCACAGCCCCGCCATCGAGCATGGCTTGAGCGATCGCAGGATGCCCACAGACAGCTTTGGTCACGCCAGTGACGCCGATCCTACGCGGGCCTAAGCGCTCAACAAGGGTCTGCGTGTTGCGACGTATCTTGCTGAGATCCACCTCGATGCGCGGGCAGCTCATATCGCGGCCATAGACGGCCTTCGTGTCAAGCCGGGGTATGTGGCGACGACCATCGCAAGCAAATGTGCAGTCGGTCGGGCCAATGCATCTGTTACTGGCAGCCCAAGTTGCAGTGACTGCGCCGCGATGGTGTCGGTGATTTCGGCCTCAGACATCCCCTCGTGATTGAGCGTGATACCTATGACCTTTGTATCGGCAAAGGCTTCGATTAGTTCAATTTCACTTGTCACAGATGGCATTGGCATATTGGGAAAGTCACAGCGATGGGCACGGTTCGGCGCGTGCTGAAGGATGACGGCATCCGGCTGGCTCCCCCGCAAGATAAAGGCAGATGTACAAAACGCGGGATGGCTCAATGCACCCTGGCCTTCGATCAAAATAACATCGGGTTGTTCCGCTTCAGAAGCCGCAACAATCGCGCCTTCAAGCTCGCCACAGCAGAATTGAGGCGGTACGGCATCCATAGCGATACCGTATTTTGCGCCCTGCATCAGGCCGGTCTGGCCTGTGCCGACAAGCACTGTCTTGATGCCCTTCGCATTCAGAGCCCGGGCCAAAACGGTTGCCGTTGTTCGCTTGCCGATCGCGCAATCAGTACCAAGAACGGCAATCCGCAGCGCTTTGACACCAGCGACACTGCCATCGAACAGGCGCATATCCTTGCTGGGCTTCGGCTTGCGGATGTCGCGGATCGTGACATTTCGCACCAAAGCAGCATTGGCTATTTCGCTGTCATCGCTCAGATATTCATGCAACCCGCTTACGATGTTCATGCCAAGCTTGATCGCTTGCAGAACTACGCCTCGGTCTGCGGTCGAAAGACGTCCCGTTGACGGAGCCATCCCATAGATGAGCGTATCGGGAATGACGGCTTCAAGGGCAACGGCAGCCTCCAAATGAGCAACGATCGGAATGTGGTTGATTGTGTCGTCGAGAACGGATCCGCTGTCTTGTCCGCTATAGGTGCTGTCGATGACAGAAAGGATGCGATACGCTTGTGAATGGCGGACAAGGCCGTTCGCAGTCTTGCCATCGATTTGCGTGAAATTCCCCTCACAGTAGACGACTGCCGTCGGTGAGCCTGTGACCTGCCTGCCTGACGTCAGGCTTGCGGGTTTGATCTGTGTTATTGGTGGCGCTTGCGCCCCCCTTATGGGGCGGCGGATGGTATCGACCGCGTCAGATTTGGTTTTCATTTGATTTCCCTTGATACGTTGGCACGGAGGACAAAATCGTCCTCACCTGCGCATATTGAAGCGGGTAGGTGCCGTGGCTCGCGCCTAGTTGTTCAGCACGCACTGCCCCTTGGATTTTTGAAAATTCCTGTCGCATTCCCAGCGGTTGCCCGATCTGTCCAAATGCGCGTTTTCAGGAACAACAGTCAGCTCACATGTCTCGCCAGAGGCAGCATATCCACGATCACACTTCCACCCAGAGCCGTAGGTCGCGTCGTCAAAATATGCATTTTCGGGGATCACGACGGCTTCGCACAGACCAGCCTTCTCAAAGAATCCGCGCTCACATGTCCAGGGCTGACCGTATCCTGATCCGTTCAGAAAGGCGTTGGCCGGAACCACAATGGCAGTACACTGGTCGCCAGCCAGTTCAAACCCGCGTTCGCACGTCCAGTTGGAGCCATCTGAGGTATCTGCCAAGTACGCATTCGCTGGCAGCACAATCTCCTGACATGCATCATCGACCTTGATGTAGCCCCGCAAACAACGCCACCGCTCGCCCGACGGATCCAAAAATCCACCCTCGGGCACGTCGACCGCAACACATTCAGCGTCATCGGTTTTCCGAAACCCATGCAGACATTCCCATCCGGGACCGTAGGACCGGTTCGTGGCAAATGCGTTTTGCGGCACGACCACAGCGACGCAGGCATTTTCGTTCAGCCGGTAGCCAACGTTGCATTCCCATCCATCACTGTATCTTTTGGCACTGGCGTTCTCAGGAATTGGATGTGTGTCGGTTTGGGCAAAGGCAGGTAGTACAAAAAGCATGACCGCGAAAATTGAACTGACAAATAAGGCCATGACCGATGGTGTTTGCGTAGGGACGCTGGCAGCGATTGGATGTGGACCGCGAGGCTTTGTGAGTTGTGGTTTACGATCCATCTAACGCAAGCTTCGCAAGACATGCGTTGGCCAAATCACGGTTCGGGGCTTCAGTGCCCGGCAACGTGGCCCATCCTGTTTCCATCATCGCATTACGTCGCTGAAAGCTTGAAGCTTCCCGTAGTGTCACTAGTTTTGCGGTGCGTTCTGCATCAGCTTCTGAAAGGTCCAAACAAACCGGCACCATCGCCAGAGTGACTTGCTCTGCGGCATAGCTATCAGCCATTTCCTCCGCGCTACCTGCAGTCGTCCAGCCGCCCCATGTGAAGCCAAGAATAGAGACAGCTACTGCGCCAACCAAGGCACCGTAAACACCGGGTTTCGTCCATTCGGGAAATGTCATTTTCAATCCTCTGACGGAGAAAGCGCCGCCGCACTATTTTTGACTACGTTTGTAGTTGCGTTGGCGTGATCCTGCGCCACTGCCAACTCTAGGTCTCGGTGGTCCACTGCGCGCAGCTTTGACTTTCCAGCGGGCCAATTGATCAATAGAAACGTCGCTGTCTGTCGATTTACCGCAGAGCTGTGGCTCAGCATGACGTCATCGTCGGCCAACACTCCGCAGTTGCCCGCGGGCAGTTCGTCCATGTATCCTGCGACCACAAACGGAGGAAGAAATGCCACAACTGACGAGGTCGTGCGCGATGACATCGGCAACCTTCCCAAACATCAGATCCCTGCTACAGGGCGTGACAGCTGAATTTTTATGATGGAGGGTTGCGGTTCGCTCTTGCAGGCTGATGCGCCTATGCCGCAGAGAACCGCAACTTTCGTAACAATCACTTAGGCTCTCAGCGTCCGACTTACAAGGTTGGTGACTCCGGCTCCCTTTCTCAGACCACCAATACCCCAAGACAGGTTAAGGTAGGCAAAACTTCGACATGGGCATCGCTAGAACCTTCCTCAGAAAATTCATTTTTTGTTCGCTCGCCCAGAAGCCGATTTTTGTCGCGTCACAGAAGTTTGGGAATTCGGGCTCGGAGCCGCCTTTCGCCGCAAAGTGCAGCAAGGTCCGGTCTGGGCCGAGTCTGCTGCTTCATTCTCGATTGACGCCGCCGAAGCGAGGAGCATGGACATGTGTTCGTACAAGGAATGCAGCAGCTGCGCCCGCGATAGCGCCGAACAGGTGAGCCTCCCAAGAGACGCCAGGTTGCCCCGGCAGAACACCCCAGAGAAAGGAGCCATACAGGACGCCGACCAGTAGTGCCGCGCCCAGCGTGACCAGCGAGCGGTCGACCAAACCGCGCGCCACGAGGAAGCCGAACCAGCCAAAGACCAGCCCTGACGCGCCGATATGGATGGCGGAGCTTCCGAACAGCCAGACGAGACCTCCGCCTAGGCCCATCACCACGGCGTTGACGGCCAGCAAGGCCCGCGTGGTAGTGGCCACCAGCAACCCACCCATCACCAATAGCGGCAGCGTATTGGCCATTAGATGCGCGAAGCTTCCGTGCAAAAGGGGCATTGCGATGACGCCGTCCAACCCGCTGACGTGCCGGGGGATCAGGCCGAAGACCGGATTGAAGCCGTAGCCGATGATCCAGTTGACGACCTGGACCGCCCAGAGCAGTGCGACAAAGGATGCAAGCGCCGTGGCGCGCCGAAAGAAAGCGTGCATGTGATCCCGTTTCTTCATGTCGGCGAATGTAGACGTCTTTACAGCACCTTCAACGGCTTTCGCGCGCGGAAGAAGCCGCCACTGAGAACGGCAGACCGAGGCCGCCAACCTTTTTACAGCTAACGCAATACGAATAGCTGATTCCGGATAGCTGCGATGCGGCATTCGAGCCGGTATTCTATGACGGCCCTTGGCCGTGGATGTCGATCTGAGGGGCGGGCACTCGCGATGCATGCCGCACAGCCGCAGGTCGGCTTCTCGACGACGACAGCCGTTGCATTGTCTCCAGGAAGTTCTTCACCACCATGCGAGTGGAGGGCGTAACTGACACTCTCGAGTTAGTGCTGCGGGCATCAGGCGGCGACCGGGTCCATGTTGTTCATGAACACGCCTGCTCAGTGAAAATGGGTCCAGCTACGTCTCGGGCGATTTGGCAGAATGGTTGTAGGACAAGGGAATGAGCAATCTCGCGGTGCGTCGTATCGCCCCCGAACCTAGGGCAAGATTGAGCGGAGGCATCAAACCCTGAAGACGCGGATGTAGGGTTCAACTACATGCCAATCAACATTTGCCCGGCATAGATGTTTTTCGTTTCGCTTTGTCAGTTCAGGTCCAAATTTCTCGAACCCAACGATAAACGGTTGACCGATCAACTGTGATCCCACTCTCGGCTGGAAGATCACAGCTGCGCCACTTCAGACGTCCAGCCGAACCCCCTCCCGATGAACAATAAAACTGATGGTGTTCATGGTATCGCGCGCGCCCTCGAAATCCGTCAGCCGCGTGACAAGAAGATCCGCGTTCAGGCCAGAACGTCGTCGCAGGAGAAAAACCGTGATCGGGTCTTCTGCTGCATCGGGTGCATCGTCAGGCAAGATTGCAAGAATGTCGAAGTCGCTGTTGGCGTGGTGATCGCCGCGCGCCCTGCTGCCAAACAGCCAGACCTGAACCGCCCGCAACTCCGATTGGCAAAGAACCACAAGCCGATCGAGGTCAGTATGTTGCGCGCGGAGCACGGCCCCCTTTGACACCATTTTCATTTCTATCGCCTTATCGGCAGGCAATTGCACCCTTGTATTACCTCACCACCGGAGGATCCGACAGCCGTGTCGTATAGCGTGGGCTATCACAGGACGCTGCACCACATCCGAGGTCGGCTTTGAGCGCAACATGTCGGAAGCTATTGAATGCGCCGATGTCTGCTATCGGATAGAAACGGCTCGTAGCTACAAGCATGTGGTAAAAAATGTGCCATTGCTTGGATTCGTAGTGGGGGCAGAAAACTACACTTGTTTCTCGCACGCCAATCTCGGTTTCAAACGAGAAAAATCTCTCTGACCGCGGCAATCACATGCTGGACTCCGCGATTGTTCGATTGGCGCGTGTGGCTGGCCAGATGCAAGGGGAAGCCACTGACCTCAATCGGCGGATCAAAGCTGGTCAAAAGCGGTTGCGCGTTTTGATCGAACCCGTGTTTGGGTAACATCGCGATATGATCTGTGTGCGCCAACAGCGACGGGACAAGTTGGAAGGAGGGCACAACCGCACCGACACGGCGCGACCGCCCTATGGCCGTAAGCTGAGCATCTAAAGGGGATTGCGCGTCGCCTGTCCCGGACATCAGGACGTGCGGGTATGCCAGCCACGCATCAAGATCAAACGCCTGTGCGGCAGGATGATCGCGCCGCATCGCAACAACATATGTCTCATCAAACAGTGTGATCTGTTCGATGCCCTCAATCTGATCTGCAAAGACCGAGACGGCAATGTCTGTTTCGCCACTCAGCAAATCACGTGCCGCTGCCGTACTGCCGTTCCAAGGTCGGAAAATAGGGGTCACCCCTGGAGCAGTGGATTGTAATGCGGTCAAAAGCGGCCCTGCGATCAGAAACGTCGGATCGTCTGCCATCGTGAGCCGCACGGTTTGATGCAAGCTATGCAAAGGCGTTTCCGGAGGATCAATAAGGTCATTCAGCTCGCTTAGAATGGATTTAAGAGGCCCCCGCAGCGCTTCCGCCCGCACGGTACGCCGCATTGTGCCACGTCCGCGCTCGAGCAACGGATCATCAAACAGATCGCGACACCTTTGCAGCGCATTCGATACGGCGGGTTGAGAGAGGTTCAACCGATGCGCCGCGCGGCTCACATGGGCCTCGTCTAACAGCGCATCCAGCACCACAAGCAGGTTCAAGTCGATCGATCTTAAATTCATGAAATCAATAATAGACTATATCTTATATCAGTTGGAGTTATTTATCTGGCGGATCTACGTCTTGCCCAAAGAACTCGAAAGGACTGCGCGAATGAGCAAGACACTGCTACTTATGTTCCACCGCGATATTGAAAAATCCGTCGCCAATGCGGCTTTGTTTCGCGCGGCGCAAGGCATTGAAGGCGTGACCGCTATCGATGTGCAGGCACGCTACCCCGATGGGCGGATCGACATGTTCACGGATGCCCAGGCCGATGCCCAACTGCTGCTTGGGGCCGACCGCATTGTGCTACAGTTTCCTGTGCAATGGTATGCGACGCCGTCGATTTTGAAGGCTTGGCAAGACGCCGTGCTGACGCGGATGTACTACGTCTTCCCGCAAGACGAGGGCGAGCGCCTTGCAGGAACGCCGTTGATGGTGGTCGCGACGCTTGGCAACTTGGCCGACGCCTACACGCGGTCGGGGCAAAATCACTATTCGGTCGACGAAATCTTTACCCCGTTGAAAGCGATGGCGCATCGGTGCGGCTTGCCGTGGCATAAGCCACATCTGACGTTTTCAGCGGACAAGCTCGATGACGCCGCATTGGCAACCGCAGCCCGGAGCTACATCCGTGCGCTTCAAGCGTTCATCGCGACCCCACGTGTTGCCACTGCGGCAGAGGTTTGAGCCATGACCGCAGACACACACGATACCTTCGTCGCTCTCGACCGAGGCACGCCCGCCCTGTTTGTGTGGTCGGCCCGATTGTTTCCAGTCGCTCTCGCGGGTCAGTTCGTTCTCGACGGACAGTCGCTCTTCGCAGGCTTGCCGTGGTCCATACACGGCATGGCCGGCGGTTTGGCCGCTGTGCCGATCATCATCATCATGGCTGCTATGGCGTTCGCCACTAGCTATCTGCGCGGGTTCGCATGGTGGGCCTTCGGCAGTTTGGCGCTCTACGGAGTACAGATTGCGCTGGCCACGGGCAGCGCGACCTTGCTGGCGCTGCACCCTTTCAATGCAAGCCTGCTGCTGATGGCTGCCCTCGTATTGCTGGCCAAGACCGAACGCCGCCGCGCTTTACACACTTAGCCCAGGATGCCATTGCGAATGTCGCCCTGCGCGTCGCATATTTCACAGACCAAAGGAAAGCCAATGGCCAAACCAGACCCCGTATTCCCGTCAAACCGTCAAGCTCTGTATGAAACCAACCGCTATTCTGCAGCCACCCGATCAGGCGACTTGTTGTTCGTTTCCGGACAAGTGGGAAGCCGTGAAGATGGAACACCGGAACCCGATTTCGCGACACAAGTTCAGCGCGCATTCGACAACTTGACCGATGTATTGCACGCCGCAGACTGCTCATTCAGCGACATAATCGATGTCACAAGTTTTCATACAGATCCCGAGGCCCAGTTTGGTGACATCATGAAGGCGAAGGATCGCGCTTTCCCTAAAAAGCCTTACCCGAACTGGACAGCTGTAGGTGTGAACTGGCTCGCTGGGTTTGATTTCGAAATCAAGGTGATTGCCCGTATCCCCGGGCGCGCCTAGGGAGCCGAAGCATATTGTTTCAGGACACAGGGCCATGCGCCTCAACAATCAAGGGTTCCGCACAAAATACCGCAATGGTTACTGTGTTCTGGGACCGGGCATTGGGATTTGTATCACTAGTGCCCACGTACCCAGCGATGTGCGCGTTCGACGAAGTCCGGAGTTCGCGCTTGCAGCGAATGACAGCAAAGCGGGCTGCGACCGCAGGATCTTAACTGCTCGGTGAATGGCAGGATTGGGCCGGAACTGACCTTACGGGAATAGCCCACATCAGAACGAAATCCCCAATGCACGCAGAGATGCCTCATCGGGGGCGCCGGTGACCCGGAGCCCCTTTGTTTCCTGGAAAGCCCGCATGGCCCGTTTGCTGCCACTGCCCCAGGCGCCATCTGGTGTACCGGAATCGAACCCGGCGTTGTTCAGCAGAGCCTGAATGGCTTTCAGGTCGTCCTTCGACAGGTTCAAAGTCGAGAAGCCGCAGGCGGCGGCCACGGCCTCGACGGCCTTGGCCGTGCCTCTCATGTCGAAGGACGCATCGAAGGTCTTGCCGTTGTTGTCATACGTCCGCAGGAACAGTTTGCGGCTCTTCATCAGGTCCACCATCAGCGCGCTGCCCGCACTCCCGAAGAAGCCTGTGCCCTGGTTCGAGGTGAGCTTGCTCCATGAGGCGTTGACCGCGTCCGCCTCGTCGATCCGGTAAGTGACGCGGACCGTGTCGCTTCGATAGTTGTAGGCCATGAAGCTGTCGACATCGTAGACGACGGACGGCGTGCCTTCGTTACATTGCAGCAGCAGACGGCGCTTGTCCTGGAACGCCTCAGGATTGTAGTCGGAGAAGTTGATGGCCAGTACCTTGGGCGAGTCGTCGATCTCCGCCCGCGTTTCAAGGATGCCGTACCATCCAGCCATGACGAAGCCTTCCTCGGCAAGCCCGCTGAACAGCCCCGAAGTGTAGTCGATATCCGGAAAGTCTGGATCCGCCCAGGCCGGGGCAGTGGTTTCGGCCTGGATCGGATCTTTCTCGGTTTTGTCATCAGTGACTGCCGGCGGCTGCGAGGCGGCAAGCTGCGGCGTGGCGATGCCATATTGCGCCTGGTACCAGGCCAGTTTCAGCTGGGCGAGCGCCAGCTTCTCGGTTTCGGCGCGGGTCAGAGCCATGGCCTGAACCAAACCGTCACTGGAGCGCGCCTTGGCTTCTGCCACGGCGACGACATCAGTCTGCTTTTGGATATCTGCCAAGATTTCCGCGGCACGGGCCGGATCGGGGACAATCGAGGGCACCACAAGGTCCGGCGAAAGGCCCGCCTCAGCGCCCAACTGGCGATTTTCGAGCAAGGCTTGGTTCATTTTCAGAACTTCGAGACGGTATTGTGCCAGAGCCTGCACAACCCCGCCGTCGTAACTGGCCACCACCTTTTCGGTGTCGGCAATACGTTGGGTGATCTCGGCAATATCGGCCGTGAAATCCGCATCCTGCGCCCAGGCCGGAACCGTCATGAACAGTCCGACAACCGCCGCGATAAAATTTTCTCGTTTCATGGGGTTTCCTTCATTCCGGCTCGGGGTCGTCCATAGCAGGGTTATCCTCCCCATGCCCCAGTTGCGTAGTAAGCTGGGCAATGTCCGACCGGAAGGATTGTGTGACGCGCCCATAGCCAAGCACATGCGCAACAGCTTCCGCCAAATCGACGGGCTCTCGGTCCAGCGTTTCGCGGATGAGGCCCAGTTTCTCAGGCAGAGGAACCTCTTTCCACTGCCGCAAACGCCCGGCAACTTCGAGGCCGCGGAATGGCAGGACGTCGGTCGGCTCCATCGTTTCAGGCCAGAAGATCCAATGCTCATCGGCAGAACGGCTTCGCGGGGCAGCCCTCTCGACGGCATGCCAGATGGTCGAAGAAATCTTTTTACCGGTCTTCTGGAATCCGTGGTCCCTTGCGATCAGATCGCTCAACCGTTTGAAAGTGATCGGAGCTTCTTCGTGGACATACCGCGCGGCCAGTCGCTTCAAGGTGTCGGCATAGCCCGGCGCGTGAAACGAGTCAGGGTCGAAGTCAAGATCAGGCTGTGCCATATCCCCCAGATCCAGCTCCGGCGCGATCGGGGTGTCCGCTACCGCCATGCGCGCCGCCAATGGGCGATCCGGTTCGACGGAGGGATGCTCGAGCGCGGCAGGCGCAGAATCCGGCACGGGCAACGCCGAAAACGCGGCATCATTGGTTGCGGCTTCGTCTTCGTTCTCCAATGGCTCCGCGTACTCACCAGCGTGTTCGGGTTCGGCGGCTTCCTCGACAGCCAATGCTGCAGCCTCTTCGGCAAGCCGATCCGCTTCGCGGACCGTTTCCAACAGGGCTTCGAGATCGTGATGCAGCTGCTCAAGCCGCGTATCCGGGTCGATGAACCAATCCGTCGACCAGACCCGCAACAGCCGCCACCCAAGTCGTTCGAGGATGATGTGTCGCACGCGATCCCTGTCACGGGCCGAGGCAGAGGAGTGATAGGCCGCCCCGTCACATTCGATCCCGGCCAGGAATTCGCCGGGCTTGTCGGGATGCACCACGCCGAGGTCGATGCGGAATTTTGACACGCCGATCTGCGTCCGGATGGTCCAGCCCTTGGCCCGCAGGCGTTCAGCCACGGCCATCTCGAAATCGGAATCGTAGTCGCTGTGACCGTGCGACCGAACCGCCCGCCCCAGCGCCGCTGGGCCCTGGGCTGCAAATTCGAGGTAGTGCTTGAGATCCCGCACCGCCTCGGATTGCGTGCGTGTTAGGTCGATCATCGCGGGATCGAAGCTACAGAAGATGACCACCTCGCTTGTGGCGCGGGTGATCGCCACGTTCAGCCGCCACTCGCCCCCCTTCTGGTTCAGGGGGCCAAAGTTCATCGAGATGGTCTGCGCGCCTGGCTCCGTCGGGCCATAGCAGATGGAAATCAGGATGACGTCACGCTGGTCCCCCTGCACCGTCTCCAGGTTCTTGACGAAGACTGGCTCTGAGACGTTGGGACCAAAGAACTTCTCAAGCGACGGATCGGAGCGCCGCGCCTCGTCCAGCAGGTTTTCCACCAAGCGCTGTTGTTCGGTATTCAGCGTAACAACACCGATGGACAGATGCCGCCGCGCCGGGTCCTTCAGATGCGCAACCAGTTCGCCCACGACCGCCTGCGCTTCCTGCGGGTTGTTGCGGCCCTTTCCCCGGGCATAGACGCCGTCGACCCGTTCCAGACGCACCGCGGTGTCCCGCGTGTCAGCAGAGGGATAAGTGACAAGCTGCCCGTCGTAGTAAGCATGGTTCGAGAAGGCGATCAGGCTCTCGTGCCGGCTGCGGTAGTGACCGGTCAGGCGGTGCAGCGGCACGCGGGCGGCCAATGCCTCGTCGAGGATGCTTTCGAGATCGGCCATGATCATGCCGTCGCCGTCATCATCCCCGGCATCACGGGAAAAGAAATTGGTTGGCGGCATCTGTTTCGGGTCGCCGACGATGATACTGCGCCGCCCGCGCGCGATGGCGCCGATCGCATCGGGCACAGTGATCTGGCTGGCTTCGTCGAAAACCACAAGGTCGAAGAGCTCAGATTCGGCAGGCAGGAACTGCGCCACCGACAGGGGGCTCATCATAAGGCAGGGCGTCAAACGTGTAAGCGAGGTGCCCATCTCCTTGATCAACTGGCGCACCGGTGCCGCCCGCGCACCGCGCTGCAATTGCCGCGCCAGCACGCCAAGCCCGGCATCAGCCGTGGTCTGGCGATCCGGTATCTCACCCGAGAGGCACGCCCGCACATAGGCGGCCGTCAACTCGGCAAAGGCCGCATCAAGCCTGCGAAAATCCGAGATGTCGGCAGCGTGGGTTGTTGCCGAAAACCGGCGCAAGAGAGGGCTGGCGTCGATCAACTCGGGCGCGGCCCAACGGCAATAGGCGGTGCGGAAGACCTCTACCGTCTCTTCGTGTTTCAGCGTTCCGCCTTCCAACGCGCGGGCGAGCGCCCCAAGGCCCTTCTCCTCGGCACCGCGGCGGGCCGAGACCCAGCCGCACCAGGCATTGAGCCGACGCGCCCGGTCGGCGATTGCCGCCGTAGATTCAATAACCTGATCCAGCGGCTGCGGTTCCGGCGCCTGCCCGGCGGGCAGGGTCAGACCATGCCAGTCCGCTTCGGCGGAAGTGAAACTGTCCAGCGCAGCCCGCAGATCGGCACCGGCACGGACCGTCGCGCCTCCCTGCTCCAGCAGATCGCGCCCCTCGCACAGGCGCAACCGCAGTGCCGCGCGCAGGGTCACGATATCATGCCCGGCATCGCCAAGGCGCAACAAGGAAGCGCGCAAAGCCTCGCCGCCCATGATCGCAGCCCGCAGCGTCTGCACCGAGGTGCCCAAGCCCTTCCATGGCGTGCCTTCGGGAAAATTGCCCGCAATTTCAGCCATCTGACTGTACAGAGATGCCAGTTCGGCCAGCTTTTCCAGATCGTTCTCCGGGCTCTCGCCACCCTTTCCAATCTGGCTTGTGATGGCCGCGCGTAGTTTTTTCAGGGCTCCACCCCGGGTCAGGAAGCTGCGCCCCTGCGCTTCGGTCCGCTCCGCAATCCAGACGGCGATCGGGGCTGTGGCGATGGCCTCGTCGCGATAGTTTTGCGGCAGTTCGCTGCGCACCTCCTGCCAGCGTTCGAGCAGCGGAAGCAACGCCGCGAGACCTTCGACCGCGCCCCGCCCCTCCGGCGTCAGAGCAAATCCGAGGTCGGTCGCAAAGCACTGCGGGAAGCACAAGGAAAGGTCTGCCAGCGCCGCGGATTCTTCTCGCGACGCCGCCCCGGTCAGGTCCAATCGCTGTGCCAGCGCATCTCGGGCATCAAGCAGCGCCTGCGCGGCCTGCCCCAACCGCCGCGCGGCCTCTACCACCTGCCCCTGCCAAGCGAAGTTCCATTCCTCGGTTCCAACCCCGGCAAAGCTTTCGAAATCCTCAGGTTCCGTTTCGCTGAACCTCTGGCCAAGCCTGCGGGCCGTAGTGCAAAGGCCGTCGAAAGCCTCCGGCGTAGGCGCGAAGCCCACAGGCCCCTGCCGTGCTGGCCAATCGAGCGCGACGCGGTGCAAGTTGCTGTAACGCAGGGTCCGCCCCATGGCATCGCGCGCACTGATCCCCGCCGGTCCCGGCGAATGCAGAGCGTCTACCAACCCGTTCAACCGATCGCGCAACTCTGCGAGCCGCTCCGCCTCACGGACCCATTCCGCCTGATCAAGCGTGTCATGACTGGACCAGGCGCTGTCGAGTTGATCCAGCACCGCCTTCTTGTTCGCCTTGTTCGAATGCAGCTCAAGGCAGAAGTCCCCAAGGCCCACCTCCTTCAGCCGCCGATAGACCACATCCAGCGCGGCCATCTTCTCGGAAACGAACAGCACCCTGTTCCCCAGCGCCAGATTGTGCGCGATGATGTTGCCGATGGTCTCGGACTTGCCCGTGCCCGGCGGCCCCTCCAGCACGAAATCTCCATCCTGCCCCGAGGCATGTACGGCAACCAGCTGGCTGCTGTCGGCATTCAGAGGCGCAAAAACATCTGACGGCGCGATCCGGCGGTCGATCTCGCGCGGCTCGATGAAGGAGGACGGCGTGGCAAAGGGCGCGCGCGGCGTGTCGATCAAGTGGCGCACCAGAGGCGCCTCCTTCAGGCGCTCGGTACGGTCGGCGAGGTCCTTCCACATCAGGTACTTGGCAAAGGAGAAGGTCCCGAGGATCACGTCCTCGGTCACTTCGAACCCGGGCACGTTGCGCACCCGATGCCGCACCAAGTCCCATATCCGGGCCACGTCGACCCCGCTGTCATCACGCGGCAGTTCGCCCGCCAAATCCGGCATGTCGATGCCGAAATCCTGCTTCAGCATCTGCAAAAGGGTCAGGTTGAATACCGTGTCATCGTCGTGCCGCACCAGCACCGGCTTCGACCGGGCACTGGCCCGTTCCAATCGCACCGGAACCAGGATCATCGGCGCGCGGCTGTCGCTGCTGGTGCCCGTGGGCGTCCAGCGCAGCATGCCAAGGGCTAAGAACAGCGTGTTGCTGCCGCCTTCCTCGATGTCCGCCCGCGCCTTGCGATAGAGGTCGATCCCGGCCTTCTCCAATGTCTTGGGATCGGTGTTGGCGATGATTTCCTTGCGCTCCAGCGCATCCAGCGCATGGTTGCGCGCCCAGTCGTCTCCGGTGCGCAGGGTGAATTGGGCGCGGTCACTGTCGCTGCCCTTGGGGCCCTTCTCCGGCGGTGGCGTCAGTCGCAGGCGGGCACCACCGGCCAGCAGGTCTTCCAGCCGCCCCGGGTCCGGGCAGAAGATTGGCAGTGCCGTGGACGAGGGTTTGACACTCAGCAGGCGGTTGCGGCGCGACAGGTCCAGCAGACTGCGCTTCCAGGTGGCCAGCCGTTCCTCTGGTGTTTTCTCAGACAGGTCGAGGTCGTCGGTTTGCTCGAAGGCAGGCAGGTCCTCAGGTGGAATGTCCAGAGGCGGTGCCGCGGTCGGCGCGGTCGCATCCCCTGTCCCCACCTCGGTCAGCGAGGACAGGGGCTGAATGCCCCGCTTGCGCGCTTGGTGGATGTCCAGCGCATAGACGAAATCCGCGTCGTGCTCCTCGGCGATCTGCCGGTTGGCCTCGTTGATCGCCTTTGTGAACGGCAGGGGATGCCCGGCCGTGGCCAGCGTCGTCTCGAACAAGACAAGCTCGCGCAGGTCCTTGGCCTTTCGAACCACCAGCGGATCATCGACCGTCATTGTCGGAAACCACGCCGGTTGCAGCCAGGCTCCGGCAAAGGCATGCCCTTTGATGAACACAACGACGGGGTGCAGCCCCGCCTGCTCGAAGGCCGCAGCAAAGAGCAGCGCCGTATCGAGGCAGGTAGAAAGGCCTGTGTGGCGGATATCGGAAGGCAGACGGACCTTCTGCCCGGTCGTCTCGAAGCTGGCGGGCGGCACGGCATATGTCAGCCCCTGCGAACTGACGGCCGCCCAGATGGCCGACATCAACTCCCATGACCGCTGCGTCGATTTCGACTGGTAGCCGTTGATAGAACCATCGCGCCCGCCCTCGATCAGAATCTTTGAGGCATCCTTCAGGACCTTCTGCACGAAACCATCGTTCGGCGTTGCGAAAGCCGCGAGGAGCTCCGGCATATACCGCGCCCCGCCCCATTCGTTGCGGGCCAGCGCCTCTACAGAATCGGTCGTTTCGGCAAGGATCTCCTCGCCCTGCCGAAGGACAATCCGGACATCGGCGCGAAGCCGGTCCGTGAGCTTGTCCAGCAGTCCCCCGGCCAATGGCAGACGCCGATCCGTGATCCGCAACTTAGCCCCTGCATCCAGACGGTCGATGGTCCAATCACGAGCGCCAAAGATCGCCGGGTCGGCGGAGACAGATAGGCACAAGTTCTCGAGTGGTACCTCAGACGGGTTCTCGACATTCAACTCAAGCAGGACGGGCACGTCATTCTGATGCGAGGCGAAGGTAATCTTGCGCGAGAACTCAGTGTTCAGGATTGGCGCCGGGGGTGTGGCTGCTTCTTCGACCGATCCCTCGACTGCAATTAGATCCGACATCAAAATACCCTCGCGACAAAACGGCCTTCAACCGGGAGAGTATCGCCGTACAACCTGTCTGCAAGCAGGAAGGATGGTGACTGCATGTATCTATATTCTTCCACACGCGAAAATGCTGCGTGGTGGACGAATGTCCTGTGTGGATGGCTCCCGCATAGCAAGTCGTAAATGATCTCGTGTACCTGTTCAGAAGCGGTCTTGTGTCCGGCCTGTTGACGCGGTCATTGCCGCTGGCCCTGATGGGATCCGCAGATCAGGTTCCTATCTGCTTTGCGGGCAATGGCGCCCGGGACATTCGTCGGAGCGTCCTGATCGTTGCGGCTGAATGGCACACCATCACATCGTTGGTCTTGCTATCTCGTGGGCGCGCGCCGTCTCATACGGCGTGCGGCTTGTAGGGCTCATCCCTCGTGAGGATTGCCCACATGATCCTTGCTGTTTTGTTCGCCATGGCGACGGTCGCCAGTCTTGCGGGCTTTCTCTGCAGCAGCTTCGTCAGCCAAGGATCGGCACGCTCGGGATGGGCGCGACTTGTCGGACGCGCGACGTCATGCCAACTACAATGAGCTGGCGCAGGTATCGGTCACCCATCTTGGTGATCTTTCCCAATCGTTCTTTGCCGCCGCTGGAGTGGTTGCGAGGGGTCAGCCCTAACCACGCAGAAAATTCGCGGCCACTCCTGAACTGTCGGCCGGACCCGATCGTCGCAGCCACGGCAGAGGCGGTGACCGGGCCGACACCAGGAATAGTCTGCAGGAGTTGAGCCTGTCGGCTGAGGCGCGCCTGAATGCGCAACATGGTTTCGAACCAGCCAAGGCGGTTGTGAAGATCAATCAGCTGTCGGCTGAGGACGCGCAGAACGTCCTGGGCCAGATCGGGCGGTCCCGGCTGCTTGCCGTCGATGATGGACTTGGCGAACTCAATGGCGCGCGCGACGCCCCGAGCGATGGTGATCCCGAACTCCGCTGCAAGGCTCCGGACCATGTTGATCAGCTGCGTCCTCTGACGCACGACGAAGTCACGCGCGCGGTGCAGGGACAGTAGCGCCTGCTGTTCCTTGGACTTGATCTCGACGAACCGCATCGTGGGCCTGGGCCGTGTCACTGCTTCGCAGATTGCTTCGGCGTCGACCGCATCGGACTTGCCGCGCTTCACGTAGGGTTTGACGTACATTGGCGGCATCAGCCTGACGGTGTGGCCGAGTTTCGAAAGCTCCCGCGCCCAATGATGGCTCGAAGCGCAGGCCTCGATGCCGACGAGGCAAGGTGACAGGCGCTGGAAAAACGCCAGAACCTGCGCCCGTCTCAAGGGGCGGTTGAAAGCAACGTCTCCTGTCTCGGTAACTCCGTGGACATGAAAGATGTTCTTGGCCAGGTCGAGGCCGACGGTGGTAACTTGCATGGGGTGGCTCCTCTCGATCGCAGATTCTGACACCTGCAGTATGGCGCATTGCGACGCCGGGAGCGGGAGCCATCCACACAGGACATTCGATTTTGGCCTGCAGACCTGCCCCTTCGTAGTCTTCCTTCAATTCCCGCTTATGAAAATTGGTCCATCTGGATGCCAAGCGACTTGGCTTTTGAATAGGCGGTCGTTGGCGCAAGCCCGAGGATCGCTGCCGCGCCGGATTTTCCGGAAATCTTGCCTTTGGCGCGGTGCAATGCTGCTTCAAAGTTCTTGATTTCGAACTGGCGCAGCTCTTTTTGGGTCAGGACGCGGTTTGTCTGTGTGGGTGCATCTAATGGGCCGCTTTGGATGTCGAACTGCAAACGGCCGCCCTGAGCAAGGATAGCTGTGCGCTCGATCACATTTTCCAATTCCCGCACATTTCCCGGCCAGTCGTAGGATTGCAGAGTTTCGATATTGGCTTTGGTCAGGGTCATCTTTGGTAGGCGCAGACGGCGCATCGTGCGATCGAGGTAGTGCCGCGCGAGATAGGGGATGTCTTCGGGCCGGTTCTGAAGGGGTTCGGTCATGATCGGCAGTACGTTCAGGGCAAAATAGAGGTCTTGCCGGAACCGTCCGGCCCGCACCTCGGCCAGCAGATCATAGCTTGTAGTGGCGATGACCTTGGCCGCCACGGGAATGTCGGTGCCGTCACCCAGACGCCGGAAGTGGCCGGTGTGAAGAACGTCGTGCAGGCTGGCTTGCACCTTGGCGGGTAGGCTCGCGACCTCGTCCAGATGCAGGGTGCCGTTGTGGGCCATGAGCAATTTGCCCGTCATATCCCGCACCGCACCTGCAAAGGCACCGCGACGATACCCGAAAAGCTCCGCCTCCAGATCGGCGGCCTTTTTCTGATCGCAGTTAATGCGCACGAGGGGGCGGTGGTGACGGTCGCTTGCTTCGTGGATCGCCGAGGCTGTCATACTTTTACCTGATCCAGACGGGCCAGAGACCAACACATGGGCACCGCTTCGCGCGGCCAGATCAATCTGGGCGTTTAGCGACTTGATTGCGGGTGACACACCGACCACGCCCGTGTGGGACTGCGCCGAGCGTATCTCGGTCAGAAGGTATTCGTTTTCCTGTTGCAGCTTTACCTTCAAGTCTTCGACCTGCGCCAAGGCATCGCGGAGCTTGCGTTCGTTTTCCTTGCGTTCTGTCACGTCGCGAAAGATCACCACGGCTCCGGCCAGCACATCGTGGTCGTAGATCGGGGTCGAGACATATTCCACAAGGATCGGCTTGCCGTCCTTGCGCCAGAACACATCATCTTCCACGCGCATGGTCTGGTCGCGGCGGAAGGATTTGTAGATAGGACATTCATCTGCGGGGAAGTGATTACCACTCAGGTGTTTGTGGTGGATGATTGAATGCAATTCGCGCCCAATTAAATCGTCCGACGACCAGCCCAACATTTCCTGCGCCGCGCGGTTCACGAAGGTGGCCTGCCCTTTGGCGTTGATGCCATAGATGCCTTCGCCAGCAGCTTCGAGGATCAGATGGTTCTGGGCCTCGACCTCACGAAAGAAGCCATAGATGTTTTGCCATTGGGAAATGCCCGCCTTCTGATGCGCCTCCCGTTCTGCTTGCTGGTTGCGACGGTCATGTTCGTCAAGGTCCAGAAAGCTAAGCAGCACCAAGCCCGACTTGAGTTGCGCGCCGTAGGTCTGAAGCCGCAAAGCCGCACCCGTCGCGCCCATCAGCGAGAGACTGCGGTCCACATACGATCCGAAATGCGCAACGGCATCGAAAAACACCACAGCGGCGGAGAAGTCATTTTCCATCTGGCGAGAGAGGGGCGCAGACAGGGTCGCCTCCCCCAACAGGGCACGCCCCGCCTCATTCGCCGCGACGATGCTGTCGCTGCGGGTGTCGACAATGATCGTTGGCATCGGGTGATGGGCGATCAGATCAGCGGATTCGGTTTCATCAAGCATAAGCCAGAGGATGTGGGTCCGCAGGAGCCGAGCAAATTACGAAATTCCGTAACTTACGAAAACTCGTAACGTTCGCCCAGAAATTAACCAATAAATTCAACCCCAACCCGGTTTGAGGGCACTTGGCCGAAGGGCTTCTGCGCTGCGGCGTTGCGTGGAAGCATGTTAACAACCAATGACAGGAGACGGACATGACGATCAAAAGCCTTGGAAATCCTTTTTCCGACAAGACCGACCTTAGACATGGCGCGGATTGCGGGTGCGACACCTGTCTGACAGGTCACGGACACGACAAGACCCACAAAGAACCGACAGCCATGTCATCGGAAGAGATGATGGAACGGGCGGTTGAAAGCGCGGTTGTCCGATCCGTTTTCGGCCAGAACGACATCGCGCGGCGGTCGTTTATGGGCATGCTGGGCGGCACATCCGTTGCGGCGGCGCTGGCTTCGGTCTTTCCTGTCAAACAGGCGGTGGCTAATATTCTGGATGACCTTGGCCCGCCAGAAAAGACTGACCTGAACATCGGCTTTGTGCCGATTACCTGTGCCACGCCGATAATCATGGCGCAGCCCTTGGGCTTTTATGAGCGCTACGGTTTGAATGCTCAGGTTATCAAGACTGCAGGCTGGGCCGTGGCCCGCGATAAATCCCTGTCCGGTGAATACGACGCCTCCCACATGCTGACCCCCATGCCTTTGGCAATGACGATGGGGGCCGGGTCCGTGGCCGAACCCTACATTATGCCGGCCGTGGAAAACATCAACGGGCAGGCAATTGTTCTGTCCAACGAACTCCTCGACAAGCGCGACCCGAGCCAGTGGAAGGGCTTCACTTTTGGGGTGCCGTTTGAATATTCGATGCACAACTTCCTTCTGCGCTACTATGTGGCTGAATTCGGGCTGGACCCTGATGTGGACATCCAGATTCGCGTTGTGCCCCCGCCAGAAATGGTCGCCAATCTCCGGGCCGGTAACCTTGATGGCTACCTCTCCCCTGACCCGTTCAACCAACGTGCTGTCTATGAAGGCATTGGCTTCATACACATCCTCACCAAAGAAATCTGGGAAGGTCATCCATGCTGTGCCTTTGCGGCACCCTTGTCTTTTGCGACCGAATTGCCAAATACCTACGGCGCTTTGCTCAAGTCGATCATTGACGCGACGCAGTACGCTTCAAACCACGAGAACCGCAAAGAAATCTCTGCGGCCATCGCACCGACGAACTACCTTAACCAGCCTGTGACAGTCATCGAGCAGGTGTTGACCGGCACCTATGCGGATGGTCTGGGCGCAGTGCAGCGTGTGCCGGATCGCATCGATTTCGATCCCTTCCCTTGGCAGTCTATGGGGGTCTGGATTCTGACGCAGATGAAGCGTTGGGGATATATCGAGGGTGATGTCGATTACAAGGGTGTGGCAGAGCAGGTTTACCTTGCGTCTGACGCCCGTAAAGTCATGACAGATCTCGGCTATGAAGCACCCTCGGACAATTACAAATCGCATATGATCATGGGCAAGACGTTCGACCCTGCTCAGCCTGAAGCATATGTCGACAGCTTCGCGATTAAAGCAGGCGATTGATGGAGATTTTATCAGAAAACAAGCGCGCGGCGATCTGGTCGATAGCTTTGCTCTTTCTCGGCTTGTTGGTGTGGGAGATCTCGATTTCTGCACAAACGGTCAATACAGGCGAGCTAACCGAATATGAATTGCTGACAGGGGCCGGCACTGCGAAAGCAGGCGTGCCGCCCCCCAGCGAGGTCGCGGTCAAAGCATGGCAAGAACTGTCCAACCCATTTTATGATGCGGGGCCCAATGATAAGGGCATCGGCATCCAAATCGGCTATTCGCTTTATCGCGTCTTGACGGGTTATTTTCTTGCAGCGATCATCGCAATCCCACTGGGGTTTCTGATCGGCATGTCATCGGTGGCCTACAAGGCACTAAACCCGTTTATTCAGGTTCTGCGGCCTATTTCTCCTCTCGCGTGGATGCCATTGGCCCTGTTTATCATCCAAGATTCTGAAGCCTCGGCGATTTTTGTGATCTTCATCTGCTCGATCTGGCCGATGTTGCTGAACACAGCCTTTGGCGTGGCAGGTGTACGCGAAGACTGGGTGAACGTGGCGCGAACCCATGAACTTGGGGCGCTCAAAACGGCTTTCACGGTTGTATTGCCTGCGGCTGCACCCACAATCGTGACAGGAATGCGGATTTCCATCGGTATCGCTTGGTTGGTCATTGTCGCGGCTGAGATGCTCGTTGGTGGGACGGGGATTGGCTATTACGTCTGGAACGAGTGGAACAACCTCGATCTGACATCCGTCATTTTCTCAATTCTCATGATCGGCGTTGTGGGCATGTTGCTGGACGCGGCCTTTGGCCTGCTTCAACGGCACGTCGCCTATTTCGAATAAGGTAGACCCATGGCAAATTCATTTCTAAGCATCGAAAAGCTGACCCAGCGTTATCCTGACGGCAAGGGTGGTGAATTCACCGTCTTCGAAAACGCCAGCTTTGGCATCGAAAAAGGCGAGTTTGTTTGCATTCTGGGGCACTCCGGCTGCGGCAAGTCAACGATTATGAACATCCTTGCGGGACTTTCGGAGCCGACCGAAGGTGTCGTGAAGATGGACGGTTTTGCAATCTCCGGCCCCAGCCTTGATCGCGGCGTTGTCTTCCAAAATTATTCGTTGCTGCCATGGCTTACGGCCTTGAAGAACGTGACGTTTGGTGTGGCTGCGCGGTTTCCTGACTGGACCAAGAAAAAGGTCGAGGACCATTCGATCGCATTCTTGGACAAGGTCGGCTTGTCAGGCGACGCTATCCACCGCAAACCCAGCCAATTGTCTGGCGGTATGCGGCAGCGTGTGTCTATCGCGCGCGCTTTCGCCAATGAACCCAAGCTGTTGTTGCTGGATGAACCCTTTGGTGCGCTGGACGCGCTGACCCGCGGCACCATCCAGGAAGAGCTGCTCAAGGTTTGGAGCGGCACCGATCAGACAGTTTTTATGATCACCCATGACATCGACGAGGCGATCCTGCTGGCCGATCGCATTCTATTGATGACAAACGGACCGCTGGCCCGTGTCGCCGAAAGTGTCGAGATCACGATCCCAAGACCCCGCCTGCGCACCGATATTGTAGAGCACCCGAATTACTACGCCATTCGCAATCATCTTGTGCAGTTCCTTGGCAAACGTTCGGCGGAACTGGCCGGTCAAGTAAGTGCGGAGGGCGAGACCCACTCACCCGAAACCGTTCGCATCGACAAAACGGAACACGCGGGGGACGCGCAGCCCTTGTTGCAGGCGGTCAAGACATGACTGGCCGACAGCCGCGCGCGCCCGTTCCCCCGTTCAGCTACGACGACGCTGTTCAAAAAGTGCGGATGGCCGAGAATGCCTGGAACGGGCGTGACCCTGCCAAAGTCGCGCTGGCTTATACGCCCGACACAAAATGGCGTAATCGGTCAGAATTTTTGAACGGGCAGGCCGAGGTGGAGGCTTTTCTGGCCCGCAAATGGGCCACTGAGAATGGTTATCGCCTAATTAAAGAAATCTGGGCTCATGGCGAAGACAAAATCGCTGTCCGATTTTGTTATGAATACCACAATGCCGAAGGGCAGTGGTTCCGCGCTCATGGAAATGAAAACTGGGAATTCGATGCTCATGGCTACATGGCGAAGCGTCACGCTTCGATCAACGATGTAACCATCCCAGAGGCAGAACGCCTCTTTCATTGGGATGCCCCCGGGCCCCGCCCCGATGATCACCCTAGCCTGACAGAGCTTGGGCTGTAAGAAATCAATACACAAGAAGGACACCACGCCGATGACCGACATGATGACCAAAGAAGACGTCACAGCAATGATCCTTTCGGCCAAAAAGACCGCCGGAATGACATGGGAAGGCATTGCCGAAAAGATAGACATGTCCCCTGTCTGGACCCATTCGGCGGCTATGGGCATGAACGCTTTTCCAGCGGAAAAGGCCGCGTTGATGGTCAAGGTCATGGGCCTGCCACAAGAGGCAGAAAGCGTGCTGGCCGAAAGCCCCACCAAGATCTGGGAACAGGCGGTTCCGACCGACCCCTGCATCTACCGCTTTTACGAAATCGTCGGAGTATACGGTCCGACCCTCAAGGCGCTGATCCAGGAAAAGTTCGGCGACGGTATCATGTCCGCAATTGATTTTGACATGTCTGTCACACGGGTCGAAAACCCCAAAGGGGACCGCGTGAAAGTTGAAATGTCGGGCAAATATCTTGGGTATAACAGTTGGTAGAAATGTAGCGGGGTCGCCTTCGCAGGCGGCCCGCGTTGCATTGAATAGATCCGTTTAACGGATGCCGAGTCATCCAACCTCAAAACACAGACGCTAGTTTCACTGCCGTATCATCGCCATTGACGACATTCATGGGTAGGTCGTCACCATCCCCGACCAAGCGACCATACATACCGGCGCAGCCCAAACACCGCTATCTAAGAGTAATACCGTCAGACAAGCTAAGTTTGAGCAATTCACGCGCCTGCAAAGACGGGTTGCAATCCTAGGCTCAGGACCCATTGATTTCAGCGAAGGGGCATGATTCACCGCGCGAAAACCGAGCGGTTAACATGTCTGGTCTCTTCTGGCTGACGGATGCGCAGATGGCGCGCCTGGAGCCCTTCTTCCCAAAGTCCCACGGCAAGCCGCGCGTCGATGACAGGCGTGTGTTGAGCGGGATTATCCTCATCAATCGCAATGGCTTGCGGTGGCGCGATGCCCCTGCTACCTATGGGCCGCACAAGACGCTGTACAACCGTTGGAAACGGTGGAGCGACAAGGGCATCTTCGCGCGGATGATGGCCGGTTTGGCCGCCAAACACGGCGAACAGAAAACCGTGATGATCCCCTCTCATGGTTTGCAGGCAAACCACTGCCGGGCAGTGGACGCGACGTATCTGAAGGCCCACCGGACAGCGACCAGCATGGGCGTCAAAAAGGGGGGCGTGGACGCCTGATTGGCCGAACCAAAGGCGGCATGAATACGAAACTGCACGCTATCTGCGACAGTCACGGACGCCCGCTGAACCTGTTCGTGACCGCAGGACAGGCCAGCGACTACATCGGCGCACGGGCGTTGTTGAGCAGTCTGCCGAAAGTCGATTGGCTGCTCGGAGATCGTGGATACGATGCAGATTGGTTCCGAGAAGCGTTGCAAGACAAAGGGATACACGCCTGCATCCCTGGCCGGAAACAGCGAAAGAAAACCGTCAAATACGACAAGCGTCGGTACAAGCGGCGCAACCGGATCGAGATCATGTTCGGCAGGTTGAAAGATTGGCGGCGCGTGGCAACCCGCTATGACAGGTGCCCGAAGGTCTTCCTCTCAGCCATCGCCCTTGCAGCGCTCGTCATCTATTGGCTATGTGTCCTGACCCTAGGCATGAAACCTCCGCAACATTTCTCACGTGAAGAACATTGAGTATTGGATACCGAGCGGCGATCTGGACGCTTTGAAATGTGGCGGTATGAGCTAAGGTCCGCTATGTGATGTGTGACCGCAGCATTGACGCAATGAGGTGAAGTTCCGGTATGGGCCGTTCGTGTTGATCGGCACCAAGGGCGGGAGGTGCAACTTCGCTTCAGGCGCGAAAGCGCCTCGAATTTTCCGTAGAAGCGGACTTTCAGCCTGGCTTTCACTACTGGAGACGGGATGAGCGACGCTAAGGGCCGTTTGAGACAACTTGCACGAGTGGCGGAAACCGCGCGTTCGCTGCAATAGAAATTTTGGCGATCGTCGTTCGAAATACCAACGGTCTCTTTTCAACCCTTGTCCGGTGTCACCTGTGCCGCATCTGAAAGAAGTTGTTCCAGATCGGCATTGAGGAGCGGAGACAGTTCGGTCTGGATCGCCTCAAGTGTGGCGCGGTTGTCTGGCCGGGTTGCGACCTGGCGCACGGCGAAATCCCAGCGTTCCTCTGTCCATGCCTCAAAGTCGTTCTTGACGCGCTCCAGCTCTTCTTTCTTTTCGGAGATGTCGAGCACCAAAGAGGTATCCTGCGCTGTGACAGGCGTCGGTGCCTTGAGCCATCTTTCAAAGTTCTTAAGCCGAGCACGTAAAATGGAAAGGTCGGTTTCAAGGCGTTCAATCTGCTCTTCATGGCTCTGCGGGTTGCAGTGAAGCGGTGTCAGCACGAAGGCCGACACAAAGGCGTCGCATATTTCAGGGCGCTCGTCGCGCACTGCCCGCGCAACAGGCCCCATGATTGCCGGGCCTAACTCGCGGAGCCATTTGCGGTCCCTGTGCAAGTCTATCGTGCCCTCGGCGACCGCCTGACAGAGGTTATGTGCAACGTCCCCGCGGTCTACCACATGGAAAATCATGATCCTGCTAATACGTTCGGCGGTATCCGCGCCATGCGACAGCAGGGAGAGCGCGAAAGGGAATGAGTGCGCGGGAAAGGTCATCACCATTTCGGGAATGATGCGCCCGATATCCGCGTATAACCCCTTGGCAACATCACCATACGAGACATGATAGAAATACAGCGACATGAGCGCGTCCACGGCTACGGCAAGATCTTGTCGGTGCTTTGCCGCTGCAGTCATCTGAGCAATCAAAGACAAAATCGTCTCATTATGCCGTGCGAGCCTTTCTTCTATCGCGGGCTTGGCCGCAACGATCCTCTACCGGGCACTTCTGGACGACATCCTTACCCGCGCGCGGTCCAAGGCTTATGGGCATGGCGCGACATGCCTTGGAAACTGGCCCTGCTTGCGGAAGATGCCGATGCCACCCGCCTCGGCGAACTCACAAGCCACGCCACATATCTTGCCGAACTCAAACAGGCGCACCACCGGAAAATCTGGTTTCTGGGCGCGTGTCGGTGAGGGATGAGCAAAGATGAAGATCGTAAGTGGATGCCGTGGCCCTGATTGGGTTCAGGAGGTGACTGACGGTCCATCGCGGACCCAACGACTGGACACCGAACACACGTAGCGGCGGACAGCGGACTTTTGCAGCGGGTGCGAAATCGCGTGTGGATTTCGCCGAAGCTGCCATTCGACTGTCAGGGGTTCCCATGATGCATTTGTCGGCATCACAGGGATAGCCGGAGCACTATTTTCATAGAGTGTCAGGAGCAGAAACGCGTCGGGAAATCGGCGATCAAAGCCGACTTTCACGATACACTTGCCTTACGCAGCATGGGCTTCAAATTCTCTCCAAAGCAGTTCCGCTACGGCTCGGACGACTGGTTTGGACTGGCGAAACGCATAGATGGTGACGTTGAAGGCAAGATGTGTGTGTGGCAAGTCTATCTCGCACAGCTGCCCATTCTTCAACTCTTCCGCGATCATGTGTTCTGGCAGGCGGCCCCAGCCGAGGCCCGCGACCAGAAGGTGCTTCTTTGTGTGGAGGTCGCTGACGTACCAGCGGCGCTGGCCTTTCTGGACGCCGATTTCGCGGTCGAACAGCCCTCCGGCTTGCCCGCTGTCGCTTGCGATGACCTGATGGAAACGGCGCAGGTCCGAGAGCCGCTTGGGATTGTCCATCTCAGCCCAAAGGGATGGTGACGTAACATTGCGCAATGTCGATGTCCCGAGGGGGATGTAGTCGAAACCCTCTTCCTCGAGCATGACCGAGGACATAGGCGAAATCGCGATTGCCGCGGATTCCGTTTTTACGGCCTCCATGGCGCCGGACAGAACCTCGGGGCGCAAGACCACGCGGGTTTCGGGAAAGTCCGTTTGCAGTTTGCATAAGACGGGGGTCAGCGCGTTGAGGTTGGTGGTGGTATCCACCGCGATGGTGACCGTTTCTTCCTGCCCTTTCTCGAAATGCTGGATCAACTGCCCCAGATCCTCCGCCTCCGTCAAAACGCGTAAGGATTGAAGATAGACCCGTTTGCCAACGGGTGTGAGTTCAAGCCGATACCCCGACCGGTCAAACAATTCGGTTCCGGTCTGGAACTCCAGGGCCTTCAACGCCTGACTGATCGCTGGCTGCGTCCGGTTGAGGCGCTCGGCGGCCGCTTTGACCGAGCCGGTTTCTACAACGGCGCGCAAGACGTTCAGTTGATCGAGTTTCATAAGGCACCATAAGTTAAAGGCTACTTATGTAGATACTAAAAAAGTATAAATATCAATCAAGTTTCACTTCGCCTATCACCGGATCAACAACCGGAGCAATCCAATGAAACAAGTTTCTTTCCAAGAGCCAGCGCAGCCCGATCGGGTCGGTACATTTACCATCGCACGCGCCCTTCCGAACCGGGCTGTGAACGCGGTCGGCCCGTTCCTGCTTCTCGATCATCTGCCCAGGCGCGAAATTGCTGCCGGTGCGTTGCCCGAACCCGATGGCAGCTTCTCCCATCCCCATGCGGGGATCGTCACCTTCACCTATGTCATGGAAGGCGCCATGACCCATTTCGACAGCTTGGGAAACAACAGCACCGTCACGGCGGGAGGCGTGCAATGGATGAACGCGGGCAACGGCATTATCCATGACGAGATGCTCGCGACGCCCGTGCGCCGTGATGGCGGGGTGCTGCATTCCTTTCAATTCTGGATCAACCTGCCCGCGCCGAATAAGATCGAGCCTGCGCAATATATGCCCGTCTCATCACCGGACCTGCCCGTGGTCATGCTCGCGGGTGGGCGTGGAGAGGTCAAAGTTCTGCTTGGCGGTTATGACGGGCAATCCTCGCCCATCCCCACCTATGCGGGCGAATTTATCTGGCACGTCAGGATCGAGCCGCTTGCGACGGTCGATATCGCCTTGCGCGCTGGTCTGCCTGTAGCGGGATTCCTGCCGACGCATGGGGCCGTGGTCGGTGATGCCAAGATCGACGCTCATACCCTCATCGGTTTGGACGCCCGGGGTGGAACGTTGGAGATAACCAACCCGGCTGTTGAACCGCTCGATCTGCTGCTGTTTGGCGGTGAGGCGATCACCGACCCCATCGCTATGCGCGGCCCGTTTGTCATGAACCGCGACGGCGAGTTGACCGAGGCGTTCCGCGAGTATCGCGCCGGGAAATTCGGACAGATCACCTATCCCGCCGATCACGCCGCCCACAAATCATAGAAAAGCGCCGCAAGGCCCCAAGAAGGTTAGAATTCATGTCACAGAAAATTGCCATTGTCGGCGGCGGCTACATAGGTGCCGAACTCGCGAAGTCTCTCGATGACACCGCACAGGTCACATTGATCGAGCCGCGCAGTCACTTCGTTCACGCGCCGGCCATGATCCGCGCAGTTGTCGACCCTTCGCTGCTGGATCGCGCTCTCATTCCCTATGATCGGCTGCTCACGAACGGCAGGGTCATCGCGTCCAAGGCAAAAGCCATAGACGCGAAGGGTGTCACGTTGGAGGACGGCACTCGGGTAGAGGCGGATCAAATCGTTGTTGCCACCGGATCTGGCAACGCCATGCCCTTCAAGCCTCAAGGCGCCGATATCGCGGGCCTGAAGGCGGACAACCAGCGCATTCACCAGCAACTCAAAGAGGCGCAGAACATCGGCATAGTCGGGGCTGGTGCCGTTGGCACCGAGCTTGCGGGCGAAATCGCCTATGCCATGCCGGACAAGAAGGTGACGTTGATTTCAAGCGACGCGGCATTGTTCCCGACGATGCCGTCCAAGCTGGGCAATTCGCTCGCGGCGAAACTGCGCAAGGCAGGCGTCACGCTCATTCTTGGCCAGAGGGCGGAGAACCTGAAAAGCCTGACCGAGCCTTATGCGGGAACCCTGCAACTCGCCGATGGGTCACAGCACGACTTCGACCTGATCTTTCCGGCTATCGGATCGCGCGCGAATTCCAAGGTGATTGAAACGCTTGCCGGTGTCCAGAAAACGACGGCAAACCGGATCAAGGTCGACCCGTGGATGCGCCCATCCTCGGTGCCCAATATTTTCGCGGCCGGCGATGTCGCGGATGCAGGCGACGGGATGACGATCGTGGCCACAAGCCGCCAACTGCCTTGGCTCAAGGCGACGCTGTCCGGTTTGGCACAGGGCAAAACCGTAGAAGACATGAAGCCTTACAAGCCATGGGGCAGCAAGGCACCGATCCTTGTGCCACTTGGCCCCAAGCAGGGGAATTCCTTCCTTGGCTTCTTCACCGCCGGGGATTTCCTGACCAGCAGGATGAAGGGCAAGGATCTGTTTCTCAAGAAATACGCAAAGCTGCTGAACCAGCCTGAAGGCTGATCAACTCACGACGTAACCAACCCTCCCAGAAGGAAAGACCATGGAAATCTCCCGGAGAACCCTTTTGACCTCAACCGCGTTCGGAGCGGGTCTCCTGTTTGTGCCTGGTTTGCGCTCCATGGCCAGTGCCCAGACGCCGAAACTCGTCATTGGCAACTACGAGGCACCGGGTTTGTACGACCAGGCTGCCCAGGAAGTCGTGACCGACCGAGATGATGGCTATCATAATGACGGAAACCCGCGCCATTACGAGTGGTGGTATTTTGATCTGTTCACCCAATCAGGCCTCAAGGCCGCGGTGATCCTGATGGACCGCCCGTTGATCATGTTGGATAACCCTGATCTACCGCCGATGTTGATGTTGAACGTCGAACTCCCCGACGGCACCAACCGCGATTTCCAGGTGCCGTTCCCCGGTGTGGACTTCATCGCGTCCGAGGAGCATTGCGACGTAAAACTGGGCAACAACTGGTGTAAAGGCCGCTACCCGAATTGGCAGCTTCACGCCGAGCATGACGATGTGGTCGTCGACCTTGAGCTTGTCGCGACCGTTGAATCCTGGCGTGCTGGATCCGGTGCGATGTATTTCGACGAGGCGCTGACGGTGTTTAACGCGCATGTCGTGCCCGCACCGCGCGCAGTTGTGAACGGCACCATTCAGGTCGCGGGCGAAACCATCGCTATCGAGGATGGTCACGGCTATCACGACCACAATTGGGGCAATGCCGGTATCGAAGGTGTTCTCAAGGCGTGGCACTGGGGCCGTGCGGAATGCGGAGATTTCACGCTGAACTTCTCGTATATTCAACACAACGCGGATTACGACAACAAGGTCGTCTGCAAGTTCATGTTGGCAAAAGACAGTGAAATCCTGCTCAGCACGGGTGAATTCGAGGACAGATTCGTTGGTGAAATCCATGTCGGCCCGCAGTCCGGCAACGGCTGGCCTGACGGCTTCCTGATCGAAGCACCCTACAACGGCGACATGATCCGTATCGAGATTTCGGGCAATCACCTCTTGAGCGACGCGCTCAATTCCGACCAGCAACCGGATGACGAAACCGCACGGCCAGGCTATATCCGTCTTGGCGGCGACATCAGGGTGACGGTGCCACTCGCAGGTGGAGTCGAGGTCGCAACCGGCAACATCATCCACGAAATGTCCTTCTCGGAAAGTATCCCCAAAGCGGAAGCAAACTGGCTTTTGTAGGACTAAGCTCGCCTCCCCCCTTGCGAGCATTCGCCGCAAGGGGGCGTGCATTCCGGGGTAGACGGGCGGTCACTCCGACGACAACGGGCCACTAAAGCCGTGGTCTGGGTGTGGTCTTTCCCGCATTCTTGAGGCGCGGCCCCAGTCAATCTGGCGCAACCCTCGAACTGAGAATGCCGCGGAGGAGGCCGCCGTCCCAGACGCGATCATGGGGCCCAAAGAGCAGGCGGCAATGACCAGCTTCAGTCACTTTCCAGTACTTTCTAAGCGCAGTTTGTTTTGTCGGACACTAAGCGATAAAAGCTTGACCGGCCTTTGAAGTGTCATTAGTGTCGGACATTATTGCGGGGATATGGGAGATTTCCGCAGGCAGAGAGGCGCACTGTGCGGCAAAATGGCAATCCACTACTCGAAGTGCGGGATCTCACCATACGGTTCGGTGGTGTTGTCGCCCTCAACGAGATTTCGCTCGAAATCCACGAGCAGGAGATCCTTGGCCTGATCGGCCCGAACGGCGCGGGCAAGACGACACTGTTCAACTGCCTCAGCCGTCTCTACCGCCAGAGCTCCGGCGATATTCTTGTCAGGGGTGAGACCATCACCCCGCTGGGCGCCGAGGATATGGCGGCCCGCGGCATCGGGCGCACCTTTCAGAACATCGCGCTGTTCGAGACGACGACGGTCTATGAGAACGTTTTGACCGGCGCGCAATTCGCGATGAACGGTGGTTTGGCGGCCGACATCTTCAACGGCGCGAAGGTGCGCCGGGAACGGGCCGAGACGCGCGAGCGGATCATGCATCTTCTGTCGTTGCTCGACCTTGCGGAGATCGCCGATCACACCATCGCCGATCAGAACTTTGCCGTGCGCAAACGGATCGAGTTCGCGCGGGCGCTGGCCGCGAAACCGAGCCTTCTGATGCTCGACGAGCCGGCCGGCGGGCTGAACCGCGAAGAGGTGCGGCATCTGGAAGACCTGATCCGGCAGGTGCGCGACGAATTCAAGGTCGCGGTACTGCTGGTCGAACATCACCTGAACCTTGTCATGAAGGTTTCCGACCGCGTGGTGGCGATGGATTTCGGCCAGAAGATCGCTGACGGGCTGCCGCATGAAGTGCGGGCGCATCCGCAGGTTCTTCGGGCTTATCTCGGGGAGGAAGCGGCATGAAACATGCGCTGGAACTCAACAATGTCACGGCCTCCTACGGCCACGGCAGCATCTTGCACGGTATCGACCTTGCGGTACCGGAGGGCGGCGTCACGGCGCTACTGGGCGCGAATGGTGCGGGCAAGACCACCACGCTGCGCGCCATCTGCGGCATGATCGAAACCCATGGCGAGGTGCGACTGTTCGGCGAGGAGATCACCGGCAAGAGCCCCGAGACCATCGCGCGGATGGGCGTGGCCCATGTGCCTGACGGGCGCGGCACCTTCACCAGCCTCACGGTGATGGACAACCTGCGGCTCGGGGCCTTCACCGCGAAAAAGCGCGGCAACTTCCAGCGCTCGCTCGACCGGGTGTTCGACTATTTCCCCCGGTTGAAAGAGCGGGTGGGCCAGCATGCCGGCACGCTTTCGGGCGGCGAGCAGCAGATGCTGGCGATTGGCCGCGCGCTGATGGCCGAGCCGCGGCTGATCCTGCTGGACGAGCCCTCGATCGGGCTTGCGCCGGTGATCGTGAAGCAGCTCTTCGAGATCCTCGATCAGATTGCACGCGACGCGGGGGTGTCGATGCTGCTGGTCGAGCAGAACTCCAACCTCGCGCTGAAACTGGCCTCGAACGCGGCGCTGCTGGAGGTGGGCAACCTCGTGGCGCGTGGCACTGCCGAGGAGCTTTCGCAGAACCAGGAGATCGCGCGGGCCTATTTGGGCGACGTCGCGGCAGAGGGGGCAGGGGCATGACCTTTTTTCTCGAACAACTCATCATCGGCCTGTCCTCGGGCGGCATCTACGCGATCATGGCCTTGGCTCTGGTGATGATCTACAAATCCACCGGCCACGTGAACCTCGCGCAGGGCGAAATGGCGGTGTTTTCCACCTTCATCGCCTGGACGCTGGTGCAGATGGGGGTGCCGATCTGGCCTGCGATCCTTTTGACGGTGGCCGTCTCTTTCGTCGGCGCCGTCGTGCTGGAGCGCGTCGTCGTCCGACCCTTTGCCAAGGCCGATGATCTTGTGGTCGTGGCGGTCTTCGTGGGGCTGTTTCTCAGCATCCACAGCCTCGCTGGCGTGATCTGGAACTACGAAGTCAAACCATTCCCCAGCGCCTTTTCCGACGGCTCCATCAACCTGATGGACGACCTGTCGATCCGCGCGCATACTCTGGGGTCGCTGCTGACCACCGGGGCGGTGCTGACGGCGGTTTGGTTCTTCTTTCGCTACACCCGACTTGGGCTTGCGCTGCGGGCGGCGGCGGACAACCACGAAAGCAGCCGCCTTGTGGGCATCAACGTGTCGGTCATGCTGGCGCTTGGCTGGGGGCTGGCGGCGGGGATCGGCGCGGTGGCGGGCGTAATGATTGCGCCGGTGACCTTCCTCGATCCCGGCATGGGCCTTGCGCCGCTGATCTTTGCCCTTGCAGGTGCGCTTCTGGGCGGCATCACAAGCCCCTTCGGCGCCGCCCTGGGCGGGCTGATCGTCGGCGTGTTGGAGGCGATGATTTCGGCCTACGTCCCCTATGGCATCGAGTTCCGCGAGTTGATCGCGCTTATGCTGATCCTGTCGGTCCTGCTGGTGCGGCCTGCGGGTCTCTTCGGTGAAATCGTGACGCGGAGGGTGTGAAATGACCGTGGAGAGTACAGACATGACCCAGGCCCTGAGCGCCTCCCGCAGCCGCAAGGTCTCGTTTCCTCTGGCGCGGCTTGGATACGGCGCCGCGGCGCTGGCCCTTCTGGCGGCGACCGGGGTGCTGGAAGGCTACGAGCTGTTCCTCGCGTCCTCGATCCTGTCCTACGCCATCGCCGCGATGGGGCTAAACGTGCTGATGGGCTACAACGGGCAGATCTCGCTGGGCCACGGCGCGTTCTTTGCGATCGGTGCCTATGCGGCCGCGATCTGCATCGACCGTTTCGCCGTGCCTTTCGCCCTGACACCGGTGATCGCCGGTGTCGTCGGCATGGCGGCAGGCTGGCTGATCGGCAAGCCGGCGCTGCGGCTGGAGGGCGTCTATCTGGCGCTGGCCACCTTCGGGCTGGCGATTGCCACGCCAACGGTTCTGCGCTCGGACCTCTTTGCAGAGTGGACGGGCGGCGTGCAGGGGCTGTTCCTGCTGATCAACCCCGCGCCCGAATGGGCGGGGCTGGACCTTGACCAGTCGATCTATCTCGCGGTCGTGGGCTACTTCCTGCTTTTCGCCTTCCTCACCCTGCGGCTGGTGCGTGGGCTGAACGGCAAGGCCTGGATCGCCACGCGCGACAACCCGATTGCCGCCCGCGCCATGGGCTTTGACGTTACCCGCGCCAAGACCCGCGCCTTTGTCTTCTCGGTGCTGGCCTGCTCGGTCGGAGGCGCGCTTCAGGCGGTTGCCGTGCAATTCGTGGCACCCGACAGCTTTCCGTTCTTCCTGTCGATCTCGCTGTTCACCGCCGTTGTCGTCGGTGGGCTCTGTTCGCCGCTGATCGGTCCGCTGCTGGGCGCGGTCTTCATCGTCATGGTGCCCAACGTGACCGAAGAGATCTGGCAGGGCGGAAGCTGGGCCGTCTATGGCGGCGTCATCATCGCGATCATGGCGATCCAGCCGCGCGGACTGGCCGGGATGCTCGGCTGGGTCAAGGACAAGCTCACCACTCACACCAATAGATAACAGCAGACAGGGAGGAACCGACAATGCTGAAATCAACCACTGCCCTCGCAATAACCCTCACCCTCGCCAGCGGCGCCATGGCTGCCAATTATGACAAGGGCGCCTCGGACGAAGAGATCAAGTTCGGAACCATCGTGCCGCTCAGCGGTCCGGCCTCGGCCTATGGCTCGACCGGCAGCTGCATCGCGGCCTACTTCGAAATGGTCAACGACAAGGGCGGCATCAACGGCCGCAAGGTCAGCGTCTCGGTGCAGGACGACGGCTACAACCCGGCCAAGATGCTGGAGCAGGCCCGGCGGCTGGTCGAGCGCGAAGGCGTGCTGTTCATCGCGGGCAATATCGGTACGCCGACGAACTCGGCCATCCATCGCTACATGAACCAGCGCAAGGTGCCGCATCTGTTCCTGACAACAGGCGCCTCGAAATGGGACGACCCCGAGAACTATCCCTGGACCATGCCCTATATCCCCAGCTACGCGGCCGAGGGGCGGATCTATGCCAAGTACATCAAGGAGAACATGCCCGACGCCAAGATCGGCATCCTCTACCAGAATGACGACTTCGGCCGCGACTACATGGATGCCTTCATCGACCAGCTGGGCGATGAGAGCATGGTGGTCTCGGCGGTCAGCTACGACACCTCGGCGGCCACGGTCGACAGCCAGATGTCGACCCTGAAGGAAAGCGGAGCGGATGTGTTCTTCAACGTCGCCTCGCCCAAATTCGCGGCGCAGGCGATCCGGCGCGCGGGCGAGATCGGCTGGGACGTCACGCAGTTCCTTGTCTCGGTCTCCAACGCCAAATCGGCGGTGCTGGAACCTGCGGGGCTGGATCATTCCACCGGCATCATCTCGACCCAGTACCTGAAGGAGCCGACCAACCCCGCCTATGCCGAGGATCCGGACGTGCAGGCGTGGCAGGCCTTCAAGGCGGATTATTTCCCCAAGGCCTCGGACGGCAACTGGTGGGACTGGTCGTGCTATTCCACCGCTTACACCATCGAACATGTGCTGACGCAGGCGGGCGATGAGCTGACGCGCGAGAACCTGATGAAGGTCGCCTCCAACCTCGAAGGTTTCGAGGCGCCGATGCTGCTGCCGGGGATCACGGTGAACACGGCTGCGGATGATTTCGCGCCGATTGAGGCGATGTCGCTGATGAAATTCGACGGCGACAACTGGGCACTGTTCGGCGACGTGATCGCCGTCGACTGATATGCCCGTCCGGCAGCGCGCCCTTGCTCCCGGGGGGCGCTGCCATTTTGAATGGAGAGGCCGATGACCCGAATTGCGCTTACCCCTATGGAGGCCGTGATCCACGGCACCCCCGCCGCGCAGGCCGTGGCGACCGAGGCCGAGCGGCTTGGCGCGCGGCGCGTCTTCGTCATCGCCAGCGGGACGCTCTGTCGTGAGACCGACGAGGTCGAGAAGCTGAAGGCCTCCCTGGGCGCACGCTGCGCCGGGGTTTTCGACCGGATGGACGCGCATGTGCCGCGCGGCGATGTTATCGCGGCGACCGCTGCGGCGCGAGAGGTCAGCGCTGATCTCATCGCCACCATCGGCGGCGGTTCCCCCACCGACGGGGCCAAGGCGGTGGCGCTCTGCCTCGCCAATGACGTCTCGACCGTTCAGGACATCGACCGTCTGCTTGGCGGTGACGTCGCGGCCCCCGCCGTGCCACAGATTTCCATCCCCACGACGCTCTCCGCCGGAGAATTCAGCGCCATCGCTGGCGTCACCAACGAAGCCACGGGGACCAAGGACATGCTGCGCCATCCGGGCCTGATGCCGCGTGTGGTGATCCTCGATGCCGAGGTTGCGCGGCACACGCCCGACTGGTTATTCCTGTCCACCGGCGTGCGCGCGATCGACCATTGTGTCGAGGGCATCTGTTCGCAGGAGGCCAACCCCTTCGGCGACGCCCAGGCGCTGCACGGATTGCGGCTGTTGACGGACGGGCTGACGCGCATCAAGGCGGACGCTGCTGATTTGCAGGCCCGGCAGGATTGTCTGCTGGGCGCCTGGCTGTCGATGGGGCCCCTCACCAGCGGCGTACCGATGGGGGCCAGTCACGGGATCGGTTATGTGCTGGGCGCCAGATACGGCATCCCGCACGGCCACACGTCCTGTCTGATGCTGCCTGCGGTGATGGCGTGGAATGCCTCCGCCAACGCTGACCGCCAGATGTTGGTGGCAGAGGCTCTGGGGGATATATCTGAGCCCGCCTCGAACCTCCTGCACAAGCTGATTGCCAGCCTCGGGCAACCTCGAGGCTTGCTCACCAGTGGCATTTCGCGGGATGCTTTCCCCGATATCGCCGAGGCCGCGCTTCACACCCCTTGGGTGCCGAAGAACCCGCGCCCGATCAAAGGCGCGGACGATGTGATGCAAATCCTCGAACTGGCGGCCTGAGTCTCAAGCCTGCCGCGCCTTTGGGAAGACCGCCGGATCGGTGATGTCGAGGCTGGCCAGTTCGTATCCCTTGCGGAAGTCGTTGATGTGCTTGATCATCCAGGCCTTGGCCTCATCCGCGTCGCCCCACTTGATCGCCTGCAGGATCTTTTCATGCGCGGTCAGCAGGCGTTCGCTGGCGTTGAGGCTGGTCATCACGGTCTGGAACGACGGGTAGAACAGGTCGCTGATCGGCAACCTCAGCGACTGGATCACCCGGTTGTTGGCGGCCAGAGCAATCAACTCGTGAAATTCGATATCCAGTTTGACCAGGGCGTCGGGGTCGTCCATCGCCGCTCTGGTCCGGGAGATATTGTCCTCCAACGCCGCCAGATTGTCGGCGTTGCGCCGGTTCGCCGCGGCCTCCGCCGCCACGGGGTCAAGCGCGCGGATCGCCTCCCAGATCTCCTCGAAGGTGACGCCGTTCATCACCAAGGGAGTCACTAGGCGGCGCGACAGCTCCTCGGTATCGGGTCGGGACACGAAAAGCTTGCGCTTGCCTTCTTCGCGATAAAGCAGGCCTTGCTGTTCCAGCGACCGGATCGCCTCGCGCACGGTCGAGCGGTGGATGCCATTTTCGCTGGCCAGCGCGGTTTCGGCGGGCATACGCGCCCCGGGCTGCAACTCGCCCGAGAGGATTTTCGTTTGCAGGGCAAGCGCGAGCTGCCGAAACACGGGCAGATCGGCAGTGGTGTCGAGGTCGAGCTTCATGGGCAACTTTCACGATGACATACGCAACGTCAGCTTACATGCTGACCGACGCTAATGCGAGAGGTTTCGTCATTTACTCAATATCGTCCGACACAGTAGAAGTCTGCTGGCTGTCTGCTCTGTACCGCGCCGGGGAGGTCCCAGCCCACCCTTGGAAGGCCCGGAAAAATGCACTCGGCTCGGTATACCCCATTAGATCGGCCACATCGGCAACCGACGTGTCGGTCTTGGTCAGAAGGTGCCTGGCTCGGGCCGCGCGCAACTCGGACGTCAGCTTGCGATAGTTCTCGCCCTGATCCTTGAACTGCCGACGCAAGGTGCTGGGCGACATGCGGAACTGCCGGGCGAGACTGTCGAAGTCCGGCCAATCCCGCGGCGATGTGCGTGACAAGAGCGCGCGGACCTGCCCGGTCACGTCGTCCATGCCGCGATAGCCCACCAGCAGGTTGCCGGGCGCCTGTTTCAGGTAGCGCTTCAGGGCGGCCTCGCTGCGGTTGACCGGCAGGGTCAGAGGCGCGGCGTCGATCACCACCTGTGTTTCCGGCGCGTCGAACTGAACCTCGGTGCCGAACAGGCGCGAATAGGCCTCGGCCCCCTCGGGCGCAGCGCAGCGAAAGGCCACCTGTACCAAGGGCAATCGCCGCCGCGCCAGCCAGCAGAGCGGTCCCAGCAAAACGATCATAAGCGTGCGATAGGCGAAGGCCGAGACCGGCGGTCCGTCGTCGGTGAAGGCGATGATGGCCTGCGCGTTCCGGACCGTGACCCGTCCGCGCGGCCCGCCGACCATCACGTCCAAGGCCCAAAGCGCGCGCTCCAGCGCCTTGCCCAAGGTCGGTGCGCCACGGATGGCATGACACATCAGCGCAAAGCTTCCCGGCCGCATCGGATGCGCAGTCATGCCCAGCATTTCGTCCTGCATCTCCTGAGCGAGCGCGAACCAGAACTCCCCGTATTGCGCCAGCGTCATTGGCCCGTCCGGCGCGATCCGACGGGCAATCGGCGCCGCATCGAGACCTACGCGGCGGGCGCAATCGAAGGCTTCGTCGATGAAGACCGGAGAGACCGGTGCCGTGAGGTCTGACATGCTTTCATATGGCATTTTCAGTCACGAATTGGAACGAAAATATCATTGTTTGCCATGCAGGCACGCCCTACCGATCTGAGCCAAGCCACTGAGGGAGGACAGCATGGACATTGCAGGCAAGACGATACTGGTCACGGGCGCGAGTTCCGGTCTCGGCGCGGGGGTCGTGACACGGCTCATGGCAGGCGGGGCGAATGTGGTCGGGCTCGACATCAACATCGATGGCGCGGCAGAGGATGACCGCAAGGTGATGGTCCGGGCCGATGTGACCTCCGCCGAACAGGTGGCAAAGGCCATCGGGACCGCGAAAACCCGCTTCGGCTGCCTGCATGGGCTGGTGAATTGCGCCGGCGTCGCGCCCGGAGAAAAGATCGTCGGCCGCGACGGGCCGCATGACCTCGACAGCTTCGCGCGTGCGGTCTCGATCAACCTCGTCGGCACCTTCAACACGATGCGCCTCGCGGCTGAAGCAATTGCGGGGGCTGAGCCGGGGCCGGACGGAGAGCGCGGAGTGATCGTAAACACCGCCTCGGTCGCGGCTTTCGACGGCCAGATCGGCCAGGCGGCCTATGCGGCGTCCAAGGGCGGCGTGGTCAGCCTGACGCTGCCGGCGGCGCGGGAATTGGCGCGGTCGGGCATCCGTGTGATGGCCATTGCGCCGGGCATCTTCGAGACGCCGATGATGGCCGGTCTGCCGCAGGAGGTGCAGGAATCGCTTGGCGCCAAGGTGCCGTTCCCGCCGCGTCTTGGGAAGGCCGAGGAATTCGCAGATCTGGTTGCCGCGATCTTTGCCAACCCGATGCTTAACGGCGAGGTGATCCGGCTCGACGGCGCGCTGCGCATGACCGCGAAATAGGGGCTGACCATGCAACATGTTCGGATTTTCGACGCTGTGCGCACGCCGCGCGGCAAAGGCAAGGCCTCGGTCGGCGCGCTGGCAGAACTCAGCCCGGTGGAGCTGGCCACGGTCCCGCTTAAAGCGTTGAAGGAACGGTCGAACCTCGACACCTCAGCCGTCGGCGACGTGGTGCTCGGCTGCGTCGATCCGGTGGCCGATCAGGGCGGCGACATCGCGCGCACGGCAGCGCTGGAGGCGGGCTATGACGAGGCGGTTCCCGGCGTCCAGATCAACCGCTTTTGCGCCTCGGGGCTGGAAGCCTGCGCCATCGCAGCGGGCAAGGTGGCCAGCGGCGAGGTCGGCTTGGCCGTGGCCGGCGGGGTCGAGATGATGAGCCGGATTCCCATGCTGTCGTCGGGCATGCCGGTTCTGGCCGATCCCGGCATCGCCATCCCGCGCAAATCGGTGCCGCAGGGCATTTCGGCCGACCTGATCGCCACGCTGCGCGGATACAGCCGCGACGACGTGGATGCGCTGGCGGTGGAGAGCCAGCGCCGGGCCGGCCGCGCTTGGGAAAAGGGGCGCTTTGCCCGGTCCATCGTGCCGGTGAAGGACCGCAACGGCCTGACCATGCTCGACCGTGACGAGGCCATCCGGCCTGGGGCGGACATGCAGTCCCTGGGCGCGCTGAACCCCTCTTTTGAGCGCTACGCGAAGAAGATGGGATATGACGCCGTTGCGGAGCAGAAGTACCCCGAGATCGGCGCGCTGAAATACGTCCACCATGCCGGGAATTCCTCGCAGATCGTCGATGGCGCGGCGGCGGTTCTTCTGGGGTCTGAAAAAGCCGGCAAAGAGAACGGCCTGACGCCACGCGCCCGCATCCTCGGGCTGGCCTCGGTAGGGTCCGAGCCGACAATCATGCTGACCGGACCCAAGGCCGCCTGCGACCGGGCGCTGAAGCAGGCCGGTCTGGGCTATGCCGACATCGACCTGTGGGAGCTGAACGAAGCCTTTGCCTCTGTGGTTCTTTATTTCCAGGAGGAAACCGGCGTCAGTCCGGACCGGATGAACGTCAACGGCGGGGCCATCGCCATGGGCCATCCACTGGGGGCCACGGGGGCGATGATCCTGGGCACGCTGCTCGACGAGTTGGAGCGCGCGGACAAGCAGTTCGGCTGCGCCACGCTTTGCGCGGCGACGGGACAGGCGATCGCCATGGTGATCGAACGGATGGAGGGAGAAAGCGCATGAGCAGGATCATTACTCTCGGCGTCGACGGCCATGGCATCGCAGAACTGCGCTGGGACGATCCGGACCGCAAGGTCAACGTGTTTTCCACTGATGCCATCTCGGAATGGGTGGGCTTGGTAGATCAGGTGGCCTCGGACCCGAGCGTTCGCGGCGTGCTGATCACCTCCGGCAAGGCCTCGTTCCACGCCGGCGCGGACCTGCGCATGGTTGGCGAGTTCTTTGACATACCTGCCGAGGATCTCTGGTCCGTCATGGCCCGCGTCAAAGACAGCCTTTACCGGCTGGAGACCTGCGGCAAGCCGGTGGCCGCGGCGATCAACGGGCATTGTCTCGGCGGCGGTTTCGAGATGGCGCTGGCGGCACATGCGCGGTTCGCCGTGGACGATCCGGCGATCAAACTCGGCCTGCCCGAGGCCGGGCTCGGGCTGATGACGGGCTTTGGTGGCACGCAACGTCTGACGCGGTTGGCGCCGTGGCAGCGGGTGACGGGGGATATGTTGCAGGGGACTACCTACGATGTGTCGGAAGCGCGATCTTTGGGCCTGCTGACCGATGTTGTCCCTGCAGGTGCCCTGCGAGATGCAGCCCGCCGGTGGCTTTTGGACAACCCCGCAGCCGAACAGCGATGGATGGTGCGCGGCTATCGTGGCCCGACTGCGCCGGAGATCGAGCGGTACTTCCACGCGCTAAACGCCGGGTTGACGCGGGACGGTGTGGCCGAGCGACCCGAGCAGAGGTTGATTGCCGAGGCCATTTATCACGGGCTGCAAATGCCCATAGAGCCGGCGTTGCGGCTGGAGGTGCGCCGGTTCATCGAACTGACCCGCAACCCCTCGGTCCGGCAGACCCTGCAGGCGCGGTTCTTCGGTGAAGCCGCCTGAGGCGCCATTCTATTATTGTCCGACACTAATGCGCATGATAGCGTTCAAGGCAAACGCAGTTTCGGAGGAGGAAACACATGCTTGAAGGCAAGATCGCGGTGGTGACCGGCGCGTCGTCGGGGCTGGGCTATCAGTTCGCCCTGACACTGGCCGCGCAGGGCGCCGCCGTCGCAGTGGCCGCACGCAGCACCGGCAAGCTTGACGACCTGGTGGCGCGGATCACCGCAGAGGGCGGCCAGGCGCAGGCCTTCGGCTTTGATGCAGCGGATCCTGCCGCACCCGATGCGCTGATCATAGCCGTATCCGAGCAGATGGGCACGCCCGACATCCTGGTCAACAACGCCGGTATCAGCAGGCCCGCCCGCGCCCACAAGGCGACACTTGAGGATTTCGAACAGACCATGGCGGTCAACGTCCGTGCGCCCTGGCGGCTGTCCCAGCTCTGCGCCGAGCGCTGGATCGACGAGGGTCGCGAGGGGTGCATCGTCAACGTCTCTTCGATGCTGTCGACACGGGTCGCCAAGGGGGTGTCGCTCTACACCATGTCGAAGGCGGCGATCCGGCATCTCACCGCCGGACATGCGCTGGAATGGGGCCAGCACGGCATCCGCGTCAACGCGTTGTGTCCGGGTTATATTCGCACCTCGATCAACGACGAATTTTGGGAGACCGATCAGGGCAAGGCCGAGCTGGCCAAGCTGCCGCGCCGCCGTGTGGGCGAGCCGAAGGACCTCGACAGCGCGCTTCTGTTTCTCGTCGATCCGCGTAGCCATTTCGTCAATGGCGAAGCGCTGACGGTCGACGACGCACAGAGCTGGGCGATCTGATGGCAGAGCGCAAACCCGGCGCCCTCGAAGGGCTGAAGATCGTCTCGATGGCCGAACAATATCCCGGGCCGTTCTGCACGCTGACCCTGTCGGACATGGGCGCCGATGTGATCCAGGTGGAGCGGCCGGGCGGCGATCCCTCGCGGTTTCTGCCGTCGTTCTACGAGGGGCTGAACCGCAACAAGCGCTCGGTGGCTCTGGATGCGCGCGATCCGGCGCAGAAGGCGGCACTCCTGAGCCTCATTGAACAGGCCGACGTGTTTCTCGAAGGTTTTCGGCCGGGCAAGCTGGCGAAGCTTGGCCTCGGGTACGACGACCTGAGCGCGGTGAACCCGCGGTTGATCTATGTGTCGATATCGGGCTTCGGCCAGAGCGGGCCCTACCGGATGCGCCCCGCGCATGACCTGACCTTTCAGGGCCTCGGCGGCGCCTTGGGCGAGCGCATCAACGGAGCGGTCGACGGTCTGCCCCCGGCGGTGCTGCTGGGCGATTCTGTCTCGGCGCTCTATGCGCTGACCGGCGTGTTGTCGGCGTTGCTGGCCCGCGAGCGGACCGGGCAAGGCACCCATGTCGACATCGCCATGAGTGACGCGGTGCTGGCCTTGCAGACGCCCTTCATTGCCGCCGACGCCGCTGAGGACGCCAGCCTGCCGCAGCGCGATCCCGGCTATGCGCTTTACGAGACCTCGGACGGGCGATGGCTGACGACCTCGGTCGCACATGAAGATGCCTATTGGGATCAACTGTGCCGTGATGTCGGGCTGACCGAGGGCGTAGGTCTGACCCGTCCGGAACGCGTGGATCGGCGAGACGAACTCGTCGCGAGGATCGCAGCGCGCATCCTCGAAAAGCCCATCTCGCATTGGGAAGCAGTGTTCGAGGCCTCGGGGCAGATGTGGGGGCCTGCGTTGCGTCGTGAGGAGCTTGCAGAGGACCCGCAGTTCCGGACGCGCGGTCTGTTTGACGAGGTCACGCGGCAGGATGGGACAGTGCAGCCGGTGTTGCGCCAGCCGGTGAAGTTCTCGGCCTATGACAACGCGCCGCTGCGGCGGGCGCCGGGTGTCGGGGAGCACCAGGGCGAAGGCTTCGACTGAGCGCAGACGGTTGCCGCACACGACACGCGCCCCGGACTTGATCCGGGGCCTCTTGTTCGACCGACCGAGAGGTCCCGGCGCGAGGCCGGGACGGTTGTTCAAGTCACGCGGGCTGCCCCGCGAACTCCTGCTGTTTCAGCCGCCGCCGCTGGATCTTTCCGGTGGGCGTCTTGGGCAATGCGTCGACAAAGGCGATCCTGCGCGGGTACTTGTAGGGTGCGGTCAGGGCCTTGGTAAAATCCTGCAATTCCTTGGCGAGCGCGTCGCTCGGGGTATACCCGGACTTCAGGATGATGAAGGCCTTCACCACCTCGCCGCGGGTCTCGCAGGGGCTGGCGACGGCGGCGCATTCCAACACGGCCTCATGCTCCATCAAGGCATTCTCCACCTCCATAGGTCCGATGCGGTAGCCCGACGAGTTGATCACGTCGTCGTCTCGGCCACCAAAGAACAGGTAGCCGTCCGCGTCCATACTGGCGGTGTCGCCCGTCAAAAACCAGGTCACGCCGTCCACGGTCTGGTAGCTCTCGGCCGTCTTGCCGGGGTTGTCCCAATAGCCCAGCATCAGCTGCGGATGCGGGCAGCGGATCGCCAGCTGTCCGGGGGTGCCGGTTGGTGCCTCACGCCCGTCCTCGGCCAGGATTGCGGCCTCTGTGCCCGGCAGCGGCTTGCCCATCGCGCCGGGCTTCACCGCCATCTGCGGATAGTTGAGCACGGTCATCAGCGTCTCGGTCTGGCCATACCCGTCGAGCAGCAGCGCGCCGGTCTTGTCCGACCACGCCCGGACGATTTCGGGGTTCACCGACTCGCCTGCCGAAACCGACAGCCGCAGCGCCGAGAGATCATGGCCCGAGGTGTCCACCTGAACCAACTGCCGGATCTCGGTGGCGGCGGCGCAGTATACGCTGACCTTGTGGCGCTCAATCAATTCCAGCCGCTTTTCGAGGTCGAAGGGGCCGTCATAGAACAGCACCGTCGCGCCGCAGCTCCACGGGCCGTAGAGGATCGACGTGCCGGCCTTTGACCAGCCGGTGTCGGCGGTACACCACATCACGTCCTGCTCGGTCAGCGACAGCCAGTACCAGGCCGAGACCCGCCAGGAAAACAGCGCCCGGCTGGCATGCAGCACGCCCTTTGGCAGACCGGTCGAGCCGGAGGTGTAGAACATGATCGCCGGGTCTTCGGCCTCGATCCGGACGGGCGTGAAATCGGCACTGTGCCGCAACATTTCGGTCTCGAAGTCATCCCAGCCATCTGTCGCGCCGACGGAGAGCCGGACTTTGGGGTCACTGGCGACCTTTTGCGTCTCTGCCGCGGTCGTCACCACCGCCTCCGCGCCGGAATGCTCCATGCGATAGGTCACGTCCTTCTCGGTCAGCATGGTGACGCAAGGGATCGGGATGGCGCCGATCTTGTTGCAGCCGACCATGGCGATCTGCCACTCCGGGATGCGCGGCAGCATGATCAGCACGCGGTCGCCCTTTTTGACGCCCTTGGCAGTCAGGTAATTGGCGAAGCGGTTGGTCAGGTCGCGGATGTCGGCATAGGTGAACCGTCGCTCTTCGCCCGCCTCATTCACCCAGATCAGCGCCATGCGCTCAGGGTCCTCCGCCCAGGCATCCACCACGTCGCCGCCGTAGTTGAACCTCTCTGGCACCCGCCATTCGAAGCGCTCGCAGGCGGCCTCGTAGCTCGTCATCTCCACACGTTGCATGCTTGCTCCTCCCCTGAAGCGGTTCAACCCTTCATGATCCGGCGCGAGATCGCCCATTTGTGAACCTCGGACGGCCCGTCATAGATGCGGAAGGCCCGGGTCTCGCGGAAGATCTGCTCGACGACCGTGTCGCCGGTCACCCCCATGCCGCCCAGCACCTGCACGCAGCGGTCGGCCACGCGGAACAGCGCCTCGGACACCGCCGTCTTGACCATCGAGCTTTCGTGCCGGCCATGCTCGCCCTTGTCGAGCAAGGCGCAGGCCCACCAGATCATCAGTCGGCTCTGCTGCAACTCCATCTCGTTCTCGGCCAGCATCGCGCCGATCTCGCCGTGCCGGCCAATGGGCTTACCGAAAGCCTCGCGTTTGCGGGCATAGTCCAGCGCAATCCCCTGTGCCCGTACCGCGCCGCCGAGCCAGCGCATGCAGTGGGTCAACCGCGCCGGGGCAAGGCGCACCTGCACGTAGCGAAAGCCTTCGCCGACCTCGCCCAGCACATTCTCGGCCGGGATGCGCAGGTGGTCAAAGGTCACTTCCCAGTGCCCGCCAGTGAAAGATCTGTCGAGCGTCTCGATTTGCCGCGTCAGGTTGATGCCGTCGGCATCCATGTCCGAGATCAGCATGGTCGGCCCGCCGGGCTTGTCGCCCTCGGCCTCGACATCGCAAAAGATGATGGTAAAGCCCGCGCCCTGCGCCCCGGTGATCAGCCATTTGACGCCGCTGACCACGAAATCCTCGCCGTCATAACGTGCCTTGGTCTTCAATTCGGAGGGATCGGCGCCAGCGCCCCAAGGCTCGGTCATCGAGAAGCACGAGCGGAATTCTCCGGCGGCGAACGGCTTCAGCCAGCGCTGTTTCTGTGCCTCGGTGGCAACCTTGTCGAGCAGGTTCATGTTGCCCTCGTCGGGCGCAGCGCAATGCATCGCGATGGGGCCGAGCGGCGACAGCCCGCTGACCTCAAAGGCAATCGCCATGCTGACGTGATCCAGCCCAAGACCGCCCCATTCCTGCGGCACATGCGGCGCGAACAGCCCCGCCTCACGGGCCAGAGCGTTCAACTCGATCCGCAGTTCTTCGGTAGGGCCATGGGACGTGTTGCGCGGGTCCTTCTCATACGGAACGATCTGCTCCATGACAAAGCTCTCGATCCGCTGGCGCAGCGCATCCTGTTCGGGGGTAGGCTCGAAAGAGATCATGGGCAGTCCTTGTCAGTAAAAGTCACCGCGGGCGACCTGCAGGCCGAAGCTCAGCAGGCCCCGAGAAAGGTCGTCGAAACGGGCGAAGTCCGGGTCATCGGTGCCGCCACTCTCATAGCGGCGGTAGAGCTGCTGAAACACGACGGCGAGGCGTAGTGTGGCCAGCACGCGGAAATAGGTGAAGTCAGTCAGTCTGCGACCGCTCGCCTTCGCATAAAGCGTCGCCGCCTCTTCGCGGGTGGGAAAGCCATGGCACGCCGTGGGCATCTGGCGCAGCTGGTGCATGGCGTCGGGGTCGCCTGCCTCGGTCCAATAACTGAGCAAGACCGCGAGGTCATAAAGCGGATCGCCAAGCGTGCCCATATCCCAGTCGATCAGCGTGCGGGGTTCAAGGGTATCTGGATCGAGGATGATGTTGTCGAGTTTGAAGTCATTGTGGATCAGGGTCGGCGCGCGCGAAGTTTCGGGAGCATGGGCTTCCAGCCAGTCCAGCAGTGCGGTCAGGTCCTCCGGAGCGTTGTCCCAGGCCAGCCGTGCGCGCTTGCTCCACCCGCGTTGGGTGCGCTCCACAAAGCCGTCGGGCCGCCCAAGGGTGCCGAGGCCGCAGGCTTCGGCATCAACCGCGTGCAGGTCGGAGAGGACATGGATGATCCTGCGGCCGAGGGCGGTGCCAATCTGCTCGACGGCCCGCCAACTCTTGACAGTGTCCGACGGAATTGTCTCGCCAATGACGAGGCCCGGGCGATACTCCATCACGAGGAACGGTGCGCCGACGACCGACAGATCATCGCAAAACAGCGCGGCTTTCGGGACCAACGGCATCACCGGGTGGAGGCTCGAAAGGATACGGTATTCGCGGGCCATGTCGTTGGCCCCAGGTGGGACTGGACCCGGCGGCGGACGCCTCAATACCAACGGCCCGCCTTCAGTTTGAAGGAGGAAGTTCATGTTTCCATAGCCGGCAGCGAATTTTTCAGGTGCGGCGCTCGGGTTCAGAACGATTCGGTGACGCATCAGGTACGCCTGCAAACGAACCAGGTCCAAGCCCGGAACGCTTTTCGGAGAAGTTCTATGCTGTCGACTTGACGTGGTGACCATTGCGCTGCCCTTTAGTGTCCGACAATAAACGTCATACACAACACATGATGCGGGTGCAACGTCATTTTTGACGGTCAATAAAGTGGCATGGCGGCGGATTAAGCGACCGCTGTAGCGGCCGCCGCATGGCTACCGGCCCGGTCCTTGCAACTTTGGAGCAGGACCGTCGGAGCGACGCAAGATGGAGTAGGCACGTGAATAAAACTCCCAGTCAGTTCTACTACGGCCGTTCAGCCGTTGTAGCGCGGGTGACAGCTTCGTCCTTGTCCGTATCTTAGGCCTTTCGAAGTACCTCGGATCGTGCGTCAGCAATGAATGGCCGCATTGTGAGCCGCGTGCGCAGCAAGTTGATAATCTGACCAACGGCAGTTTTGGGCAGGACATGCCTTGAAAGTTTCACTTGGTGAAACGCGATCGCGGCCCCTCCATCAGGGAAGCTTAAGCTCACGGCGATATCGCGGTCGTTAGTGCGCTGCAAAAAGCGCGTTCAAGGTAGACTCCGCCCCCCAAAATCTGCGACCCGCTGCCTTATTGAGTGAATTCGAGTTCACTTAGGCTCAGGACTCATAGCCAATAGACGACGGTTGCAGCGAGAGCGATGGCAGAGAAGAAGGCTTTGGGGCATCTGTCGTATCTAGTTGCGACGCGCAGCCAATCCTTGAGCCGCCCAAACATGCTCTCGATCACCGTCCGGCAGTGCATTGCGTAGCAATGTCACGAGAGGGGCGGTTGCGTCGTTTGTATCGACGCTTGTCGTATTTGACTGGCCCGCGACCACTTCTACCTTCTTCAAAACCATAAATGCAGAGTTGATCTGGCGGGACACCTGGAACACCCGCAGACAGGCTGAGATGGTCATCTTCGAATACATCAATGGGTTCTACAATCCACGACGCCGCCATTCAGAACTGGGCTGGGAAAGCCCCGTCGCTTTCGGACGGAAGGTGGCTGAAACGAGCACCGGGAGCGACACTGAAGCGTGACAGGTCCAGATGCAGAACGGCTTCGTGGAGAGCTTCACCGGGCGAATGCGGGATGAACTACTCAACGAGACCATGTTCCGCAATCTGGCCCACGCGCGGATGGTGATCGCGGCCTGGACTGCCGACTGCAATACCGAACGCCCGCACTCGGCCTTGGAATATCAGACGCCGGCTGACTAAGCGCGGACCCTGAGCACCGCAATCGCCCGCCTCGCAGCGAGAGATGAAAGCTCCGCGCGTCGGGCGATTGATAAACCTGCGCCGATCGGCGTAAGCACCAACCGGGCCCCGGTCGCGGCTGGATGAAAGTTCAGTGGTAGGGCAGGCCCTAGCCAATTGAAGTCTGCCTTGGCAGCGGACAAAATTTGCCGGATTGGACCACGTTGCTGTCTGCAAAATCCTGATCAGCAACTTTCTGACCACACCTGCGTTCCAAGTACAGATAGCACCGAATCTGTTGCGCAAATCGGTTGATGACCGAGATTGCGAGTCAGAGGGATACGGTCCGATCGTCGCAACACTTTCGATCATATCCTGTTTGAGCAGCCGGTCGAGAGCTTCCGCCGGTGTCTGCCGTAAGGAACCTGCTGACGCGATTGGAGGTGGCAGCTGCCGCCCCAAATCCGTGATTCCGCGCCTGCACCTTGCTTTGAGAGGAAATTCAGGCGAGACGGAGAGAAAACGCAGAGGCCAGATCATGAACCGTCACCTAGTCATATCGTTACTCGCGCTTGTCCTTGTCGCCAGTTGCAGCGGCAGCGGCAGCTCAGGCAACCGCGTGGTGGTCAAAGGCGCTGGGCCGGACGAGTTGTTGAAGCTGCGGCACGGGCCAAGCCTTGGCTACAAAGTCATGCTGGGTTTGCCCGACGGCACCGAACTGGTACGCCGCGACTGCGCGACCGAGATGGGCCAGCTCTGGTGCCGGGTCTCGCTCGTCAAAGCGCCCGGCATCACCGGATACGTCTCCGCCGACTATCTATCGACGCCGTAAGCTGTAGCTGCCTCCGGATACCCTCCGCATAGGTTGAAGAGAACTTTTATCCACAGCGCGACAGGCTGGATATGGTCGCGTGAAAGGAAGCTATAGGCCTCCGACAGACCCGGGGCGCACCACAAAGGTATTGTTTCAAGACCGTTTTCCCAAAACTAAGGGCCCCTTCTGCCCGCCCCTCAATCGATCGGCCTGTCTCCCTGATTGTCCGACTTAAACCCATCTGTATAGTCGCGCCAAATCAACGAGGGCACACATGCTGACAGGCAACATCTGCAATCAGGTCGATCGCATCTGGAACCCGTTCAGGTCCGGCGGGGGTTCCAACCCGCTTTCCGTGATCGAACAACTGACTTTTATCAGCTTCACCAAGCGGCTCGACGATCTGCACACAGTCGAGGGTAATCCCCCATTTTTAATGGGGTTCAGCCGTAGAATTCACGCGGCTGTTTTCAGTTTCATAGCGGGTGTCATTCCGCCGATGCCCAAGTTGGGTCGCTTTTACGAACGCTCCAAAAGCGCGGCATAGCTGTCGTCGCGGGCACTCGAAAACGCCGCGTAATTAATAACAAAGGTCTGGGTTCCGGCCAAGGGAGGGGCCCGAAGTCATGGAGAAATCTATCAACAGACGCATGTTTCTGGGCTCGGCGCTTACGGCGTTGATGGCTGACGGGGCACGGGCACAACCGATCTTTCGCCTTGGACTGACACCGGTTTTCCTCGACAACGATGCAGGCGTCATAGACGGCCTGCGCCGCGCCTTATCACGCGGTATGGGGCGCGAGATCGAACTGGTTCAGCGCCGCACCTATCAGGAAGTCACCGGTCTCTTGCTGGAACGCAGTCTCGATGCCGCGTGGCTGTGCGGGTATCCCTATCTGCAACACGTCGACTTGCTGGACCTTGTTGCTGTTCCGGTCTGGCGCGGTGGCCCGCGCTACCAGTCCTACCTTATTGTCGGGGCGGACGACCCGGCCGGAGATCTCTCTGACTTGCGAGGTAGCACACACGCCTTTTCCGACCCGGATTCGAATTCTGGCTATCTTGTCACGGCGACCAACCTTCGGCGCATGGGGGAGCAAGCCGAGAGTTTTTTCAGCCGTGCAATCTTTACTTACGGGCATCGCAACGTTGTGCGCGCCGTTGCGGATGGTTTGGTGCGATCCGGCAGCGTCGATGGCTACGTCTGGGAAGCCCTCGCGGCGATCGAGCCTGACCTCACCGCGCGCACACGGGTGATCGACCGGTCGGAATGGCTGGGCTTTCCCCCGGTCTGTGCGCGGCGTGACAGTTTGGCCTCTGAACCGGTTCAGGCCTTGCAGAGTTCGTTGCTGAGCCTTGCAAAGACGAAGGAAGGCCAACAGGCGCTCATGTCACTGCAACTTGACGGTTTCCAACGGGCGACTCCAACCTTGTTTGACGGGATCGCAGACCGCATTCGCGATCTGGCCCCTTGAGGCATGAATTGGTTTGCTCCCATTCCCCTGTCGATCAAGCTGCCCCTACTCGCGGCTGCAATGATGGTCCTTGTTGGCACGGTGGCATCCCAGCAGGTCTTGCGATCGTTGGCGCAGGTTCAGGACGCCCGGATTCAGGAACTGGCGCGGATGCATGTCGAGGGGTTGTCGGTGGCTCTCGGACCGCTCGTGCTGCGGCATGACATATGGGAAGTATACGACACGCTTGACCGAGCTGCTCAGGGCGGCGAAGGGCGCCGGATGGTTCTGACTGCAGTGGCGGATGAGCGTGGAAGGGTGCTGGCCGCAACCGATCCCCGGCGTGTTCCGATAGACAGCGATATCGCAGCGCTTTCCGGGGATGCGGTGGCGCTGGATGGTCTGACGGTAGATGGGGCATCGCCCGTGCTCAGCTTGCTTGCGCCCCTGAGTTATCAGGGGCGCGCCGTCGGGCAAATCGCGACCGAACTCGACGTGTCCGACCTCTTGACCGAGCGTAGGAAAGCGCTGCTTTATCTGATCATGGGCAACGCCATTGCCATCGGCCTATTGTCCGTGGCCGGCTTTCTTGCGATCCGAAAGATGTTGAATCCTGTTACGTCGCTGGCCCGCCAGATGACCGAAACGCATGGAAAGCCGCGTTCTATCCCGGCCTCTGAGATCCCGCCGGGCGATGGAGAACTGGCGCAGCTGGCGCGCACCTACAACGCGATGGTTGACGCTGTGGCAGCCAAGACCGAAGCCGAGCGGAGGCTGGCGGAACGAGAGCGGTTTGTGGCGCTAGGTCGGCTCTCTTCGTCGTTGGCGCATGAGATCAACAACCCGCTGGGCGGGCTTTTGAACGCAACGGATACGATCCGCAGCTATCCCGACCGTCCCGAGGTCGTGCGCCAGTCCGCCGACCTGCTTGACCGGGGCTTGCGCCATTTGCGGGACGTAACCCGCGCAACTCTAGACCAGAACCGCGTCGATCCGGAGATCCGCGTGCTGGGCCCCGATGATTTCGAGGACATCAAGCTCCTTATCCAACCCGAAGTGTCGCGTCTGGCACTGGACTTGTCGTGGTCCGTCGATCCTGCGGCGGTCACCGCGAGCGGAATCCCAGCCGGGCCGGTGCGGCAGATCGCGCTTAACCTTCTTTTGAACGCGTGCGCAGCGGCTGGCAAAGAGGGCCGCGTCGGCCTAATCGCTTGCGCGATGGATGGCGGTCTGACCCTCCGGATCACCAACACTGGCGCGGCCATGCCAAGGGCCGCATTGGACCGTTTGCTTGGTGACGGCCCGCTCACGCCCGGTGGGGGTGTCGGGTTGCGACTGGTTCGCGAACTGGCAAGGAAGATGGCGGGAACCATCGGTCATGCAAATGAAAATGGCGCAACGCGCATCACGGTCAGTTTGCCGGCGCCCATGGAGGCCCGCGATGCTCAGGAATAGATACATCGTTCTTGTCGAGGATGATCAGATCATGGGCACCTCGCTGCTGCAGCGGTTGGAACTGGAAGGCGCGCAGGTTCTCTGGCACAAACAAATGGCGCGGGCCCTGGGTGCGATCCGAACCCCCAAGAAACCGATCGACGCGGTGATATGCGATATCGGTCTGCCGGACGGGTCCGGAGAGGAGCTGTTTTCGACGCTCCTGCGCACCGGTACGCCGCCGCCTTTCCTTTTCATCACCGGCCAAGGGGGCATCGGTCAAGCCGTGCGGCTGATCAAGTCGGGTGCAGCGGATTATGTGACCAAGCCGTTTGAAATGTCTGTCTTCCTCGAGCGCCTCAGCCTGCTCGTCGAAAGCCACGAAAAACCGTTTCAGGGCGAAGACTTTCCACCCTTGATGGGGGTATCGGTCGCCGCGCGACGAATAGAATCGCTGATCGATAAGGCCGCAACGTCCAGCCATCCCGTGCTGATCCTCGGCGGACCGGGAACCGGCAAGGATCTGGTGGCGCGGCGCATCCACGATCTGTCGGACCGCTCCGCTGCGCCCTTCGTCACGGTCAATCTGGCCCGCAACGCAGATGCCAAGGAGGCGTTGTTCAGCCCTGGCGGCGGGTTCGATTCCGTGGGCGAAGGAACCCTGTTCGTCAGCGCGGTCAGCAAAATGAGCGCAGGGGACCAAGCGCGGCTGCTCGAACGAATCGATGCAGGCTTCGAGGGGCGTCTCATGGCGGCTTGCGGCAACGATCTTGAGCCAATGATCGAGCAAGGCGCATTCAGTTCTGAACTGTTCTACAGGCTGGCGCGAACCGAAATTCCGATTTCCCCGCTGAACACGCGGCCCGAGGATGCCGTCTGGCTGTTGCAGCAGTTGTTCGGCAAGCTGGCACCGCGCCATGCGCCAGAGCTGACAGGGATCAGCGGGCTTTGTGAAGAGGCCGTGCGCAGTCATGACTGGCCCGGCGGCGGCCGTGACCTGCGGGCAAGATTGCTGCGCGGGCTGGCCATGGCGACGGGGCCGCTGTTGCAGCCCACCGACCTGTTCCCCGAACGGCTTGCCAAGCCGGATGAGATAATGTCACTCGCCGAGGCCCGAGACGCCGCCGAAAAGGCACAGATCATAGCTGCCCTCGACCGGACTGAAGGCCAGATAGGTGAGGCGGCAAAGCTGTTGCGCATTGCCCGAACGACGCTCTGGGAAAAGATGCAGAAACTCGGCCTGTCTGGTTCCTGACCACTGCGAAGCCCGTGTTCGGATTTCCGAACATGTGATTTTCCCTTTCCAAATCAAGTTGTAGCCGCAGTGCGGCACAGGCTTTTGTGGCATCGTGCGCCTCCGGGACAAGGGGTACGCTGACGGCAATCATCCATCACTTGATGAGCTAGGGAGGATACCAGCCAATGAAGTGTAACCGATTGGTCGATGCAGGGCGTCGACAGTTTCTAAGAGGCGGCATGATGGCGACGGCAGGCGCTGTTGCGACAACGGTCATGACGCCAGAGCAAGCCAAGGCGCGCGCGCTGGCGCGTGTCGAAATGCCGACTAACCGTCTTGCCAATATCGCGGATTTGACGGTGAACGAACCGATGGACATCGCCTATCCCGACGAGGAAAGCTTGGGCGTCCTGCTTAAGTTAGGCGAAGCCGTCGAAGGGGGTGTTGGTCCGGATGGCGATATCGTGGCCTTTTCCGTGCTTTGCCCGCACAAGGGCTGGATGATGAGCTACTCGGCCGAGGACAAGAGCCTCAACTGCCCTGGCCACCATTCCCGCTTTGACTGCGAAAACGGCGGCCAGCAGATCTGGGGCCATGCCACCAACAATCTGCCACAATTTCTGCTGAGCGTCGATGACGCGGGCGACATCTATGCGAACGGGGTCGACGAGTTGATCTACGGTCGTCTGTCGAACGTGCTTTAAGGGAGAGGGATACATGGCTTACAAAAGACATATCGACCGTCTGCCGATCATTCCCGCAGACGCCAAGGAACACAACGTGACCTGCCACTACTGCATCGTCGGTTGTGGCTACAAGGCTTACACTTGGCCACTGCATAAGCAGGGCGGCACCGCCCCGGGCGAGAACAAGTTTGGCATCGATCTGAGTGAACAGCAGTATCAGGACACCGAGGCGTGGTATGCGCCGTCGATGTATAATGTTGTCAGACAGGACGGCAAAGACGTGCATCTGGTGGTCAAACCGGATGTGGATTGCGTCGTAAACTCTGGCCTCGGTTCGATCCGTGGTGCGCGTATGGCTGAAAACCGCCCCTCGAAAGTGACCGGGACGCAGCAGCAGCGTCTGTCGGATCCGATGGTTTGGCGGAACGGCGTCTGGCAGCCTACATCGTGGGATGATGCGATGGATCTCGTCACCCGGGTCACGGCGCGTGTGGTGACCGAAGGGTCCGAGGACGATCTTGTCGTCTCGATGTTCGATCACGGCGGATCTGCCGGCGGATACGAAAACACTTGGGGCACCGGCAAGCTCTACTTCGAGAGCATGAAGATCAAGAACTGCCGTATCCACAATCGACCGGCCTATAATTCCGAGGTCCACTCAACGCGCGACATGGGTATTGACGAGTTGAACTATGCCTATGAGGATTATGTGTTGACCGACACGATCTTCATGGTCGGCGCCAACTCGATGGAGACCCAGACCAATCTCTATCTCAACCACATGGTGCCGGGCCTGCAGGGCGGCGCGAAAATGGTTGTTGTCGATCCGCGTCGCACTTTGACGGTTCATTCCTCGGAGCAATATGCTGGACCCGAGAACGTCCTGCATCTGGCGATCAACGAAGGCACGGATATGGCGCTGTTTAACGCCATTCTGACGTACATCGTAGATCAGGGCTGGACGGATTCCGACTTTGTCGCAAACTCGACCTTCCAAGGCGGCGAAGCCGTTGCCCAAGATAGCGCACATCCCGCAGGCCTTGGCAGCCTCGACTACGCCATGCAAACTTGCCGGACCTCGCTTGATGAGGCAGCAGAGATCTGTGGCGTATCGGCTTCTGATATCCAAAAGGCCGCTGAATGGGTTGCGATGCCGCATGACGATGGCAGCCGCCGCAAATGCGTGACCTGCTACGAAAAGGGCATCATCTGGGGCAATGACAACTACCGCACCATTGGCGCGCTGGTGAACATCGCCATTGCGACAGGCAATGTTGGCCGCGAAGGTGGTGGTGTCTGTCGTCTGGGGGGGCATCAGGAGGGCTATTATCGTCCGTCCGATGCGCATGTCGGTCGTCCGGCAGAGTATATCGACCAATTCCTGATCCGGGGTCTGGGCGGTGTGCATCACATTTGGGCCTGCGACCATTACAAAACCACCCTGAATGCCGCAGAATTCAAGCGCGTTCACAAACGCCGCTCTGACATGGTCAAGGATGCGATTGACGCTGCGGCCGGGGGCACCCGCGAACAGATGGTCGATGCGATCGTGGCCGCAATCAATGCAGGAGGCCTGTTCGTGGTGGACGTGGATATCATCCACAGCCAGATCGGCCAGAACGCACATGTGATCCTGCCTGCCTGTGAATCGAATGAGATGAACCTCACCTCGATGAACGGAGAGCGGCGCCTGCGCCTGTCTGAAAAGTACATGGACCCCTATGGCAACTCCAAGCCGGACTGCCTGATCGCGGCGGAAATGGCTTGGAACATGGAACGCGTGCTGCGCGATATGGGCCACGATGCCTATGCTGACCAGTTCAAGGGATATGACTGGCAGACCGAGGAAGACGCCTTTATGGACGGCTACAATACCGGCCATCCGGAAGTGACCTACGACCGCCTTCGGGCCATGGGCAACAACGGGGTGCAGGAACCGGTTGTCGGTTACGAGAATGGTGCGCTGGTCGGAACCAAACGGCTCTATGCCGACGGCACGTTCGACCGGCATGGCCGCGACGACAATAAGGCGTTGTTCTGTGCGGCGGGCTGGCGCGGCTGGCAGGCGGCGGGCAAGGCCCGTGAACAAGCCGCTCACAAGTTCTGGATCAACAACGTTCGGGCCAACATCTTCTGGCAGAACCAGTTCCTCGATCAGAAGAACGAGTTCGTTCAGGACCGCTTCCCCTATCCGTTCATCGAGATGAACCCCGATGACATGGTGGAAATGGATTTGAATCCAGGCGATCTGATCGAGATCATCAACGACAACGGTGTGACACAGGGCATGGTCTATCCAACGCCATCGTCTAAGCGCAACCAGGTCGCCATGGTCTTTGGTTCACCTGCGGGCAGCCAAGGCAACGTGGTCAACCCGGGGGTGAACGAGCTGGTCTTGCCAGACTACAAACACTGCTGGGGTGACATTCGCAAGGTGTCGAACGCAACGCATGAGACTGCGGGGATTACCTTCAAGTCGAAGGAAATCATGCTGTAAGTCATTTGGAACGATGACCCGCCCCCGTTTTTCGGGGGCGGGTTTTCTGAGAGGAGATGACATGACAGCGGCTGTTTCCTGTTCGGCTGGAAAATCCAGCCCGACCTTGTCGGTTGATGCTGCGCGACTGCGCGCCATTGCCGCCGCCTGTCCGGTGGTAGGCCACGAGATGCTCGCCCTCGGTAAGGCGGTTGGTCGTGTGAGCGCTGCGCCTGTCGTGTCGACATCTGCGCTGCCGCCCTTCGACAATTCCGCCATGGATGGCTATGCCGTGCGCCTTGTCGACCTGACTGGGAACGGCCCGTGGCATCTGCCTGTGGTGGCCCGGATTGCGGCGGGCGACGCGCGCGCCCTTTCACTTGCTGCGGGTTCGGCGGCGCGTATTTTCACCGGCGCACCGGTGCCCTTCGGGGCCGATGCCATCGTGATGCAGGAACAAGTCGTAAGCACCGGGGGTATGATATCGCTGACGGAACGCCCAAAGTTGGGTCAAAACATCCGTCGCCGAGGAGAGGATGTGGCCCAAGGCGCACCGGCTCTGGCCGCCGGGCTGACGCTGACGCCGCCCCGACTTGCGCTGCTCGCGGGCTGTGGCGTGGCGTCCGTTGCTGTCCGCCCCCGGGTGCGCGTGGCTATACTGTCCACCGGAAACGAACTATCCGAGCCGGGCAGCGGCCTAGGGCCGGGACAAATTTACAACTCCAACCGCGTGCTTCTGGGGACAACGCTGTCCGGGCTACCGTGGGTCAACCTGACCGACCTCGGCATCCGGCCGGACGACCCCGCCAGCATCCGCAAAGCCATTCGCCATGCCGCGCAGACAAATGACGTCGTGATTTCCTCGGGCGGTGTTTCGGCGGGCGAAGAAGATCATATTCTGGATGCGCTGCGGGCGGAGGCTGCGGAACTCGACGTGCTCAAGGTCGCCATCCGCCCGGGCAAGCCGCTGACCATCGGCCGGCTTGGTCAAACGCTTTATGTCGGCCTACCCGGCAACCCCTATGCCGCCGCGATCACCTTTGCGCAGATCGCGCGGCCAGCGCTGCGACGGATGGCTGGTCTTTTGGAAAAGCCGGATACTTGGCTGCCCGCTGTTGCGGGCTTTACTTATCGGCGCAGGACCGGGCGGCGTGAATATGTGCCAGTCACTTGGTCAGAGCGTGATAGCGTAGGACGTCCGGTGCTGATACGCCTTGGGCAAGGCGCCTCTGCATCCATGTCGCCCTTAGCGCAGGCAAGGGGGATCGCGGTCATCCCACCGAAGTGCGACATGGTAATTCCGGGCCAGACGCTTCAAGTCGAACCATTTGTTGACTGACCCCTGCTCTGCCCTGATGTGACCCCCGGAAACGTCCTCGATTTTAGCTGGAGTTTTCCACAACAATTCCTTGGTTGGGAGATCAATGCCAAGAAGACCCGCTGGATTTACAACGAGTTGTGCCTGCAGCTTAGGAACAAGCACCCGAAGCGCCGGGAGTAGACAAAGCATCAGACGACAGTCAGGAGTCCACTGGGCCGAACGACGTCTGGGCGATATCTTGCCCGACAGCATATGCATTGCGTGTGCAGGAGGGATTTCGTTCACGACCAGCCTGCCCTGGAAAAGAAGCTCCGCATTCTGTCCATCGTCGATACACATCCCCGGCTCTGCCCGGCGGCCGATTCGCGCGTCAGCTATCAAGGCGGAGATCCGGAAGACGCTCGCGCGGGTCTGTGGGACGATCGGCTGTCCAAATACGAGCAGGGTCGACAAGGGCAGCGAGTTCATTTCGCGCGATCTGGATCTTTGGGCCTACACCAACCCGGTCACGCTGGACTTTTCACGACCCGGAAAACCCACGGACAACGACTTCATCGAAGCATTCAACAGCAAGCAACGGTCGGAATGCCTTTAAGCACACCGGTTCATATGCCTTACGGACGCCCACGAAAAGCTGGAGGATCGACGTCACCACGACAACGGAGTCAGACCTCACTGTGCGATCGGATACAACGTACAGTTCGCCAAGCGCTTTCCCGATGCCGCCACCAGCCCGTCATCGTTAAAAAGCTGGGAAATGCCAGCCTATGGCTGTCCAACGTTGGGTTACAGAGCACATTGGGACGGATTCCACCTCAAAATGGTCGAGAAAACGGGTCTCAGGTCACGGCGAACGCATCCTGCAGATCGCTGAAACTCTCCACAACACGGAGAAGGCCATTAAAATCCAACGCCGGATGCTGGAGGTGGCTCGCCGTCCTCGCAATTGCGAGCAGTTGGATGCCCGGCTGCGCGACGGCGGCTTTGAAGCGATCTGCTTGGCGGTAGGTTCTCAGTCCGTAGAGTAAAGTGAGGAGCTACTGGCGCGGGGATAGGCGCAACCCGAACGCGTTAAGTTCTTTCTGAGTTGCAGTCATTTCGTGGCGAGTAAGGGCGGCATCTGCGACAAGGAATTGCCCGTCGCCGCGGGTACCGGTAAAATCGTGATAACGGGCCACAACGCGCCCACGGCTGAGCGTGACGGCAGGCCATGCGGTGACTTCCATGCCTTCGTAGGGGGTGAAATCGACATTGTGGTGCATCCGGTCGTTGTTGATCGTCCAGCGATAGTCATCGTCCCAGATGCACAGATCGGCGTCAGCACCCACGGCAATCGTGCCCTTGCGCCCCGACAGCCCATAGATTTCCGCCGCATTCGCCGAGGTTAGGGCGACAAAGCGGTTGATGTCGATCCGGCCGGTCTGGACGGCATGGGTGAAAAACAGTGGCATCCGCAGCTCTACGCCCGGCAATCCGTTGGAAATACGGGTGAATGGCACGTCGCGCCCATGTGCGAATTTCCCGGTTTCGTCAAAACGATAGGGACTGTGGTCAGAGGATACTACGTCAAGCGTGCCGTCACAGACGGCCTGCCACAAGGCCTCGGATTCCGCAGCGCTGCGCAACGGCGGGCTACAAATGCCCTTGGCGCCTTCCTGATCGGGCTGATCTAGCAAGGACTGCGGCAGCGTCAGATATTGGGTGCAGGTTTCAGCAAAGATCGTGGCCCCGTTGTCACGGGCCATATCGATGATCTTTAGCGACCGTCCGGATGAGACGTGCACGATCATCGTCGGCACGTTGAACAATTCAGCAATCGCGCAGATGCGCATCACAGCTTCGGCCTCGGCGATGGCTGGACGCGATGCCAGATGGTATTTCGGCGCGGTCATGTCCTGATCGAGCAGCCGCTGGGTCACAAAATCGATGATACCGCTGTTTTCGCAATGCACCATGACCAGACAGCCATGCAGTTTGGCCTTGTTAAAGATATCCAGCAGTGCGTCGTCGTCCAGTCGGATTGCCGGATAGGTCGTGAACACCTTCAGCGATTTTATCCCGGCGTCACAAACCTCGGACAGTTCTTCGGTAAAGTCAGGGTGCGCCGGATCGGACAGGATCAGGTGAAAGTTATAGTCGATCACTGCATTGCCGGTGGCACGGGCGTGATATTCTTCAATCGCCCATTTCACCGACTGGGTCCGGTGTTGGGCCGCAAAGGGGATCACCGTTGTCGTGCCACCACAGGCGGCAGAAACGGTGCCGGTATAGAAGTCATCGGCATTCTGCCCGCCATGGGTCTTGCGTTGATCAAAATGGACATGGCTGTCGATCCCGCCCGGCAGCACCCAGCGACCGTTGGCGTCGATCTCATCGGGGCTGGACATCTTGCCGCCCAATTGGCGGATCACGCCGTCCTTGACGCCAATATCGCAATCGAAAGTCATGCAAGCCGTGGCGCAATGTGCATTGCGGATGACCAGATCCATGTCGTGCGTCATAAGTTCTCTTTCCAGTTTCCGAAAATCAGTCGCCCTACCTTGGCAGCAGGTCGATGACCATTTCGTGGTTGGTTGGGTGATAGGTGGTCTGGATGACAGCCACAGCGCGGCCCTTGATGTCGAAATAGACCCGTGTGGCGCGCAGCAGTGGAATGCCCACCGAAACCCCCAGTAGGGTAGCGATGTCCTGTTCAACAATGATCGGCTGAATTCGTTGCTGGCCGCGCGCGATGTAGATGCCCGCCTTGCGCAGCATCACGACTGTCGGCTGTTCGCTGGTTGCATAGGCCGCCTCGGTATCATGGTCACAAGAGGGCGCGGGCAGATGAATCAGACCTGCCATGATCGTCTGCCCCCGGCGGCTGACGGTCGACAGGCTGACCGATCCTTCAGGCACAGCGTTATCGCCAAACAGATCCAGAATGGCCTCTGGAAACCGGCATTCCCGCTTGTATACGCGGTGGAACCTGTTTTCCGGATCATGCACCAGCACATCCTCCAGAAAGCCGCGAAACTTTACCGACTGACCGGGCTGCTCGGACGAATGGACATAGGTGCCAATCCCGTGTTTGCGCACCACCCGTCCATCGGTCGACAGGTTTTGCAGCGCCTTTCGTACCGTCGCCCGGCTGACACCAAATCGTTCGCAGTATTCCTGTTCGGTCGGCAAGAGATCTCCGGCAACATATTCGCCTCGGGCTATGGCCGCCAGGATCTCGTTTTGCAGGCTCAGGTATAAAGGCATGCCGCTCATTCGTCCGTTCCCCCTCCAGGCGCTTGCCAACGCGCACAATTACCAAGCATGGCGGCCGATTTTTTAGGCGCGGGCGCAGAAACTTTCCAGCCATTTGGCAGACAGCATCTCGACGTTTCTGCCGTGCTTTCTGAAATCAACCCCCTCAAAGATATTAACCATATTAATCAAACCACTAATCAATGGTGTTTCAATGCCGAAATGACGTCCGATGCTTTCCATCGGCACCAAGGCGCAGGGCAAGTCTTCGGTGACATAGCGTTTCTGTACCTTGGGTCCAAAGCGGGCAATCCCGCCCTCCAGGCGGCTGCCTGCAGGGTAAGCGCGGCGGTCAAATTCGCGGGTCGGCAGGGGCTTCAAACCCAGCCCCGAAATCAAGGCATCACGTTCGGCCTCGACCGCGGCGCACAGCAGGTTGACGCGGCCCATCCGGGCCTCGTGGAAATGCAGAATTCCGGTGGTCATCTCGCCAAGATCACGGTCATGCAGCACCGCATTCCCGACATAAGCCGGTACATGGCCGATGAAATTTGGATTGTTCAAACCGTTGAGCAGGATGTTTTCAGAGTATTCGAACTCGGGGAACATCTGCATCATAGCGCGATAGGTCGAACCCTCCGTGTCTTCAGATTTTCCTGAAATTTCAAGCCACTTCTTGGTGCTGCGTGCGACAAACGTCGAGGGGGAGATCTTGCCTGCAAGGTGTAATGTGTTGTTCAGTTCAAACAGCCGCGCCGGGGCTCCGCCATTGGCCGCTACGATATCGCCAAACACCTTGGTTCCACCTACATAGCCGCAATGCAGGACAACAAGTTGTTCGGCGGTCAACGCTGGAGCGACGGCCTTTGCCAGGTCGGCGTGTTTGTCCGCCGTGCAAGAAACAAACACGATATCCGCATCGCGCACCGCTTCGGAAGAGTTCTCGGCGGCAGGGGGCAGGCTGATCGCGCCACGTCCAACGATACCTTCGTAAGCAAGACCTCCACGAAAGGCGACAGCATCAGCGATTTCGGTGTTCGGATCGTGCCAGCCAGAGATCGTTCCGCCCCGTCGTACGGTTTCGATGGCAAGCCCTGAACCGGCCGCTCCCATACCAAGAAAGGCGCAACGAAGGTTTGAAGATGCCATTTAGATAATCCTTGTCTATCGAAGTGAACTGTGCAGAGATACGGTTGTCCGTACAACTTAGGGCAATCCGAAAATCAAATGCAAGCACATTCAAGGAGCTTGATATGCAAACGAGTGGACTCAACATCATGCGCACTATGGCGCTGATCGGCGCGGTTGTGGCACCGCTGCTGGCGCTTCCGGGGGCAGCATCGGCCGAACCGCTGCGGGTTGCAGCAGATGTCGGCTATGCGCCCTGGGCCATGCGCAGCGCGTCGGGCGACACATCGGGCTTTTCGATTGATGTCGCCGAAGAGATCGCCAAGCGCATCGGTCGCGACGGTGTCGAAGTGATCGACGTGAACTTTTCGGCGATCTTTGCCGGGCTATTCGCCGAACGCTATGACATGATTGTGGCACCGATGCAGATCACCGAAACCCGTGCCGACGAACTGCTGTTCACCGAAGGCTACCTGACCAGCGGCCTGGCTTTGGTTGCGGCCGAAAGCAACGACACCATTGCCAGCCCCGAAGATCTGAACGGCAAGATATTGGCAACCAACAATGGCAGCCAGACAGACATCTGGGCGACGGCCAATGCTGAAAAATACGGGTTCACCGTTCAGCGTTACGACAAGGACACCGATGCGATGCAGGCGGTTGTGACCGGCCGCGCCGATGCCGATATCGTCAACATGTTCGTGGCGCAGCATGCGGCTAAGAACAACAAGAAGCTCAAAGTCGTTGCTCGGATCTACACCGACAAGGATATCGCCTATGCTGTGCGTCCTGTAGATGTGGAATTGCGCAATACCATCGAGGTCGCGATGGAATGCATGAAGCTTGATGGCACGATGCATGAACTGCACGAAAAGTGGTTTGGCGAATACCCGGAGCCGGTCAACTCAATCATGAAGGTCTACGCTGGTTTCGGCCCCGTCGGGTTCAAAGGCTATGACGCTACGTTTCATGTGCCGGATTGCAAGTGATGGCATCGACGCAACCTGTGGTGGCTCCGGTAGAAACCGGGGCCGCCCCTCTGTTGGAAATCCGAGGACTGCACAAGAGCTTTGGAAAGACCGCAGTGCTCAAGGGCATCGACCTCTCGGTGCGGCGCGGCGAACTTGTGGCGTTGATCGGGCCTTCGGGGTCGGGCAAATCCACCCTGTTGCGCTGCATCAATCGGCTAGAAGAGCCCACGCAGGGGGCTATCTTTCTAGATGGTGCCGATGTGACTGCCGCGCGCCGTGACCTGAATGGGATGCGCCGCCAGATCGGCATGGTGTTTCAGGCGTTCAATCTTTACCCGCATCTCAGCGCCGAAGCGAATGTCGCGCTTGCGCTGCGCAAAGTCCTGAAACTGCCGCGCGGCGAAGCCGCCCGACGGGCGCGCGCCGCATTGGATCAGGTCGGGCTGGAGGGGCGTTATTGCGCGAGGCCGATGCAGCTTTCGGGCGGCCAGCAACAGCGGGTCGGGATCGCCCGGTCGATGGCTCTGGAACCCAAGCTGTTCCTGTTCGACGAACCGACCTCGGCGCTGGATCCTGAATTGGTAGCCGAAGTCCTGTCGGTGATGCGCAAGCTGAGCGATGACGGCAAGACCATGGTCGTCGTCACCCACGAAATGGCCTTTGCCCGTGATGTGGCAGACCGGATCGTGTTCATGGACCAAGGCCGTATCGTAGACCAAGGACCGCCCGACCACATCTTTCGCGACAGCACGAACCCGCGCCTTGCCGATTTTTTGCGTAGTTTTCGTGCCGGATCGGAGAGCGGCTGATGAATGCCATCCTGCAATACTTCTTCGACTGGGACATTATCGTCAAATCATTTCCCTTTCTTTTGAAGGGGCTTGTGACGACGCTTATCATTGCAGCGTTGACCATCGTTTTCGGGCTTGCGCTGGGGCTGTTGCTGGCCTGCCTGCGTGCCTTTCACATCCGGCTGGTCAATCTGGCGATCATTATTTTTGCTGATGTGCTGCGGTCCATTCCCGCGCTGGTCCTGCTGATCGTCGTCTATTTCGCGCTGCCTGAAATCGGCATCCGACTGTCGGGATTTGTTGCGGTCGTTCTGGTCTTGTCACTGGTCATGGCCGCCTTTGCCGAAGAAATCATCTGGTCCGGGATCATCGCCGTCGACCAAGGACAATGGGAGGCGGGGCGTTCGACTGGCCTGACCTTTACCCAGACGCTGGGCAGCATTGTCTTGCTTCAAGCCGTGCAGATGGTCATTCCGCCGTTGACCAACAAGATGATCAACATCACCAAGAACACGGCGCTGGCCTCTGTCATTTCGGTGTCCGAGATGTTGAATCAGGCGTCTAGCCAACAGGCCCTATATGCCAATCCGACGCCGTTGACGCTGGTGGCCATTCTCTATGTAGCCCTGTTCTTTCCGCTTGTTCTACTCAGCCGTAGGATTGAAGCCCGCTATTCAGTGGTGAGATAACGCATGTTTAGTCTAGACGCGATTTCACAGGCAGTGCCGTATCTGAAGTACGGCCTGATAACCACGCTGTGGCTGGGGGCGATCATCCTGCCGCTTGCCTTTTTGGCCGGATTGCTGGTCGGCATCGTCGCGGCCAAAGGGGCGCGCCCGGTGCGGCTGCTAACCTTTGTCTACATCGATTTCTTCCGGTCGTTTCCGCCGCTGGTGCTGATAATCTTTGTTTTTTACGCCTTGCCGTTTCTGGGGCTGCGCCTGCCCGAAGTGCCGGCCTTTGCGCTAGCCATGACGTTGAATGGGTCCAGCTATTTTGCCGAGATCATTCGAGCCGGCATCCTGTCGATCCCCAAAGGGCAGACCGAAGCGGCGCGCTCAACTGGACTAAGCGGCGCGTCGACAATGATTTACGTCGTTCTGCCGCAAGCTCTGCGCAATGTGTTGCCGCCATTGCTGAGCAACTCGATCGAGTTGTTCAAGGCCACCTCTCTCGCCTCTGTCGTTGCTATTGCAGAGTTGTTGCGCAGCGCGCGGATCGCACAGGGCGTGACTTTTGATTCCACGCCGTTGGTTTTGGCAGCGCTGATCTATCTGGTGATCTTGTGGCCCTGCGTGCGGATCCTTTCGCGTCTTGAACGGAATGATCTGAAGGCGATTATGTAAAGAAATGTTGCTTTATCAGACCTAGCGAGTTGCTGAAAAACTCCAGCCTCGACGCCCGTCGTGGAGCATGACTCACTGTCGTCACTGCTGGACGGAGGTCCCCGCCCTAAATATTTTTTTTGAAGAACGTTCAAACGGATGAAAAGGTCGAAGTTCCCCGAAGGCCTTTCAAACTCCAGATTGATTTTGGGCGACCAACATGGCCGATTACAGCCACTTCAATCTTGCCAGCGCGCTTTTCAGACATCAGCATTGCGATTGGGTAATGAAACTGACAGCAGTTCGGCAAGAGCCGCCCTGCCCTCAGATGTGTCCATGCACCTGTAGCTCGCATCTGTTCCATTCAGGGCATGGTCACAAAATGCATCGGCGACGTGATCAAAAAACGGCGGCTCGGCGCGACGGCAAAACTCTTTGATCGCGTTTCGGAACCCGTGGTTGGTCAGACTCGCATCAAAACACTTGAGACTCTTCATGAGTGCATTCGGCGAGAAATGACCGCGCGTCGCTGGGCTCTCAAAAACGAACTCGGCAGATGGGTTGGCCAACTGCCGAAAGTGCCGATCTGGCAGCCGCAGTGAGTAAGGGCGGTCGGACTTCATGCGCCCGGCGTCCTCTTTGTTGCTGCGTGACCGCACAGTCCAGATGCCCGTATCGGGCTCGAAATGGCGCCACCTGGCTTCGACGACGCCCCCTACACATGCACTCCAGCGCCGGGGCCGATCATGTGTGACGCCCACCACGCGGATCAGCATCGCCAGCGCAGCGGAATCAATCGTGCTATCAAATTGCAAACTGCGCCCGCCTCGAAGTCGCAATTCAGCGAGCGACCGATGCCTGCTCCACAGGCGGATCTACCGGAAAAACAGCGCCCTGACATTCGGAGATCAGAGGCCCTCTCTGTTGAAGTCATGACACCAAGCGTAAGTTTATTGCCGCTTAATCTCATGGCACTGCGCAACCTGCGTCACTCTTGCCTCGCCACCCCCAACCGACATGACAGTCTCAAGCTTGTCGTCGTCATGCCAAACAGGCAGGCGGTCCCAATGGCGCGGTTACCCACCAAGGCCGTCCAGCACGATCCTGATCTTCTCTTCCGACGAATAATGTTTGCGAGTCGCCCGTTTGATTTCGTTGACGATCTTCTCGCCAGGACTTTTCCGTGTTCCGGTTGTCTGTCTCATCTTCCGCTCCTCAGGGGTCACGATGAGCCAAGAACTCTCTCTTATCAAATCCCCCTGTTTGGACCCATAGGCGCTGACGTCAGACACTCCGGGGAGAGTGCATTTTGCCTGCGCGGATGAGATTCGAACGAAAACAAACTCATTATGTTCGATCTCTCACAAATACTGTTGTTACCCCTGAGCCTCGTTGCGCGAAAGATAATTAATTAATCATACATTGTATGCACGGCTTATTTTTGAACAAACTATTTGGACCACTCCTGATTTTTTGCTCCACGGGGTCGCTCCCCCGCCGCGATGGTCCTTCGTTAAGGGCGAGACCGAAGCCGCGACCTCCCCGCGTCGGAAAAAGCGTCTCAAACAGATCCAACAGGAGCTTGAAATGACGATATCCATCACGATCAAAGCGCTGAGTCTCGGCGCAATGATCGCTTCCTCAGCGGCCTTTACCGCCGTCGCGCAATCGCGCCAGGACGTGATCATCGCAGTGGGTGAACAAGGCCCGAACTCTCTGGACACGCAGACGCCCACGTCCAACGACTACACGCGCCTTGTGGCGTTGCATGTTTATGACCGGCTGGTGAAACACGGCGTCAAAACGCTGGAAGACGGCACGCAGGTCTATGACGTGACCGAGGTTCTGCCGGAACTGGCCACCTCTTGGGACATTAGCGAAGACGGCACGCAGTTGACGTTCAAGCTGCGCGAAGATGCGACTTTCCACGACGGCTCTCCGGTAGAGGCGAAAGATGTGAAGTGGTCGTTCGACCGCGCCGTGGCCGCAGGTGGCTTTCCACTGATCCAGATGGGCGCAGGGTCACTGACCAGCCCCGAACAGTTCGAGGCGGTGGACGAACACACCTTCCGCATTCAGGTCCCCGACGGCAACAAGCTGGCCCTGCCCGACCTGACAACACCAATTCCGATCGTGATCAACTCTGACCTCGCTCTGGAACATGCAACCGACGACGATCCCTGGGCCACAGAATGGCTGGCCAACAACACCGCAGGCGGCGGCGCCTATGACGTTGTGCGCTGGACGCCGGGCAACGAGATCGTGTTCCAGCGTTTTGATGACTGGAAGAACGGCGATCTGCCCGCGATGAAAACCGTTGTCTATCGACAGATCGCGTCGTCCGGGACGCGCCGGGCGCTGTTGGAAAGCGGCGATGCCGACGTGTCAGTTGGCCTGCCCCCAAAAGACTTTGCCGAGTTGGCCGAGGATCCGGCCATCACAGTGGTTGGCGTCCCTAAACAGTCGGCCATCGTGAACTTGGAAATGAACGTGACCATGCCGCCCTTTGACAATCCGAAGGTGCGCGAGGCAATGGCCTACGCCATCCCGTATGAAGCGATCATGGACAACGCCTTTTACGGGCGCGCTTCACCGATGTTTGGTGCCGAACCCGGCGCCGAGTATGAGGCCGCATGGCCGGTCAAAAGCCCCTATGACACCGATCTGGTAAAAGCCAAAGAACTGCTGGTTGAGGCCGGCTATGCAGACGGGTTCGAATCCACGATTTACCTGGACCTGTCGCGTGCGACGATCCGCGAACCAATCGCCCTGCTGATCCAGCAAAACCTCAAGGAGATCGGCGTAGACGTATCGATCGAGAAGGTTCCCGGATCAAACTGGTTCTCGAAGATGCTGGAAAAATCCATGCCGATGGCCGTCACCAGCTTCCACGCATGGCTCGACTGGCCCGAATACCACTTTTACTGGACCTACTACGGCGCCAACAACTCGGTGTTTAACGTAGCTTCACATGTGGATGAGGCGCTTGATGCGCAAATCCAGAAGGCGCGTTTCGAAAGCGATCCCGATGCCTACGAAGCGGACCTCAAGGGCATCATCGACACGGTCATGACCGAACTTCCGAAGATCCCGATCGCTCAGGATTACATGGACGTGGCGATGCAGAATGACATCGACGGCTATGTCTACTGGTTCCACACCTTCCTCGACTTCCGCACGGTTTCGCGCGCGGAATGACGACCTTCGGGGGGCCGTTTGCGCGGCCCCCCCCTTCTCCCCTTCCACACGACATCTTTCCGCAAGGAGTAGCCGCATGACATCGCATGTTTCCGGCCTTTACCCATGGCCATACGATGGCGACCTGCGACCCGACAACACCGCCCTGATCATCATCGACATGCAGATTGATTTCTGCGGCGAAGGCGGTTGGGTGCATTCACGCGGAGTCGACCTGCAAAACACGCGGCGCGCCATCAAGCCGCTGCAAACCTTGCTCGGGGCGCTACGCCCGGCAGGATACACCATCATCCACACCCGCGAAGGCCACCGCCCCGATCTCAGCGATCTGCCCGCGAACAAGCTGTGGCGCTCAGAACGGCTGAACGGACAGGGCATCGGCGCGCATGGACCAATGGGCCGCTACCTGATCCGGGGTGAGCCGAACTGGGACATCATTCCGGAACTGGCTCCTGCCCCCGGCGAGGTCGTGATCGACAAACCCGGCAAGGGTGCTTTCATGGGAACCGACCTTGAAACCGTGCTGCGCACACGGGGAATCCGCAACCTGATGGTCGCAGGCGTCACCACTGACTGCTGTGTGCAATCGACGTTGCGCGACGCCAACGACCGCGGGTTTGAATGCCTGCTGCTGGAGGATTGCTGCGGCGCGGCGGACCATTCCAACCACGAAGCACAGATCGAAATGTTTGGCCTGTCCAATGGGCTCTACGGGTCCATCGCCACCTCGGACGATGTGATTGCCACCCTAGCCGGAGCTGCCGCATGACTGCCTATCCACAAGTCAAATCTGACCCCTACGCATGGCCCTTCGACGGGCGTTTCTCTCCCTCTGACACGGCGCTTATCGTCATTGATATGCAGCGCGACTTTTGCGACGCCGACGGCTGGGTCGGCCAGCACGGGGCGGATGTTTCACCGATGCGCGCCGTGATCGATCCGATCAAAACAGTGCTGGAGCGGCTGCGAAGCCTGGGTTTCCCGATCATCCACACCCGTGAAGGCCATCGCCCTGATCTGGCCGACCTGAACGACAACAAGCGCTGGCGGTCGGCCCGCGAAGGGGCTGAAATTGGCTCTGCGGGCCCCTGCGGTCGGATGTTGACGCGCGGAGAGCCGTGTTGGGAGATCGTGCCAGAATTGGCGCCCGCGCCCGGAGAACCCATCATCGACAAACCCGGAAAGGGCGCTTTCTACGCCACCGATCTGGAACAGATCCTGCGCGCGCGCGGCATTCGCAACCTGATCTTTACCGGCGTCACCACCGATTGCTGCGTACATACCACCATGCGCGACGCCAATGATCGCGGGTTCGAGTGCATGTTGCTTGACGACTGCTGCGCGGCCTCTTTGACGCACAACCACGCCGCGATCCTGACATTCACGAAAATGGGCGATGGGCTGTTTGGCACCGTTGGCACCTCGGCCCAATTGTTCGAGGCACTGTCATGATCAAGATGATTGGCAAGCGCTTTCTCAGCGCGTTCCCCAGCCTGATCGGGGTGATCATCGTCACTTTTGTGATCAGCCACGCGCTGCCGGGTGATCCGGCGGCGTATTTCGCTGGCCCCTCTGCCACGGCGGATTCGATCGCCGAAACCAGAGAGAGGCTGGGTCTGGACAGGCCGTTGCCGGTGCAGTTCCTGGCCTATGCCGGCGATCTCGTGCAGGGCGATATGGGTCGCTCATTCAATTCCGGGCAACCGGTGCTGACCGACCTGACGCGGCGCCTGCCCGCCTCGTTGGAACTAACGCTGTACGCACTGGTTTTTGCCATCGTGGTGGCGGTGCCGTTAGGCCTGTGGGCGGCGGTCAATCCGGGATCTTGGATCGACCACCTATGCCGGGGAACAGTGACCGCAGCAGCGGCTTTTCCATCGTTCTTTACCGCACTCGTGCTGATCTTTGTGTTCTACTACAAGCTGGGCTGGTCGCCCTCGCCCATCGGGCGGCTGGCGATCTACTTTCCCATCCCGCCGACTGTCACCGGGTTCTTCACCATTGACGCGCTGATCGCCGGGGATGTCGCCACAGCGCGGGCCGCCCTTGGGCAGTTGATCCTGCCAGCGGTCTCGTTGGGACTGTTTGCGCTGGCACCGCTGGCGCGGATGACGCGGGCCTCGATGATCGGGGTGCTGGGCAGCGACTTTATCACCACCGCCCGGGCCGAGGGCCTGCCGCGTCGCACGATCCTGTGGACCTACGGATTTCGCAACGCCCTGCTGCCGGTCGTCAACATCCTTGGCATGATCTTTTCCTTCCTGCTGGGGGCCAACGTGCTGATCGAGCAGGTTTTTGGCTGGCCCGGCATTGGGTCTTACGCCGTCGAAGCGGTCCTGACGTCGGACTACGCGGCCATCCAAGGCTTCGTTGTGATGATGGCCGTCCTCTACATCCTGCTGAACCTCAGCGTGGATATCCTGAACATGATCGTCGATCCGAGGGTGCGCTACGATGACTGACCAGACCAACGTTTCCGCTATTCCTGCCCCTATCCCAAAGGCGCCATCGCAATTGGCCAATTTCTGCTCGGGCTTCATGCACGCGATGCGGTCCAACCCGTTGACGGCCTTCGCAATGGTACTGTTCCTGATGTTCGTGATCGCGGCGCTGTTCGGAGAGATCATCGCGCCCTATGATCCGCTGGCGACCTCTTCGGACACACTACAGCCGCCCAGCTGGGCGCATCCCTTTGGCACCGACCATTTGGGCCGCGACGTGCTAAGCCGCACGATCGTGGCCACCAGAGTGGACTTTGGGATCGCCATTGCGGCGGTGTCGATCTCTTTCTTGCTGGGGCTTGGGATGGGTTCTGCCGCAGGCTACTACGGTGGCTGGACGGATCGCATCACCGGACGGCTGGTCGACACGATCATGGCCTTCCCGTTGTTCGTGCTGGCCATGGGCGTCGTTGCGGCCCTTGGCAACACCGTTTGGAATATCGTTTACGCCACGGCGATCATCAACCTGCCCTTTTACATCCGCTTTGCGCGGGCCGAAGTGAACAGCCGTCGCGATGCGGGATTTGTCGAGGCGGCGCGCCTGAACGGGAACAGTTCGGCGCGCATCCTTGCGGTGCATCTGGTGCCCAACATCCTACCGCCGATGATGGTTCAGGTTTCGTTGAACCTTGGCTGGGCGATCCTGAACGCGGCGGGGCTGTCGTTCATCGGTCTTGGCGTGCGCCCGCCCACACCCGAATGGGGCATCATGGTGTCCGAGGGCGCAAATTTCATTTTCTCCGGCGAATGGTGGATCTTTCTCTTTCCCGGGGCTGCGCTGGTGTTGGCCGTCTTCTGCTTCAACCTTCTGGGTGACGGGCTGCGCGACATCATTGATCCGAAAGGCCGCACATGACCCGGGTTCCTCTTCTCGACATCCAGAACCTCAAAGTCGATTTCGCCACCCGCGACGGCACGGTTCACGCGATCGAAAACGTCTCTTTCCAACTTGCTCGTGGCGAGACGCTGGGTCTCGTCGGCGAAAGCGGCTCTGGCAAGTCCGTCTCGGCCTATGCGGTGATGCGTTTGCTTGGGGCCTCTGCCCGGGTCAGCGCCGACCGCATGGTCTCTGGCGGGATGGACCTGCTGACTGCCAGCGACGCCGAGGTGGCCGGGATGCGCGGCAAACACATGACCATGATCTTTCAGAACGCCCGGTCGGCGCTAAACCCGATCCGGTCGATTGGAGAACAGATCGCCGACGTGCTACGGACCCATCGTGCAATGCCGCGACGAGAGGCCCGCAAGGCGGCCGTCGAAGCGCTGGCCGAGGTGCGCATCCCCGATCCCGAACGCCGCTACCACGCCTATCCGTTCGAACTGTCCGGTGGCATGTGCCAGCGTGTGATGATCGCTCTGGCCTTTGCCAGCGAGCCCGAATTGTTGATCGCGGACGAACCGACCACCGGGCTGGACGTGACGACGCAGGCGGTGATCATGGACCTGATCCGGCTGAAATCCTCTCAGCGGCGGATGTCGACGATCCTGATCACACATGATTTGACCCTTGCGGCAGAATATTGTGATCGCTTCGCCGTGATGCATGCCGGTCATATTGTCGAACAGGGCAGCACTGCCGACATCTTCGACAACGCCGCGCACCCCTACACAGGGCTGTTGATGAAAGCGACGCCGCACGGCGCAAGCAGCCTGTCGGACTTGGCTGCAATCCCCGGCTCCCTCCCGGACCTGCGTCTTGACCTGCCGCCCTGCCGCTTTGTGTCGCGCTGCCCACAAAGCACCCCGGCCTGCGCTGCGGCTCTGCCACGCGTCGCGCTGGATGCCAACCACGAGGTCGCTTGCCACATGCCATGGAAGGAAAGCGCATGACTGCTCCGCTTCTGGAACTGGAAAACTTGGAAAAGATCTACCCAACCGGCACCGGCCTGTTGCATGCGGTGGATGGCGTAAACCTGTCCATCACCCGGGGAGAAAGCCTTGGCCTGGTGGGGGAATCGGGCTGTGGTAAGTCAACACTGGTGCGGGTTCTGTCGCGCCTGATCGACCCCACCGCCGGGGCGATCCGCATCGACGGCCAAAGCATCGGCGACATCCCCGCGCGCCGGTTCGGCACCCATCCCGAACGCAAGCGCATTCAAGTGGTGTTCCAAGACCCGACGGACAGCCTGAACCCACAATTCCGCATTTTTGATAGCATCGCCGACCCTCTGCGGCGTCTGGGTGGCCGCAAGACCCGTGCCGAGGTGACCGAGGCGGTTCATGAGGCCGCGCGCATCACCCGCCTGCCCCCGGAACTTCTGTCGCGCTATCCGCACCAATTGTCGGGCGGACAAAAGGCGCGGGTGGGCATCGCAAGGGCAATCATCCTGCGGCCAGAGCTGTTGATCCTGGATGAGCCGACATCGGCGCTGGATGTCTCGGTGCAGGTCGTGATCCTGAAGCTGCTGGGCGAACTGCGTGAGACGCTGGGGATGAGCTATCTGTTCGTCAGCCACGACCTGAACGTGATCAAGCTGGTCTGCGACAGGGTGGCGGTGATGTATCTGGGCAAGATCATCGAATGCGCCCCGGTGGAGGAAATTTTCGCCCGTCCGGCGCACCCCTACACCAAGGCGTTGCTGTCCGCGATCCCCGGCTCTAGCGAGAAAGACCGCATTCGCCTGAATGGCGAACCGCGCAGCCCCATCGACCCAGATCCGAATGTCTGCCGCTTTTACGGGCGCTGCCCGCAGGAGCAGCCGCTTTGCAAGCAAAAAGCCCCACCGCTGACAGAATTCGGCGCGCACGCAGCCACCTGCCATTTCCGACTCGACCAAGAGGAAGTCCACGCATGACCCTGACTCATGAAAGCTACGCCGCCCTGTCCGCGGGCGAAATCGCAGACTCCGTCCGCGACGGCAGCCTGTCCGCCACCGAGGTGGCAGAGGCCGCCATCGCCCGGATGGAGCTGACAGAACCGCATCTTCACGCCTTCTGCACCCCCGCGCCAGACCTTGCCCGCAAGACAGCGGCGGCGATCGACAACGCGCGCGCCGCAGGCGAACCACTAGGGCCGCTGGCCGGTGTGCCGGTGGGGATCAAGGATCTGGTCGCGACCAAGGACCTTGTGACCGCAATGGGATCCGTCATCTACCGCGACTTTGTCCCAGAGGACGACGACATTGTGGTCGAACGCCTGAAAGATGCCGGTGCGGTGATCTTGGGCAAAACCAACGTGCCGGAATTTGGCTATAGCGGCGTCGGGCACAACCCGGTCTTTGAGACAACCCGCAACCCGTGGAACACCGAATTGACGCCGGGCGGATCCTCTGCCGGATCGGGTGCATCGGTGGCCGCAGGGGTCACGCCCTTCGCCATCGGATCTGACGGGGGCGGATCGGTGCGGATCCCTTCGGCCCACTGCGGGCTGGTGGGGATCAAGGCCTCGATGGGCCGAGTGCCACTGTGGCCCGGCTGTCGGGACGAACGCTTCCCCGGTGTCTCCAGCTGGGAAAGCCTTGAACACATTGGCCCGATGGCGCGCAGCGTATCGGATGCGGCACTCATGCTATCGGTGATCTCAGGCCCCGACATGCGCGACCGCCACACCATTCCCAACGATGTGGCATGGTTGGATGAGGCCAAGGCAGGCCAACTGCCCAAGCTGCGGATCGCCTTCAGCGAAGACTTTGGCTATCTGGCCGTCGATCCCGAAGTCCGCCGCGTGGTGCGCGAAGCGGTCGCTGTGTTCGAGAATGATCTGGGATGCGAGGTCGAAATCGCAGATCCCGGCTGGAGTGATCCCGGCGCCGATTTCTGGGGACTGGTTTTGGCTGACAGCGATCTTGCCGGAATGCGCGCTTGGCTGCCAGACCACGCTCACGAAATGTCGCCGCACCTGGTGAATTTGCTGAAGGGCCGACACGACGACGAAGCGCTGACCAATGCCAACATGGCGCGCAAGAAACTGTGCAACATCGCAGCCAAGTTCTTTGGCACATATGATCTGCTGTTGTCGCCAACCCTGACCGTGCCGCCCTTTGCGCTGCATATGCAAGGCCCCGAAAAGACCGAAGGCAGGATGGTCGATCCCGCCGCATGGCTGGGCTTCTGCTTTCCGTTCAACATGACCGGTCAGCCTGCGGCCTCTGTCCCTGCCGGGCTGACGAAGGACGGACTGCCGGTCGGGCTTCAGATCGTCGGGCGGCACTTGGACGACCCGATGGTGCTGCGTGCGGCCGCTGCATACGAGGCCGCGCGCCCGTGGTCAGGCCACCGCCCTGCCCTGCTGGACCGGCTGGAGGCCGCCTGACCCATGACCGACAACGAAAGCGAAGCAAAAAGCGGTTTGGCAACTCTTGGCATTTCCCCATCCGAAGATCGGCTGCCAGCCATCGCGGCAATCCTGAAACAAAACATGGGCATGGTTTCGGCGGTCATGTCGGCCCCCCTTCGCCCCCGATGTGAAAACGCGCCGGTTTGGACCCTGCCGGAAAAGGACACGGAATGAACGACTGGACCCAACTTTCTGCCGCCGAAATCGCCAAGGACGTCCGCGCCGGGCGCATGACGGCGCGCCAGTCTGTCGAGGCCTCCCTGGACCGCATTCGCAAGACGGATGCGGACCTGATCGCCTTCACCACCCTGACAGAGGCCCGTGCATTGCAAACCGCCGACCGTGTCGATGCGCGCATTGCCAAGGGCGACGACGTGGGCCCGCTGGCAGGTGTGCCCTTTGCGGTCAAGGATCTGGTCGACATCGCGGGGGTCATCACCCGCGCGGGATCGGCGATCAACATGGACAACGCACCCGCCGACGCCGATGCGCCGGTCATCACCCGTCTGGAGGCTGCCGGCGCGATCCTGATGGGCGCGCTGAACATGGGTGAATACGCCTATGACTTTACCGGGGAAAACGACCACGTCGGATCGACCCGGAATCCGCACGACACGGAAAGGCGCCCAGGCGGATCCTCTGGCGGATCGGGCGCGGCAACCGCCGCTGGCATGGTGCCCCTGACAATAGGCTCAGACACCAACGGGTCGATCCGCGTTCCATCGTCGTGGTGCGGGCTTTTCGGGCTCAAGGCGACCTATGGGCGCGTGCCGCGTTCCGGCACCTTTCCCTTTGTCGACAGCCTCGATCACATCGGACCGATGGCACGATCGGCCAGCGACCTTGCGCTGGCGCTTGAGGCAATGCAGGGCGTCGATGCGGGCGACCCCGTCTGCGTCGACCGCCCCGCCTGCCCTGCCGTGTCCACACTGGACAAGGGTGTCGCAGACCTGCGCATCGCCCGCGGGTCGGGCTATTTCGCCCCGCCGGATGGACCGGCAAAAGACGCGTTGGACCGGGTTTGCGCCGCGCTGGACGTCAAACTGGACGCAGATCTGCCCGGCGCGGCAGCGGCGCGAGCCTCGGCTGCCTTGATAACAGCGGTCGAAGGGGCCGCGACCCATACCGAAGCCTTGCAGACCCGACCAGAGGATTTCGGCCGTCCGATGCGCGACCGTCTGGTCGCCGGTGCCCTCGTGCCCGGTATTGCCTACGTTCGCGCCCAAAGGTTGCGCCGACAATTCGCCGAAGATGCGGCAGAGGTGTTCCGGCATGTTGACGCCATCCTGACGCCTGCAACGCCCTTCCCCGCGCCGCGCGTTGACAGCGACACGGTGATGATCGACGGGCAGGAACAACCCTACCGCGCCCACATCGGGATCTACACCCAACCGATCAGCTTTATCGGGCTGCCAGTGGTCTGCGTTCCGGTTCAGAACATCGCCGGGCACCTGCCAATCGGTGTTCAAATCATCGCCCCCGCGTGGCGAGAGGACATCGCCCTGCGCATCGCCTACGCATTGGAACAATCCGGCACCTGTGCCGCGCCTGTCGCCCTCTTGAAGGAACTCCCCGCATGACCCGTGACGACATCAACCTGCCCGGTCCATTGGCCGAGATCACCGCCGCCTTCGAACGCTACGAGACCGCGTTGACGACCAATGACGTGGCCGTTCTGGATGAGCTGTTCTTTGTCGATCCCCGGACCATCCGCTACGGGATTGGCGAAAACCTGTATGGCCACGACGAAATCGCCGCCTTTCGGGCTTCGCGGCCCTCGGGCGGGCTTGATCGCACGCTAGAGCGCACAGCGATCACCAGCTTTGGCACTGATTTCGCCACGGCGATGACCCTGTTTCGACGGACGCCGGGCAAGATTGGCCGGCAATCCCAGACCTGGGCGAAAATCGACGGCGACTGGCGCATCGTCGCGGCCCATGTCAGCCTGATTCCCGAGGAGTAGGAGGCCGTATGACAGAACCTGAGATCCGGCTGCAACGCGCAGCCGGTGAGACAAATACCGCGGCGGTCGTGCGCGAACTCAGCGCGCAAATCGTCTCTGGCAAATTGCCGCCCGGCAAGAAGCTGGACGAGACTCTGATCGGCGAATATTTTGGCGTGTCGCGCACCCCGGTGCGCGAAGCGCTGAGAGAGCTTGCCGTGATCGGGCTGGTAGAAACGCGTCCCCATCGCGGAGCCTTCGTGGCGGAGGTGTCCCCCGATAAGATGTTGGAAAAGTTCGAATTCATGGCCGAACTCGAAGGCCTGTGTGCGGGTTACGCGGCAAGGCGCATGAGCCCGGAGGCCAAGGCCAAACTCGAAGAAATCCACGAGGACGGCTTGTGCCTTGTCGAACAGCGTGATCGCGCAGCCTACCGCGACCACAATTTCCGGTTTCACGAAGCGATTTATTACGGCGCTGGCAACGACAGCCTGCGCGACGCGACGCTATCGATCCGCCGGGCCGTTGCCGCCTTTCGTGCGGCACAGTTCGACCTGAAAGAACGGATCGGCAATTCGCAGGTTGAGCACGGTCTGATCGTGGCCGCTATCCGACGCGGCACGGCAGAGGAAGCAACTCTCTTGATGCGCCGTCACATCCTGACGGTGATGGAGGCCGCCCGCACCTATTTGCGCGACAAGCGCGTCATCCCCTTCTGACGAAAGACACTCAAGGTGACACATTCCCTGCCCGATACACTGCTTGTTGCCGTTTGCGGCGCCCACATGCGCGGCATGCCGCTGGAGCCGCAAATGAAACGCTGCGGCGCGCAGTTCGGCGCCATCGCCCAGACCGACGACAGCTACCGTTTCCATGCCCTTGTCGGCATGGAGCCGATCCGACCCGGCCTGATCCGCGGCACCCCCGGCAGCGGTGCCCCCATCTCGCTCGAATTGTGGGAAATGACGCCCGCAGGGTTGGGCCAGCTTCTGACCATGATCGACAGCCCGCTTGGAATAGGAACCCTGCACCTTTCGGACGGACGCAAGGTCAAAGGTTTCATCTGCGAGGCCATCGCCGCTCAGGACGGCTCCGAAGACATCACAGACCTCGGTGATTGGCGGGCGTATCTCGCCGCCCGTACCGAGGCACAGACGACATTAAAAAAGGACTAATCCATGACCATCGAATGGGACCGCGCCACTGGCGCATTGGATATCGCAACGCTCAAAACCCTGTTTGACGAAGGCAGCCTGACCCCCGAAGACATGATCGACATCGTCTACGACCGCATCGAGGCGCGTGGAGATGATCATGTGTGGATCCACCTGATTGACCGCGAAACATCCCGCGCCCGCGCCCGCGCACTAATGGCCGACCCCGCGGCGAAGGCACTGCCGCTTTACGGGATTCCGTTCGGGATCAAGGACAACGTCGACCTTGCTGGCGTACCGTCGACCTCGGCTGTGCGCGCTTGGGCACGGATGCCCGAGACCACTAGCCATCTTGTCCAGACGCTGTTGGATGCCGGGGCGATCCCGATCGGCAAACAGAACCAGGATCAGCTTGGCATGGGTGTGGTCGGCGTGCGCAGCGACTTTGGCATCCCGCAATGCGTCTTCAATGAACGCTACATTTCCGGCGGATCCTCATCCGGTGGGGGCGTCAGCGTCGGCGCGGGATTGGTCAGCTTCGCCGTGGCCAACGATGCGGCCGGGTCAGGCCGCGTGCCAGCCGCGCTGAACAACATCGTCGGTTACAAACCCACGCCCGGTCTGGTGCCACGCTCGGCCAAATCGCAGGCCGGGATGGTCGGAACAGAAAACTTTCTGACGCTGACAATGGCGGATAGCGTGCTGCTCACAAACCTTGGGTTTCGGCACGATCCGTCGGACCCGTTCTCAAAACCAGAGGCACAGGGTTTTCGCGTCAGCGCCGCCCCCGCGCCCGCGACTTTCCGTTTCGCGATCCCAGATGCCGCCACGCTGGACACAGATGGCGACGCCGAGTCCGCGCGGCTTTTCCGTGAAAGCGTTGCCCGACTGGAAACGCTGGGCGGCACTGCGGTCGAGATCGACATGACGCCCTACCTGACCGCTGCGAAAATGCTGTATGATGGGCCGTTCATCGCCCAGCGGTACGCCAATTTCGGCGACCGGTTCGACGAGGACGAAAGCGCCCTTTGCCCGCCCACGCGCGAGATCCTGTCATGGGGCCGCAAGTATACCGCCCGCGACGTTTTCCGCGCCCAGTACATCATTGCGGGCTACAAGCAGCAGGTGCGGCAGTTGTTTCAAACGGTAGATCTGATCGTCACGCCCACGACGCCGTCAACCTACACAATCGAGGCGCTGCTGGCGGACAACATCCGTCTGAACGCAAAGATGGGCACCTACACCAATTTCGTGAACCTGCTGGATCTGCCCTCTGCCTCGATCCCAGCCGGGTTTCGACACGACGGCATTCCTATGGGCACAATGCTGACAGGCCCATCTTTGGGCGACGATCTGGTGTGCCGTGTGGGTGCGGCGCTCCATGATGCGCTGGGGATCGCGTCCGGTTTGACCGGCAAACCAGAACTGGCCGTGGCGTCCTGAGAAGCGGCCTGTCAGGGTTCCTCTGCCACTCGGATCTCTACCCCGGCCCCTGCAAGGGCCGAGGCAAGATCCGATGGCGGCGGGGCATCGGTGATCAACACCGTAGCGTCGGACAAGGCCGCGACGCGGATCGTAGAAAGCCGCCGAAACTTAGATGAATCGCACAAGAAAACGCGGTGTTCGGATCGTTCGAGGTACAGTTTTTTCAACTCGCTGTCCTCGATGGAAAAGTCGTAAAATCCTTGGTCGGACATTCCTGATACGCCGATGACCGCTACCTCGAAATGCAGCTTGGCAAAGCTTTCGATGGCGCTGGGGCCAGTGATCGAAAGCTCACCGGGGCGGGTGCGCCCCTCGGGTAGGTAGGTTTCCGTCCCCAAGGCGCCAAGCGCGGTCGCCACACGCAGACTGTTGGTAAAGATGTGACGCTGTCCGCCACGACAGGCCAACGCCTCTGCCGCAAACAGGCAGGTGCTGCCAACATCGATTGCCACAGATCGAAACCCCGACAGCAACTCAGCCGCGTCCGCCGCGATCAGCCGCTTGGCCACGGAATTGCGCGCCAGCCGGGCGTCGAAATCCAGTTCGATATCGTCGTTCACCTTCAACGGGCCAGAGGTACGGCGGCGTGCGCCGCCATGCACCCGCTCTAAAAGCCCCTCACGTTCCAGTTCAGCAAGGTCGCGCCGCACGGTCATGTCGGACACTTCGAACTCTTTCACGAGATCGGCGACCGCCACCGATCCACCATCATGCAAGCGTTTCAAGATCGCGTTCATGCGAATTTGCGCAGGTGTCCGTAACTTGGTGGTCATTGCGCACACTTCCTTTGGGTTCTGGCCACCCATATCAACATAATCGAACATCAATTGGCGTGCGACGTCTTAAACTGTTTCCTTCAATCTCCAAGGGGTTGTGCGGTCATTGTGACAAAATCGCGCTGATTAAGACCGGCCCGTTGGGGCCGACCACGCAGCGTGCTGGGTTATGTGCGCTTCCAACCAGTTGCGCCCAGCGTTCTTGTTCCGGCTTTTTCCAGGCCCAATGCGGTTTCGGCCAGCAACGCATCCTTTCCGGCCGCGCCCAACAGCGTCACACTACCCGGTCGCCCGTCCGTTCGGGGCGGCACCGGAACGGCGAGACCGCACATATCCAAAAGGTTTACGAAGTTCGTATAGGTGCCAAGGTTCGAATTCGGTCCGACCGGGTCCGCGTCCAATTCCGCCACGGTGTAAAAGGTCGGGATTGTGGGTACACAAAGGAGATCGACCTGCGACAGCGGGCCTTCGACGCGGCGCGCCAAATCCTTGAGGCGATAAAACCCGCGAAAGGCATCCGTTGCGCTCAGTTGTTCCGCCTTGCAGATAATCTGCCGCGTGACGGGCAGGATCGCCTCAGGATCACGCGCCAAAAGCTGTTCGATGACACTATACCGTTCCGCCACCCAAGCGCCCTCGTACAGCATTTCGGCCACGTCGTAAAAACAGGTAAAGTCCATTTCCACCACTTGATGACCGGCCTTTTCCAGCAGGCTAAGCGCGGCGCGGAAGGATGTCTCTTGCACAGTATCGCCGAAGGTCTTCAGCGTTGCAGCATCGGGCACGCCGATACGCAGACCCGAGGGCGGCGTTTCCAAAGGGCGAGCCTCAATGCGTCGGGCATAGCTGTCACCGGGATCGAAAACGGCAGCCGTTCGATAAACCTGATAGGCGTCCTCGACCGTCAGCCCAAAGACGGAAATCGTCTCAACAGACCGGCAAGCCGGGACCGATCCGCTGGCCGACCAACTGCCGAGCGTGGGCTTTAGCCCCACGATGTTGTTCAGCGCGGCGGGCACCCGTCCCGATCCGGCGGTGTCGGTGCCAAGCGCGAAACTGACAATCCCATGCGCCACGGCCACCCCGGACCCGCCGGAGGATCCACCGGGGACAATTTCCGGGTCGATCGCGTTCTTCGGGGCACCATATGGCGTGCGCACCCCGACCAGTCCGGTCGCGAATTGATCAAGGTTGGTTTTGCCGATAACAATCGCCCCCGCCTCTCGTAGCCGAGCCACAACAAAGGCGTCTTGGGCCGGGCTGTATTCCCAAGCCGGGCAAGCGGCTGTAGTGGCCATCCCGGCGACGTCGATATTGTCCTTCACAGCAAAGGGCACGCCCCAAAGTGGCTTTGAGGCGTCGCGCGGTCCCATAGCGCGGATTTCTTCCAGCACATCCGCCTCGTCCCGCAGACTGATAAAGATGCACGGGTCCGCCACCTCTGCGATCCGCGCATAGACCTGCCGGACAATGTGCTCTGCGGATACGCCCTCATCATAGGCGCGGAACAGGGCATCAAGGTTCAAGGGGGTCGTCATGTGTTTCTCCAATTGCTCTTCCACAGATTGACCGGGAAACAGGTCTGAACTCAATTGCCAAAGATTCAGATAAGTGCTGCAATGAATGCAGCAGTAGGAGCTTGCCGATGCGCCACCTTAAAGACTTTCATTACATACAGGCTGTGGTGCGGGCTGGGTCGATCCGCAAGGCGGCTGAAGACCTCAACATCACCGGCTCTGCGCTGAACAGGCGCATCCAGCATTTCGAGGAAGATTTCGGCACACAGATTTTCGAACGGCTTCCCCGTGGCATGCGCCTGAACCCAGCGGGAGAGCTGCTGATCCAGCATTTTCGCGCGCAACTCAGCGATCTGCGCCGCGTGCAAAGCCTGGTCGCGGATCTGGATGGTGAACGGCGCGGCCACGTTTCCATTGCATGCTCTCAGGCACTGGCCCCCTACTTCCTGCCAACCCAAATCGCGGCCTACCGGACAGAACATCCCGGTGTGACCTTCTCAGTGCAGATCCGCGATCGCGCCGCGGCCGAAGAGGATCTGCGCACATTTCAGAGCGATCTCGCGCTGGTCTTAGAGCCCGCACATCTTGTCGATTTCGACATCCTTGCCACGATCGACCAGCCCATTCATGCAATCATGCGGGCTGACAACCCGTTGACCCAGCAAAAAGAAGTCCGACTGCGGGACTGCCTTGATCAGCCCCATGTCGTCCCCGGACGGGCCTACGCCGTACGACATATGCTGGACGCTGCGCTGGCCGGGACGTCGCGGCAATTGTCGGCGGTGGTCGAAACCGATTCCTTCGATTTCATGCGGCACTATGTTGAGTTCGAGAATGCGGTGGCGTTCCAGATCCCCATAGGACTGCGCCTGCCCACGGGTCTTACCTCGCGCCCTTTGGCCGCGCGCGACATTGCCCCCGGCGCGCTATTGTTGGGACAGCTTCGCGGCCGCAGTTTGCCAGTCGCCCCCGCCCGGTTCGCACAGCGATTGGCAAGCCTTTTGCAAGACTACGCCGTGCGATGATTATTTTGCAGCAGTACTGCAAGTTATTAGCAGAATACGTCACCGTGCCGCTATGATTACATTGGCCTCCGTACATCAGACGGAGACCCTCATGCACAGCCTCGATGCCCGCCCCTACCCATGGCCCTACAATGGCGATCTGCGTCCAGACAACACCGCTCTGATGGTTATCGACATGCAGACCGATTTCTGCGGTCAGGGCGGCTATGTCGACAAAATGGGCTACGATCTGTCGCTGACCCGCGCCCCGATCAGCCCGATCGCCAAACTGCTAAAGGAAATGCGTGACGGCGGATATCACGTGATCCACACCCGCGAAGGGCACCGCCCCGATCTCGCGGATCTGCCCCAAAACAAACGTTGGCGTTCGCGCCAGATCGGGGCAGGAATCGGCGATGATGGCCCCTGTGGCCGTATCCTTGTCCGCGGCGAACCGGGGTGGGAGATCATCGACGAACTCGCCCCCCTCGCCGGAGAGGTGATCATCGACAAGCCGGGCAAGGGCAGTTTCTACGCCACCGACCTGGAGCTTATCCTGCGGACCAAGGGCATCGAAAACCTGCTGCTGACCGGCATTACGACCGATGTCTGCGTTCACACCACCATGCGCGAGGCCAATGATCGCGGGTTCGAATGTGTCTTGCTTGAGGATTGCTGTGGGGCGACGGATCGCGCAAACCACGACGCCGCGATCAACATGGTGCTCATGCAGGGCGGTGTCTTTGGCTGTGTCAGCAGCTCTGACGATGTGCTGAAGAGTCTGGCGCAATGAGACCTGCTGTCTTTGAACAGATTATCACCGGGGGCTGGGACAGGCTCGACTACGGGCCGTTCCGACCGGGTGTCACCATCCACAGGCTTTGGAAAGAGCCCGACAGTGGCGCGGAATGGGCCGTGCTGAAATATCAGCCGGGTGCTTCGGTGCCGCGTCACAGACACGTCGGGATCGAAACGATCATTGTGCTGGACGGGAACCAAAGCGACGAACATGGAACCTACTCAACCGGCGACATAATCTGCAATGCACCGGGCAGCGTTCATTCCGTCTGGTCAGAGCCGGGATGCGTGGTGCTGATTTTCTGGGGCTTGCCAGTCGAATTGCTGGACGACCTCCCGTGCTGCCCTTGAAAGATGAGGTCATGTGTCGCCTAGACGAGCAATTGGGGCTGGACGATTGCGGGACAGGTCTAGAGAGCGGGAATGCTCCCATTTCCAATGGGCGCCACGAACAGAATCTGGGCTCATTCAACGTCCGTATAGGTTTCAGCTCTCCGATGCCCATGTTGGGTCGCACATTGATGTAAGCCCAGAGCCAGCGTGTTGCGTGATCAATACGCGGTAAATCTAGCTCTGAGCCGGGACACTTTTAGGATCAAAATCGCCGTCAGTTCGGCCTGTCAATGAGACCCATCAGTTCGGGTAGCCACAAGCTGAGCTGCGGGAAGGCCACAACAAGCGCGAGCCCGATCAACAATGCAAGAAAGAACGGCATAATCGGCAATAGGACTTGTTTCACGCTGACTTTTGCAACGGAGCAGCCGACGAATAGCGCGACCCCCACTGGCGGCGTACATAGACCGATACACAAGTTGAAGATCATCATGATACCGAAATGCATCGGATCCATGCCGATCTTGGTGGCGACTGGCAGAAAGATCGAAGTGAAGATCAGGATCGCCGGTGTCATGTCCATAAAAATCCCGACAACGATCAAAATGATGTTGATGATCAGTAGGATGATGATCTTGTTGTCAGAAATTGTCAGCAATGCGTCGGTGATTGTTTGCGGGATCTCGGCTCGGGCCATGACCCAGGACATACTGATCGACATCGCAACCAGAACCAGAACGGCAGAGGTCGTGACGGCGGATTCCATGAAAATCTTTGGCAACTGACTGATCTTGATAGATCGATAGAAGAACATTGACAGTATCAATGCGTACAGCACGGCGACCACGGATGCCTCGGTCGCGGTGAAGGCACCCGAAACGATACCGCCCAGGATCAGGAAGATCAGAGAAAGGCTTGGGATGGCGGCAATGAAGGCTTTCAATGCGTCGCGCAGCGAATGCTCTTGCGAGGTCTGATAACCCCGACGTTTCGAGATGATGTAGCCTACTGCAATCAAGAGCAGTCCCATAAGGATGCCCGGAAGATATCCAGCTACAAAGAGCGCCGCGATCGAGATATTCCCGGCCGTGACTGCATAAATGATCATGACATTGGATGGGGGAATCAAAAGTCCTGTGACACAGGACGTGATATTCAGAGATGCTGAGTATTCAGGTGGAAAGCCGGCTTCCTTTTGCAAAGGTGCCATCGTTCCGCCCACCGCCGCAGCTGCCGCCGTGGCCGAACCCGAAATCGAGCCAAACAACATGTTTGCGACTACGTTAACATGGCCCAGCGAGCCAGGCATGCGGCCGACAAAAAGTTGCGCAAAATTGATCAAGCGCAGAGCGATACCGCCATGGTTCATCAATGAACCCGCAAGAATAAAGAATGGTATGGCCAGCAACGAGAAATTGTCGAGCCCCGAAACCATTCTCTGACTGATAATTGTCAGGATGATCTCGTAGGGAAGGATCATGCTTCCTGCGACAATTGAAGCGATGCCAAGTGCGAACGCAATTGGAACACCCGTGAACGCCAAAAGGAAGAAAATTCCGAATAGAACGCCTGCGACGCTAACTTCCATGCGTTTGTCCTCTTAGTCCCTGAGAGTTCCAGGCCCTTGCGACGCAAGACCAGGTTTCTCAAATCGGGTGATCAGGAAGGTCATGATTGACAAGGTGGAGTAGGCCGCCATCAGGAGGCCGCTAACCGGTAAGATCATGAACAGGTATTCCAGTGGCATCTGCATCGCCGGAGAGATCCCGTTGCTTGACGCGATCGAGGCAAGAAGACGAAAACCCCCATACACCATCACGAAGAGCGTGAAGCCAAGGATCATCAAGTCGACGTAGAGATTGAACCACTGGCGGATCTTTATGGATGACCCCATGGACAGCAGGTCGATCGCTAGGTGGCTTTTCTTGCCGACGCAATAAGCCGCGCCTAGCAAGACCAGCCAAACCAACATGAACCTAGCCAGTTCGTCGGTCGAAGTGCTCGGCTTGTTGAGAATGTATCGGCTAAAGACTTGCCATGAGACCGTGACAATCAAGCCCGTCACTAGGCCCAAGATCGCCGTCTGAAGCAGGGTGTCCAGCACCCTTTCAATCCATCTCAGTATTCGCATTGCTCACCTCGAAAGCCCGATAGGGAAAAGACACCCCCAATGCATGTCACTGCACCGGGAGTGTCCTGTGTCGCGTCTTTATTCGGCAGCAAGTGCTCGAGCGCGTTCGATCCACTTCGCCTTTTCAGGATCCTGCATCAACTCATCGATCAGAGGTTGAACGGATTTCCGAAAGGCTTCCTTGTCAACTTCGACGATTTCGATGCCTTTTTCTTCGAGCAGTTTATAGGCATCCGCCACCTGAATTGTATAAACTTCCTGCTGGTGCTCTTCCGAGGCACGCGCCGCGCGTTTGAGTACGGATTTTTGCTCGTCGGTGAGCTTATCCCAAGTTTTGGTTGCAATGCTCAGATAGTCGACGACCATGGTATGCTCGTCTTTCGAATAGATCTTGGCGACCTCATAGTGACGTGCGGCGACGTAGGAAGTGATATTGTTCTCGCTGCCATCAATCACACCTTGCTGGATTGCCGAGTAGGTTTCACCCCACGGAATCGGCGCCGGTGCGCCCCCCATCAGCTCAACCATTCTGTTAGTCGTCGGTGTTGCGAACACCCGGATTTTTGCCCCATCCAGGTCTTCGGGTTTTCTGATCGGCTTGTTTGTGTAGAAACTTCTCGCTTCGGCACCATACGCGGCCAAGTTGAAAAAGCCTTTATCGTTGACCGATTCGCTCAGCTCTGTTCCGGCGTCGCTGTACAGGAAACGGCGCAGGTGCTCGATGTCTTGAAACAGATAAGGCACGTTGAACACGAAGAACGAGGGTTCAAACGCTTCCAGTTCGCCATGAAAGCTCTTGTTCATGTCCATGGCGCCTTGCTGCATCATGGGCACAACATCACGCGTCTCGCCCATCTGCCCGCCGCCGTAGACGACCACCTCGATCGAACCGTCCGAGAACTCGGCCACTCTGTCAGCAAAGTAGTTGAGCGTCTCAGCCATGACATGATCAGGCCCGACGTTGTGCGCCAATCCCAGTTTGAGGTCTTGAGCATACGCTGCCCCGCCCATCGATGCGGCAACGGCGGCCGCTCCGACCAAGCTCCGAAGTCCAAAAAGCTTACCCATCCGGTTTTACTCCTCCTGTTAACCGATACTGTGATTGCCACCGGGACTAGGTTTGGCGCGTGTGCTCGTCAACAATATTAGCCACCCGTTCGATTATCGCACACACTTCGCTGGTAGACGCATACTTCCTGTACAGCTTCACATCTGTATAACTTAGTATCATCAGATCCACGCTACCTTCCGAAGTGCGATAATCGCACACTCGCGTTGCACGTTTGACTTCGCGTTTCACTTTTCACAAACAGGCTTGGAAAAAAGCACGATCACCCCGTCGCCAATTGCCGGGAGCCTCATCGTGTTCAGGGCATGCAACCTGAAAGACGACAACGTCGGGGATGAATACCTAATGAAAAAGACAGCAGAATCTCTCAGGTCCTACCGCTGGTTCGGCGATGACGGATTGCGGACCTTTGGGCACAGATCGCGCATGATGCAGATGGGCTATGACCCGGTCGATTGGCAAGGTCGCCCCGTGATTGCGATCATAAACACATGGTCAGACATCAATCCGTGCCATGCCCATTTCCGTCAACGCGCGGAATCGGTAAAGGCCGGAATCCTTCAATCCGGTGGATTTCCGATTGAACTGCCTGCGATCTCGCTGGCAGAGCAGTTTGTCAAGCCTTCCGCGATGCTGTATCGCAACCTTCTTGCCATGGAAACCGAGGAATTGATCCGTTCGCATCCCATCGACGGGGTTGTGTTGATGGGCGGCTGCGACAAGACAACTCCGGGCTTGTTGATGGGCGCGCTCAGCATGGATGTTCCCGCCGTTTATATTCCCGCGGGCCCCATGCTGCGCGGGAACTGGCAGGGAAAGACACTTGGTTCGGGCTCTGACAGCTGGAAATATTGGGACGAGCTGAGGGCCGGCAACATAACCCGGCAAGACTGGGAGGGCGTGGAGCGCGGGATCGCGCGCAGCTATGGTCACTGCATGACGATGGGCACGGCTTCGACCATGACGGCGATTGCCGATGCATTGGGAACGACACTGCCCGGAGCCTCTTCAATTCCGGCTGCGGATTCCAACCATATAGCGATGAGCAAAATGGCCGGGCGCCGAATTGTCGACATGGTGTGGGAAGATTTGAAGCCATCAGACATTGTAAAGCCAGCTTCGGTACAAAACGCTATTGCCGTCGCAATGGCGATGGGCTGCTCGACCAACGCGATCATTCACCTGATCGCGATTGGGCGCCGCGCCGGCGTGGACGTTTCTCTGGCTGATTTCGATGCAGCAAGCCGCAAGGTGCCCGTCATCGCAAATGTGCGCCCAAGCGGTGACACCTATTTGATGGAAGACTTCTATTACGCGGGTGGGCTGCCCGCATTGATGACGAGAATATCCGAGCATCTGGATCTCGAAATGATTTCGGTCACGGGCCAACCGTTGCGCGATGATATCGCAGGTGCACGGGTCTTCAACGACGATGTCATAAGAAGCTGCGATCAGCCGATCTACGCGGAAGGCGCACTTGCCGTTCTGAAAGGCAACCTTGCGCCCGAAGGCTGTGTCATTAAGCCGTCAGCGTGTAGCGCAAAATATCAGGTACACACCGGCCCGGCACTGGTGTTCGACAGCTACGAAGAGTTGAAGGCGCAAATCGACGACGACGATCTGGACGTGACCGAAGACAGCGTTCTGGTATTGCGAAATGCGGGGCCGGTCGGAGGCCCGGGAATGCCCGAATGGGGGATGCTGCCGATCCCGGGAAAACTCGTGAAAGCCGGCGTTCGAGACATGTTGCGATTGTCCGATGCGCGGATGAGCGGAACAAGTTACGGTGCCTGCATCCTGCATGTTTCTCCCGAGGCGCAGGTCGGCGGTCCACTGGCCCTGCTCCGGACTGGCGACCTCATCAGTGTCAATATTCCTGCGCGCAGCATTCATATGGACGTATCCGAAGATGAGCTTGCACGCCGTCGGGCCGCTTGGGTTCAGCCGGAAGCGCCATATGAAAGAGGATTTGGCAAGATGTTCGCCGCGCACGTCTCTCAGGCGCATGATGGATGCGATTTCGATTTCCTCGAAACCGCGTCGGGTGCAAAGGTACCTGAACCCAAAATCTTTTGAGGGCATATCCGGACGTGACAGGAACCAAGTTCTCAGACAGACGGTTTTCGGAAATCTCTAGCGAAAAGCCGAAGGATTACCTGCTAACCCTTGCAAGGGGGTTGGCAGTTCTGGAACTGTTCAGCCCCGAAGTCCGAAGCGTCACGTTTCAGGTCGCCGCTGACCATCTTGGGATCAGTCGGGCCGCGACGCGACGGATAATGCTGACCCTCCATGCGCTGGGTTATCTGGCGCCCGCACGGGATGGTTATGTCCTGACTGAGCGATGCATGTCGATCTCGCGGTCGTTTCTTGCTGAGAACAGCATTCTGTCCATCATGACGGAGAAGGTCAAAGAACTGTCCGTCCGAATTAACTGCCCTTGTTCCATCGTGGCGCTGCGCGGGCCTGAGGTGATGTTCCTTTGCCGTGATCCGTCGAGGCGGGTCTTTGCATCGCAACTCGCCCTAGGCGACCGGTTGCCAGCGCATGCCTCATCGGGCGGCAAGCTGCTGCTTTCGGAAATGTCCGACGATGCAATCCACGCCTGGTTTGACGCTTATACGCCTACGGCGCTCGCCGAAAAAACTATCACGCAAGCGGAAGAGATGGTCAAAGAAGCGCACAAGATCCAGGCCAGAGGCTATGCCACATCCCGGTTCGAGATCGAAAGTGGATTGATTTCGATGGCAGCACCGATCCGAGACCACACAAACAACGTCAAGCTGGCCCTCATTGTCTCGCAGTTCGCGAGCAAACTTGCGCCCGACACATTTGTTGAAACGTATCTGCAATCCCTTCTGGACGTGGCTGAAAATATTTCCGGAATCTATTCGGACTATATGCGACACATGGCGTGATGGTCCCCGCTTGCGGCCACAGCCCCCGATCGAGCGCCCAAAACACCGGGCCGGGCAATTCAAGACGCCAACCTTTGACCTGCTGCATGAGCCGAATTTGGGGCAACACCCCGTACCACGCCTTGTAACTCAGCCATTGAAATCACCGACCACAAACACCGAAAGACCTCCGATGAACGCAACACTTCTGGCCGACACTAGGAACACGCTGGGCGAAAGCTGCTTCTGGGATCCGCGAGATAACTGCCTGTGGTGGACGGACATCCACAATTGTCAGGTGTTCCGTCTTGATATGGAAAACCGAGTAACCCATTTCGATCTGCCAGACCGGGCCTGTTTTATTCGCCCCAGGAAGCAGGCGGGATTCGTGATCGGCTTTCCCAAGCGCGTCGTGATATCCAACCAAGACCTGACAAGTTTTGCCACGCTACAAGAGGTGGAGCCTTCACTTTCCGAGACAAGGATCAATGACGCAACGGTTGATCCATTTGGTGGTGTGGTCTTCGGCACATTCCACGAACCCGCCGATCGGGCGAACAGGCAGCCGCTCGCCGGGCTTTACCGATTGAAACCGGATGGCACGCTTGTTCAACTTTTGAACAAGATCGTGGTGAGCAATGGATTGGACTTCTCTCCAGATGGTCGGATCATGTATTTCACGGACACCCATGACGGTGTGATCCGGCGGTTCAGTATCGAGGGCGACTTTGATCAGTTCACCGAAATTTCGCCCCTGGCGGGAAGCGACATAGCCCCGGGCGCGCCAGACGGCGGTTATGTAGATGAAAAGGGAAGCTATTGGTCCGCACGGGTGTGGGCCGGCTGCATCGTACGCATAACCAAGGATGGCAAGATCGACGCCAAGATCAATCTGCCAACACGCGGCCCAACCTGTTTGACAATTGGCGGCGCATCAAACCGACAAATTTTCATAACTAGCCTGCGCATGCGCCTGACAGACGAAGAACTGACTGACTATCCGCATGCCGGCGGGATTTTCACAGCAGATTCCGATATTGGCGCCAGCAAACCAAGGCTTGCGGCACTGTGATGTGTGAGGCATTTGCGACGTCCGCACAATCGGCGTGCGGACCAATGCAGGCGACCGGAAGTCCGCAACTGCCACCGAAAAACACTGGATTGGCAAAGCCCCCCCTCCCCATCAGAAGGAGAAAAAAACTTAACTGGCGCCAAGATCTGCCCAAGATGTAGCGGACTTCAATTCGCTTGCTCCCCAATGTTGCCGCCCGTTGAGGACACCGTCTGCTGCAACTTTGACAATACACTTTCCAGATGCAACTGCATGGCCGACACTGCACGATCTTGATCATGCGCACGCAGAGCTTCCACAATCCCGGAATGTTGATCGATCAGCTCGTCGAAATCGACTTCTTCTGCCAAGACCCGCCTTGTCCAGACCTTAAGCAGTGAGAGCATGTTGTTCATGATCTGCAGCAATGTTTCATTTCTGGCAGCCTTCACGATCACTAGGTGGAAGGCGACGTCTGCGCGTGCGAACTTGGCCGCATCGTCGGCGTCGCGCATCTTGTCCATAAGCTCATCAAGCTTCCGGATTTCCTTGTCCGTAATACGCTCTGCTGCCAAGCGGACAATCGAGAGTTCAAGTACTTGGCGGCTTTCGATCAGGTCGTTGGTCACCTTGGCCCCGAGCAACATACCCCACTCTATTGCCCGCGGAAGGAACTCTGACTCGGTCGCTTTCAAGTAGTTTCCATCTCCCTGCCGACCCTCGACCAAGCCAAGCACAGTGAGAGATTTCAACCCCTCGCGTAGAACCGTACGCCCGACGCCAAGAGCCTCGGCCAGCTTGCGCTCAGGAGGAAGCCGGTCACCTGGCTTGATATCGCCCGAAAGCAGAAAGCCCAAAAGGTTCTTGGTGACTTCCACGGCAACTGATGGTTGCCGCTGTTGTTCAATTGGTTTGATCTTGCCGGCCATCGTCGGTTCCTTGGGCGTATCCGCTGCCTCCGACTATCCCACAGCGGGGCTTCAGAGGTAAGTGGCGAAAACCTCGACTTGCGGCCCGGAGCAAAACGCCCTACAAATTGGTGCACCGGTCGTCCAAATAGAACAAGCTACGTTCGAAACGTCAATGAAGGAGTGCCTGATGAAGGCAAAACGCATTAACCACATCGCGATCGCCGTGAACGATCTCGATGCCGCGGTTGAAACGTTCACCAAGGACTTCGGCCTTACGCTCATTCGAGAGGCCACTAACGGCCCCGGCACATTGGGCATGGCATTTCTGGAGGTCGGCGACACCGTTCTTCAGCTCGTGACACCGATTGGGCCTGGGCCTGTGCGCGATTTCCTGGACACAAAAGGCGAAGGCCTTCACCACATTTGCTTCGACGTCGAGTCACTGAAAGAGGCTACTGAAACACATCCCGGCGGCCCCATCGACAAGGGAGGCCTTGGTGGACAGGTGAGCTTTCTGAAAGAAAGCGTCCACGGCGCAGTTATCGAACTTAGTGCGCCGCTGCCCGAAGAGGGCTGATAGCGGTTCACACCTGCAAGGTAATCCGGTCAAGCCACCAATTTGATTTCCGCGGGCATCGCCAAAGGCCTGTTGACAACGAAAACAGCCATGCGCTACTCAAATTGGTAGACCGGTGTTTAAATTTGTTGCCCCAAAAACTGGCGACTAAACATACGCGCGCATCTGGACAGTGGAGGATGCGCCCACCCAACATCCACGAAAAGGACGCGCATGTTACATTCTGCAATTGAGCATGGGACGAACGTGGTGCGCCACGCAGACCCGGTCACGGAGACACAATGAACATTTTCGAGAATCAAACTCTCAAGCTACTGCGAGAGGACAAACTTGCACTGGGTTTCGGCCTGAACCACCTGCGGTCAGCCGGTGCTGGCCTGTTGGCACGCGCATGTGACCACGACTGGCTGTTCATTGATGCCGAGCATGGCGCGTTTAGTCAGGATCAGCTGGCCCAAGTCTGCATCGCCGCCCTTCCGAGTGGCACTACCCCACTTGTCCGGGTCATGAAATCGTCCCTGGATGAAGGCACGCGTGCACTGGACAATGGTGCGCAAGGGATCGTCGTGGCGCACGTCGATACGCCAGAAGAAGCGAAACAAGCCGCCGATGCCTTCAGCTTCCCGCCGGACGGTCATCGCAGCTGGGGCGGGGCGCCTGCAATTTTCGGATATCAGGCAGCCGGCAATGCCGAAACCATGGCCAAGGCAAACTCCGAGATCATCGTCATCTGCATGATCGAGTCGCCTGAGGCCGTGGCAAATGCAGACGCCATTGCCGCGACAAAGGGCATAGATGTCCTGATGATCGGCGCATCGGACCTTTCCGCCGAAACGGGAGTAGCCGGCGAAATCGGGCACCCCAAGATGCAGGATGCCTTTGCAAAGGTCGCCGCCGCGTGCCGCAAATCGGGCAAGGCCATGGGCATGGGTGGCGTCTACGACACCGAGTGGGCCTCGCGCTACATGACCGAGGGTGTACGCTTTGTCCTCGCGGGGACCGATCACAACTACCTGATGGCCGGGGCAACGGCGCGCTCAAGCTCTCTGCGCGACACGTTCCAGAACCTGGGCACCGCTGAAACCAACAACGCATAAGGACGCTGAAAATGGCAAAAGTTGCCTTCATTGGACTGGGCGTAATGGGATACCCGATGGCCGGGCATCTCGTCAAAAATGGACATGACGTTACTGTCTACAACCGGACGACCGCCAAAGCCGAGGCTTGGGCGGCGGAATACGGCGCGTCCTTTGCCACCACACCCGAAAAAGCCGCCAAAGACTGCGAGTATGTCTTTATCTGCGTCGGAAACGACGACGACGTCCGGGAGGTGTCGGTAGGCTCCGAGGGCGCCCTTGCCAGCATGAGCAAAGGCAGCATTCTCGTCGATCACACAACCGCTTCTGCCAGCTTGGCCCGCGATCTGGCCAAAGCCGCGTCAGAGCGGGGCATTGGCTTTATCGACGCCCCAGTTTCAGGTGGTCAGGCAGGAGCGGAAAACGGGGTTCTGACGGTCATGTGCGGCGGCGAAGAAAAATACTTCGCGGCGGTCGAACCGGTCATCGATTCCTACGCGCAATCCTGCAAACTGCTGGGCAGCACCGGAGCAGGCCAATTGGCCAAGATGGTCAATCAGATTTGTATCGCAGGCCTGGTTCAAGGGTTGTCCGAGGGCGTCCATTTCGCGCAGAAGGCCGGATTGGACATCCCTCTTCTGATCGACGTGATTTCCAAAGGAGCCGCCGGCTCTTGGCAGATGGAGAACCGTGCAACCAACATGGGTGATGGCAAGTTCGACTATGGGTTCGCAGTGAACTGGATGCGAAAGGATCTTGGCATTTGCATGGATGAGGCCAAATCCAACGGCGCGAGCCTGCCCGTTACCGCGCTCGTAGATCAGTTCTACGCGGATGTGCAGAAGGCAGGCGGCGGCCGCTGGGACACCTCATCCCTGCTAACCCGCTTGAAGTGACGGGATAGCAGGACAACCTCGCTAACCCTCTGCCCCAAGGGGCGCCGCCCCGCGTCGGGTCGGGCATTGCCGATCCACTGCCCGACCCGACGCAAAGCGATCACTCCCACATGTTTAGTGACGCTATCCACAACCCAGCCCGCAGATCAGAGCGCTAACTTTCGCAACCCGAGCCAACACCGCGCGCGAAGGAAATGAGCTTTGCACGACCATGATCGCCACGACCTGCGAACACTATTCTTTTCCGAAAACGGCGGCTGCGGCCGCCGAACGCCTGAAGGTAACATAATGGCCAAAGTACTTGCGCTTGACCCGATCCACCCTGATGGGCTGGACCTTTTGCGGGCTCGATCAGACGTTGAACTGGTTCACCTGCCAAATCCAACAGAAGCGGATATCGCAAAGCACATTCAGGATGCCGAGGTGGTGCTCATTCGCGCCCGTGTGCTTGCGGATGACATGTTTCAACAGGCCACCCGGCTGCGACTGGTTTCGCGCCACGGCGTTGGATGCGACAACCTGAAATTTGAGGTGCTTCAACCGCTTGGAATTGGCGTTGCCATCGCAGCGGACAGCAACCTCATTTCTGTGGCCGAACACGCAATGACTCTTACGCTGGCCGCCTGCAAAGATCTCGATCGCGCCAATGGTGCGGTTCGTGACGGCAAATGGGCCATTCGGGAAAACCTCAAAGCGCGCGATCTGAATGGCAGTCAAACGCTGGTGGTCGGGTTTGGCCGGATCGGCCAGGCCTATGCCCAGCGCGCCGCCGCCTTCGGCGCGCAGATCACAGTCTTCGACCCTTTTCGGCCAAAGGATGCCGGCCTGCCAGAAGGGTATAGTTTGGCGGACTCGCTTGCAGAGGCGGTCAGCCAGGCAGATATCGTTAGCATCCACATGCCCCGAACGGCAGAGACGTCAAATCTATTCGACCGCGATTTGCTTGCACGCATGAAACCGGGATCAATCGTTGTGAATACGGCGCGCGGAGGGATCGTTGACGAGGGCGCAATGGCTGCCGCACTGGATGCGGGTCGTCCGGGAGCATACGCGACCGATGTTCTGTTGGACGAACCGCCACATCCGGATAACCCGCTGCTTGGCCGGGAGGACGTGATCGTGACGCCCCATTCTGCTGCGATGACCATGCAAAGCACGATCCGGATGGCCACGCGCTCCGCTCAGAACGCGCTGGACTTTCTGGACGGGACGCTGCGTGAGGACATGATCGCTCTGGCCCCAGCGCCCAGAGATCAAGAGCCATGCGCGAAGTAGACACAGCCAGTGGACGCCACCCCTCTTGCGTCCACGCGCCGTCGCCGTCAGATGCTGACCGGTCCGCTGACGTCTGGCCTAGCGCCCGTTTCAAACGGCGTACTCTGGCTGAACCCAGGTCAGGAATCTTCGGAGCGGTCGGTCACACGGCGTCGGGCGCGCTCCAAATGGAACATCATTGCAATTCTGGCCGCTTCGGTTTCACGGGATTGAATAGCTTCAAGGATCATAGTGTGTTCACTGAGAACCTGAACAATCCGTTTCCGCGGGCCCGTCCTCGTCACATTGGATGCGACTGTTCGAAAGCTGGAAATTGAACTCTGGATCGAGCGGGACAGCGACAGGAATTTGTCATTTCCTGTCGCGGCGGCAATGGCATTATGGAAAGCAGCGTCAGGTTCGGCAGGTATGTTCCCGGCTTCGGCGTCACGCTCCATTTGCCGATGGGCATCTTCAATTTTTCGTAGCTGTGCAGCTGTACGGCGCTCTGCGGCCAATCTGGCGGCTTCGGATTCGACCGGCATCCGCAGCTCCAACACTCGAAGGAATTCCGGCACTTGGTCCATACCGCCGAAATCGCTCAATCTCTTGGCGGGGCGGCGCTGTATAAATGTTCCGCTGCCTTGACGTGATTGCACTAGCCCATCTGATCGAAGCCGAAGCAACGCATCACGGACGACCGGGCGCGAGACGCCAAACATCTCACAGATTTCTTTTTCCGGTGGCAACCGGGATCCTTCGCTTAGCCGCCCCGAGACGATTTGCTCAAGAATTTGCGAATACAACTGGTCACTCAGGCGCGGCCGCTTTCCAGGGGACAAGACTAGAGGCGCCGAATCCATGTCATCCTCTGCTTCCATCTGCAGGCAAAACTCCTCTTAACTTCGGTGATCTGACCTTGCCAAACTCAGATGCCATCCGATCCGGACCTCTTACCAGCATCGCGACCCCGGATGCGCAATGCAATAAGTAGTATGACATGTCAATTTATTTGTCATTTTTGTTGACAACTTATCCCTCAACTCGTATCGATTCCCAACATCGGCAACGTGTGGGGAATCCCCCCGACCGCAGCCAGAGCATGACACCTTGGAGGAGGGGTTTATGCAGCGTACACAATTGGATTTATGCGCTAATGTGCCGAAAAATATTCGGCATCCACAGTGGCATGACGCCATCTGGGGGCCCCACACTCGCAGACAGCCTAATTGTTACGTTTCATTACAAGTTAACCAATCTCCGTTGACCAACATCCAGCGCGGGCGATGCGGACCAAGATGCCGCCGCGCGTCAAAGGCGGAGAGCACTGCTGGCCTACCCCAAGGTCGGATCAACGAGTGCACAGTAGTGGACCACTGCTCCACTCTCGCGGTCGGCTGCGTGAACCGCCGAGAGCCCTCCTCCGAATACATAGCTTTGTCGGGCGCGGTTCAAACAGAGGTCGCGTTTACTCTAGCTACTAAGCGCCATGGAGAATTCTGAAGAATGGACTACGAAAGCAAATTCCCATCCATCTGGCACCTGAAAAAGCGAGCGCGTCAGCGCATTCCCTTTTTTGCCTGGGAATTCCTCGACAGCGGGACGGGAATGGAGCGGCTGGTGAACCGCAACCAATCTGCTTTTGACGAGGTCAACTTGGCACCCCGTTCCTTGGGCGGCCGGTTTTCTCCTGATGTTGGCACCACGCTATTTGGCCAAGAGTACTCAGTCCCGTTCGGCGCGGCTCCGGTGGGCAGTACCGGCTTGATGTGGCCCGGAGCGGAACTGATGTTGGCGCAAGCCGCTGGCGACAATGACTTTCCTTACTGCCTGAGTATGATGGCCAACGAAACACCCGAGGACGTGGCGGCGAAGGCCGGCAAAAACACTTGGATGCAAATCTACTGCCCCAAAGAGCCCGAAGTCCTCGCCGACCTGATTGCCCGTTGCAAGGCTGCTGGGATCAAGACGATCGCCGTCACGGCGGACGTTCCGGTAAGCAGCACGCGAGAGCGACAACTGGTCGCCGGTCTGACTGTGCCGCCCCAGATGAACGCCAAAACCCTGTGGCGGGTTATGAAAAGACCCCGTTGGGCGATGGAGACTCTGAAGTACGGGCTGCCGCGGTTCAAGACACTGGAGAAATACTTTTCCTTTGATCGGATGAACAAGGGCACACGGCTGGTCGGTCGCATCGTCGACGGCCGCCCCGACTGGAGCTACTTTGCCCGTATTCGCGAGGCTTGGGACGGCAATCTCATCCTGAAGGGTGTGATGCACTCTGATGATGCGGAACAGGCGATAATCCATGGGGCGGACGCTGTCTGGGTTTCCAACCACGGCGGGCGGCAGTTCGATGGCGCACATGCCGCGATCGAGATGCTCCCAGAGATCGTCAAGACAACCGCCGGACGAGTCCCGATCATATTCGACAGCGGTATCCGTGGCGGGCTGGACATTGCCCGTGCCATTTCACTGGGCGCCGACTTCTGCTTTCTAGGACGGGGCTTCCTATATTCGATATCCGCATTGGGCGCCCCGGGGGCAGACCATGCCTATGGCATTCTACGCCGCGACCTTGAAAACAACATGATCCAGATGGGTGCACGGTCGCTTGCGGATCTACGCGGCCCCCAAACCACCCATGTCAGCTCCTCAACAGAGTCATGAGCGAGGCCGTACCGTTAGTTCACCCCGCCCGGTGACGACACAAACCCTTACGCGGGCCGTCACCCGGCCAACGTCTTTTTGTTGCTCACGTTGATCGTGGACATCGTCAGCGCGCGCAAAAGTGGCGCGCACCACATCGAAACGCAAGGAACTCATAGATCGATGCTTGCCAACCGCCACAGGATTCTGCGCTGGACCGTTCTCGCGGCCATGCTCGGCATGACCGCCTTTCAATTCAATGCCGTCATCTTCGGCGCGCCTCAGCCTTTTGTCTTTCGCGGCATCCATCTGGGCTTTGCGCTAGGCATCGTTTTCTTGATTTATCCAGCTTTTACAGGCGGACCACTCTGGTCGCGGATTATGGATTTGCTCTTGATCGCCGGAATGCTGGTTTCGATTGGTTACCTGCTCGCAATTCAAGAAACACTTTATTACCGCTTTCAGTTCGTGGATGAACTTTCACCCACACAATTCTGGATGGGCATCGGCCTGACAGCGTTGGTGTTAGAAGGGTGTCGCCGAACGCTTGGTCCCGCCCTGCCCCTGACAGCCCTTGTCTTCATGGTCTACGCCATCGCCTCAGGGCGATTGGACATGAATTATCTGGTTGATGTGCTCTACCTTACAACCGAAGGGCTGTTCGGAATCCCGCTGAGCGTTTCGGCGACCTACCTCTTCCTCTTCGTTCTATTCGGCGCGCTCGCCGAAAGATTGGGAACCGGACGGTTTTTCATCGACTTCGCCACCGCAGTTGCCGGACGCAGCACGGGTGGGCCCGCGAAAGTGGCCAGCCTGTCCTCGGCACTGTTCGGGTCGATCTCTGGCAGCGCGGTGGCCAACATCATGACCACCGGCAGCTATACCATTCCGCTAATGAAACGGCTTGGATACCGGCCCGCATTCGCCGGTTCGGTCGAGGCCGTGGCCTCTACCGGCGGTCAGATCATGCCGCCGGTCATGGGTGCAGCGGCCTTCGTCATGGCCGAGATCATGGGCGTTGGTTACATCACTGTCATGATGATCGCGCTTATTCCGGCGATCCTGTTTTTTGTCAGCGTCTTTCTTGCAATCCACTTCGAAGCGAAACGCCAAGGGCTAAGCGGACTGGATGCAGCGTCGATCCCGGTTCTGCGCACGGTGCTCAAGGAACGCGGACACCAGATCATTCCCCTTTTCCTGATCATTGGCGTGCTCTTTTATGGCTACAGCCCAGCTTATGCGGCTTTCCTGGGGATCCTGTCGATATTGCCGACAACCCTATTGCGCAGAACGACCCGCTCCGAGTTCAAGACTATCCACGTTCTTGAAGGGATCCAGACCGGCGTGATCAATGCCTGTCAGGTCGCTCTTGCCTGTGCCTGTGCGGGCATCGTTGTCGGTGTGATCATTCACAGTGGACTGGGTCTGGATTTCAGCAGCTTCGTGCGGTCGATCTCGAATGGCTCGATGCTTCTGGCTCTGATTATGACTGCCATCGCTGGCATCATCGTGGGCATGGGACTGCCAACCACCCCCGCCTACATCCTGCAAACCGCCCTGCTCATCCCGGCCCTCATCAAGCTGGGTGTCACATTGGAAGCCGCGCATCTCTTCGCCTTCTATTTCGCGATCATGTCCACGATCACACCACCAGTGGCGATTGGCGTATTTGCCGCAAATGCCATTTCCGGGGCAAAGCTGTGGCCGGCGAGCGTTGCGGCGCTCAAACTGGGGATGACGGGATATATCGTTCCTTTCATGTTTGTCTACAGCCCCGCTTTGATCCTTCAAGGCACGCCGATGCAGATTAGTCTGGCAACCGTATCGGCCATCCTTGGCGTCACTTTCCTGGCGTCAGGATTGCATGGCTATCTGACACGGCGACTGGGATTCATTGAACGGCTCTTGCTGGTCATCGCGGCAATGCTCCTGATCTATCAAGGCATCTGGAGCGACGTCGCCGGTATCACGCTGGCAGTGACCGCCTACCTGATCCAGCGCAACAAGCCGGACACTGTTCCGAACAGCGCCACGATCGACGCCTCCAAACAATCCGCATGACAACAGAGGAGAAACTCATGCATTTCAAGAAATTCGCCATCGCCACTGTGACGGCGCTCGGCCTGGCCTCCACGGCACCGGCTGAAACCCTGACCTTTGTCACCTCGACGCCGGGTGGATCGTGGTATCCCGCAGGCGGCGCCATCAAGACCGCTGTCGAGGATCTTTTCGACGACATCCAGATCAACATCCGCCCGGGTGGCGGCCTGGCGAACATCAAATCCATCAGCCTCAAAAAGGCTGATCTGGGGCTATCCAGCACGATTTCCGCAGTTGATGCACACTTGGGCAACGCCCCATTCGATGAACCTGTTACGAATATCTGCAACGTCGCCTACCTGTACCCACAAGTCTTGCAAGTTCCCGTACGGACAGATTCCGGCATCGAAAGCTTCGAGGATTTTGCGGGCAAACGATTTTCCGTTGCCCCTCCCGGCACGACCGCAGAACAGATCTTGCGCATGGTTCTCGAGTCCGCTGGGCTGACTTACGATGACCTTGATCAAATCAACTTCTCGTCCGTTTCGGATCAATCCAACATGATGAAGGACGGTCAAATCGACAGCGTCTTTCTCACGACAGGCGTTCCGGCAAGTCTAATCATGGACGTAGGCTCCGCCCGTGACCTGCGGCTCCTGCCAATTTCCGATGAAGCGTTCGCATTTCTGAAAGAGAAAAACGCCGGCTTCCAACGGACAACTATTCCCGGTGGCATCTACAAGGGTATGGACGAACCTGTGCAATCGGCCAGCTTCGGCACGCATGTGATCGCCGACTGCGATCTGGATGAAGAGGTGGTCTACAAAATCACCAAGGCGATTTACGAACGGCTGTCCGACCTTGGTCTTGCCGTCGCAGCACTCAGGAACACGACACCAGAGATGGTTCGCCAAGATGTCGGCATCCCGCAACACCGTGGGTCGGCGAAGTTCTTTTCCGAACTATAAAGCTGACAGCGTGGTCCCCTAGGGGACCACGCTAACTTTAACGGCACCTGTCTTGACCAATGCATTTGGAAAAACCTTCGACGCCAGCGAAATTGAGTGGCGGCTGACTGTCCCAATCACTCACTCTCAACGATCCATGCATTCTTCTGCCATTTCAGAATGGCGCTGAACGTCGGTTCCGTCCCGTGATCGCTGATCATTGTGCAGACATAGCCGACATCGCCTTGTTTCGATCATACCCGCATCAAAGCTCGGCACGGCTGTAGTCCTCTGTTCCCTGTAGGTCGTGACGGATCACGTCCACCAGCCACCCGGTCATCAGATCGTAGACCAGTTCACCCCGGTCTGCGGTGGCCAGTTGCGGATCACCCGTTACACCAGAGGTGAAGCCCTGAAAGTAGGGCTCCGCCATCTTGAAACGTCCAACCCCACCACCAAGGTAAGGCAACGCATCCGCCTCTGGTTGGTTTTCGGAGATGGTCGGGTGCCACGGTTCGGCCTTTTCCATGCGGCACAAATGCGGTGCTGTGGCCAGCATCCGGCAGGTTTCGCCCTCGCCGCCGTGACCATCCTGCGCCTGCGCTTCCATGTACTTTGAATAGCGCGGCCGCGCGCCGACGAGCCAATTCAACGTTACCACATTCGCCTCTGTGGTTTCGCACAGGCTTTTGGCGACGATCTGCATGGGTGCGTCGCTCTCTGCATGAAACCCAAGGAAGTACACCCGACGAAACCCTTGGTCGATGATTTCCCGACCGATCTCTTCGAGCACCTTCATAAAGGTGCTGGCCGACAGGTTCACGTTGCCCGGCAGCTTGATGGGGGTCTCACTCAAAAAGCCACGCGGGCCAAAGGGGATTGCCGGGCCGACGATGGCCGGGTGCCCCTCGGCATGCAGCCGGGCAACTGTGCGGCGGGCCAGTTCGATCCCCTGCATTGTGTCGGCGCCCAAAGGTAAATGCGCGCCATGCTGCTCAGTCGCGCCCAGCGAAATCAAGATGACCGCGTTTTCTTTGATCGCGGCCCCGACCTCGACCGAGGTCATCTCGTCAAAGGTAGGTACGGCGTGATGGTTCGGACTCTGTTCACTCATCGAGTACCCTTTCCCTGCACCGCCGGCCTCATGCCGATTGCCACATGGCATGTTCCTTGCGGATCACTTCGCAGAGCCAATCGTCGATAATACGATAGTAGGCCTCGCCGCTCTCTGCCGTTGCGTATTCTGGATCGCCCCACAGCCCGTCCTCGAACCCTTCGAAAACCTGTGGTGGGTATTTGTAGCGGCCTATGGCACCGCCAAGGTAGGGCATCTTGTCATGCGCAGCAGGATCCACGGGCAGCGCCGGGCGATAACTGACATACTTGTCGGTCCGAACCAGATGCGGGGCAGAGGCCAGCATCCGGGCGGTTTCCCCTTCACCCGCGTGCCCCTGAGAGCCGGGCGCACGCTTGACCGTTCCGTATTTCGGCTGCGTTCCGATCAGCCATTGCACCGACAGGACAGAAGCATCGGTTTCCTCGGACACTTCTTTGGCTGCGATTTGCAGCACAGGGTCGCTTTCCGCATGACCGCAGACGAGGTAGATCACTTTGAATCCTTGCCGCGCCAACTCATGGCAGATGTCCCGTGTCAGAGACAGCAGCGTGGCGTGGGAGACGTAGACTGAACCGGGAAAGTCTATCGGGCTTTCACTTTGCACAGCAGAGGGGCCAAAAGGCACTGCTGGTCCGACAATAAGAGGCAAGCCCTCATGGTTCAGCGTGGCCGCCGCGCGCCGGGCGATATCAACGCTCTGATAGGTGTCGGTCCCCAGCGGTAGGTGCCCGGCGTGTTGTTCCGTCGCGCCAAAGGGGACGATTACATGGGCCCCGGCTTTGGCCGCCGCTGCCACGTCATGTGACGTGAGTTCGTCAAAGATCGGGATATCACGCCATGTGGCGGTCTCAGGATAGGGGAAAGTCATGTCAGTGTCCTCATATCGTCAATTCAAATCTGGGTCAGGGCCGCTGGCGGGTGGCAACGGGGCCGCACCAGCCTGCGGAAAGGGGGATAGGGCAGAGCAGAAGCGACCAACGATCGGTTGCAGTTTCCGAAACAGGGCCGCATTACCCGTGTTCATGGCGTCAAGTCGGGCGACCGCATCGGACACCTGCCGTTGCAACCGGGCCAGATCGACCGTCAGCAACTGACGGTCTCGCACGACCATACGACCGTCGATCATCACATGCCGGACAGCGGTTGCGTCTTCCGCCTGAACCAGTTGCATCGTCACGTTGCGCAACGGCATCCAGTGCACCCATCCAAGATCCAGAAAGACGATATCTGCCGCGCGCCCCTCTTCCAGTCGCCCGATTTCGGGCATTTGCAAAGCTGCTGCGCCGCCCTCGGTCGCAGCGCGCGCAGCCTCAGTGCTGGTCACCCAACGGGCAGGATCCGGCGACTGGACATGTGACAAGTATCCCGCAAGGCGCGTCACTTCGTACATGTTTTGGTGGTCCGAGCAGGAGGCGCTGTCGGTGCCAAGGCTGACGGTCATTCCACCGTCCAACAGCGCGCGCATCCGCGGCAGTCCAGAGCCCAGTCTCAAGTTCGAACTGGGATTGAGAACGGCGGTCACCCCGGCCTCTGCCAGCAGTGCGATGTCCCGCTCATTCAGCCAAACCGCATGCGCCACCGACAGGGTATCACCCAGCACCCCAAGATCAAAAAGATGCTCTGTCAGGGATCGCCCCCAACGGTGGCGGGCGGTCACTTCTTGAATGCGTGTTTCGGACAGGTGGGTCTGGATAGGCAGGTTCCGCTCCCGTGCCATACGCCCTGCCCCGGCCATGAATGCGTCACTACATAGTAGCGGCACGGTCGGGCCCAACCCGAACGCAATCCGGTCGCGGTCAAAAGGCCAAGCGTCGTCTATTTCGGCCAATCGCGCCAGCAGAGCATCAGCGGTGGGCGCCGTCCAAGGCGTAATCTCGTCGCGCAGCGCATCAGGAATAGCATCCAGCAGTCCCGGCACCGAAGCCAGAAAACTGCCATCTGCCACCATGGGCGCCACCACCGCACGCATGCCCACATCACTGTAGGCACGCCCGGCGGTAACCATTCCCTCCTGCGAGGCCGTCGGGAATTCCCAGAACAGATCATAGCAAGCGGTACAGCCCTTCAGAACCATTTCCGCCGCACCAACCAGGGTCGAGAGGTACTTGTCCTCGTGGCGCCGGTTGCCGTTGAACCAAAAGCTGCCCGCCAGCAGGGTCTCTAGCGTCAGGTCATCGGTCAACCCGCGCGAAAAGTGGCCGTGGCCGTGCGTATGGCCGTTCACCAACCCGGGATGCAGCAAGCATCCGGCGGCGTCGATCACGGCACACCCCTCTGGCATATCCATGCCCGGGGGGCCGATCCGGGCAATGCGGCCACCTTCGACAAGGATGTCTGCGGCGGGCGCCGTGTCGGCACCGGGGCGCAACAGGCGCCCGCCCCGGATCATCGTAGGGCGGCGAGCAGTCATTTGTACCCCCGCCGGGTCCGGGCGCCGATCCGGCGCCGGCAGGCCCCGGCAGCGCCCGGGGCAATCAAGAGATTGTCTCGATGTAGCGGTTCAGCACCTTGGCAGAGTTCTCGGCATACCATTCGGAATCCGCCGAGATCTGCTTGGCATAGTTTTCTGGCGACCCCGGATCCAACGGCTTCAGCTCATCGGGGACCATGGGCGCGGCCTCGGGGTTCACAGGGCCGTTGCCCAATAGCTCGAACAGCACGACCTGCGCCGCCGGGTCCTGCATTGAGGCAATCAGATCGAACACCGCGCTGCCCGCGGGGTTCCCCTTCATCACGATCCATGCGCCGGGCCAGACGATCCCCTGATTATAAGTGAATTCGATCTCGGCATCGGTTTCGCGGCGCACCACGCTGGCGCGGGTGTTGAACATGTTGCCCATCACGACCTCACGGTCGCGGAGCAGTTGCTGGCTCTCGGAACCAGACCCCCAGAAAATCGTGCTCTCCTTGATTTCGGCGATCTTGGCCAGCGCGCGGTCCACATCGATCGGATAGATATCTTCGGGCGCGACCCCGTCGGCAAGCAGAGCGGCCTCCAGTTGGCCGTCGATATGGCGGCGCAGGGTGCGGGTGCCGGGATAGTCGGCGAGGTTCCAGAAATCCGCCCAGCCCGCCGGTTCCCAGTCGGGAAAGACCGTGGTGTCCCAGCAGATAACGTTGGAAAAGATATAGCTGCCCACGCCCCATTGCCCCGCGTGTTCCGGGCGGACCTTGTTGCGGTCGACGATTGAGTAGTCGATCTCTTCCAGCAGGCCTTGTCGGCCCAGTTCCAGCGAAGCCGGGATGTTGCGATCCGCCACGTCCCAGGTCACAGCGCCACTGTCCACCATACTCTTGATCGCGCCGGACGACGGGCCCGCCCCGTCTACATAGACGGTATGCTCGGGGTCGGCCTGCATGAACGGTTCGGCAAATGCCTCGGTCATGGCAGTGACCGCATCGCCGCCCCAATTAACCAGCACGATCTCGCGCCCTTGCGCCAAGGCCGGTGTCATGCGGAACGCACCCGCCGAAACGCCGAGCGCCCCGAGCACGTTCAGGAAGGTGCGGCGGTTCATCAGCTTACCGTCGGTCATCTGGCGGAAACGTTCGACGCGGGTTTCGGTTTCGGAGGTCAGTGTCCTGTTTCTCATGGAAAATTTCCCTATCTGTCTGATTGAAGTTTGCCTGCGGTTATTATCTGTCGTCGCGCACAATGCGGCCGGCGTCCTCTGCCCAGCCCAGCCAAAGGGGCTGGCCGACCTTTGGCTCGAACGCCGCCTGCCATGTCGGCAGTTGCACATGGAATTCACCAAGGTCGGTTGCGACGCGGCAACTGATGCTCGACCCAAGATAACTCCACGCCGTCAGCCGCCCGGGCAGGCCCGGTCCCTGCCCGGTATCGGGCAACACGGTGATTTTCTCGGGGCGGATGGCGAGGATCGCGGCTTTTCCCTCTGCCGGGGCGGCAAGGTCGGGCGAGACCGGCACCACCTGCCCGCCAGCCTGGATGACGGGTTGGCCATCACGTTGAGCCATGGTGCCCTCGACGTAGTTGCTACGTCCAAGGAAGTCGGCAATGAAATGGGTCTTGGGTCGGTCGTACAGTTCTGCTGGAGAGCCGCATTGCACCACTTCACCCGCGCGGATGATGGCGATCTGGTCCGACATGGACAGCGCCTCTTCCTGATCGTGGGTGACGTAGACAAAGGTCACCCCAAGCCGCGCGTGCAGCTCTTTCAGTTCCCATTGCAGGTCAGCGCGCAAAGACTTGTCCAGCGCTGACAGGGGTTCGTCCAGCAACAGCACCCCTGGCTCAAAGACCAGCGCTCGGGCAAGAGCCACTCGCTGCTGCTGACCGCCAGACAACTGTCGCGGGTAGCGGTCCGCCAGATGGGCCAACTGCACCATATCCAGCGCGGCCCTGACCCGTTCTTCGATCTCTGAGCGGCCTCGGCGGCGCAGCTTCAACGCGAAGGCGACATTGCCCGCAACGGTCAGGTGCGGGAACAACGCGTAGCCCTGAAACACCATGCCGAATTCCCGCTTTTCGGGCGGCAAGCCGATGATATCCCGGCCCCCGGCAAGAATGCGCCCGGTATCCGGCCGCGTGAACCCGGCGATCGACATAAGCAGTGTCGTTTTGCCGGATCCGGACGGCCCCAGCAACGTGGTGAAACTGCCGGCGGGGATGTCCAGACTGACATCTTTCAGCGCATAGGTGTCGCCGTATTGCTTGACCAGTCGTTGGATCGTCAGGCCGCTTGCAACGGCTTTTGTCTCGGTCATGGATCGGGGTCCTTGCTGCGGCGGGGTCGAAAAGACTGCGGAACCGTGTGGGAGCGTGGTTGGCTGATGTGTCATGCGCGGCGGCTCTCGCGGGTGGCCATCCGCCGATCCCATGCCATCTTGCCCAGCACGGCGAGGATTGTGACAAAGATCAGCAGCACACCGACCGCCGCCACTGCGGGCGAAATGTTGTCCTGTATCCCGTCCCAGATCTGGCGCGGCAGCGTGTAGACCGCGCGCCGCGTCAGGAAGAGGGCCACAACGATCTCGTCCCAAGAGATAGCAAAGGCAAAGACCCCGCCTGCCAGAACACCGGGCCAGATATTCGGCAGGATCGTCAGACGCATAGCGGTCAGCGGCCCCGCGCCCAGACTGCGCGCCGCCTGTTCCAGCCGGGGATCGAAATTCGACATCACCGCCGAGACCGAGATCACCACGAAGGGAATACCCTTCATCGCATGTGCAAGGATCAGTCCTAGGTAGCTGTCGATCAGTCCGTAATCGACCCAGACCCGGTACATGCCAAGCGCATGGACGATCGGAGGTACGATCATCGGGGTCAACGCCAGAACCCTGATCGTCTCGCCCAGTCGTGAGGATAGTTTCCAGCAGCCGATAGCGCAGATTGTGCCGAGAATGATGGCCAGACAAGACGCCCCCAGCGCCACGACTGTGCTGTCAAAGATGCCCTTGCGCCAGCGGCGGTCGGTGAACAGCGTTTCGTAGTGACGCCACGAATACTCGCCTTCGGGCATAGACAGGTAGCGCTCTGGCGTGAAAGAAATCGGGATGACCACCAACAGGGGCAGGATCAGGAAGGCAATCAACAGCCATGCCAGACAAAGGGTGAAGGCGAATCCGGCGCCACCGCGTAACCTCTCCATCACCCTGCTCCGAACATATTGCGGAACTTTACGATCCGGCCCAGCGCAAGCAGCATCGCGAAAACAACGAACAACATGCTCGACGCCAGCGCGGTTCCCTGCCCCCAGGCCAATGTCTCATTGACCTGTAGCGCGATATATTCCGCCAACATGGTCGAGCGCCCCCCGCCCAGCAGCGCAGGCGTGATGTAGAACCCGATTGAGAAGATGAAGACGAGGATCGAGGCGCTGATTAGACCCGGCAGACTAAGCGGCAGGAAAACCCGCCAGAACGCGCCGAACGGCGACGCGCCAAGACCCCGCGCAGCCGGAACATACCGTGTGTCTATGGTGCGCATGTTGGCCATCAACGGCAGCACCGCATAGGGGATCATGTAGTGAACCATGCCGAGGATCACGCCGAAGGTGTTGCGGATAAAACGGATAGGTTCGTCGATCAGCCCCATGAACTGCAGCGTTTCGTTCACCAAACCGCGGGTTTGCAGCAGCGCGATCCAAGCAAATGCGCGGATCAGGACCGAGACCCAGAAAGACAGCAGCACCGCGAGCAGCATCCAGCTTTGCCACCGGGTGGAGGCATGTACGATTGCATAGGCAAGCAAGTAGCCGAACAGTAGCGATACGGCCGACGCGATCGTGCAGATCCAAAGCGTGGTCTTCAGCACCCGCCGCACGGCGGAACTGCTAAAGATGTCGCGGTAATTCTCTAACCCAAGGGTCGGTTCAGTGAACGAGATCGTCAGAACCCGCAGTAGAGGGTAGAAGTAGAAAACGCACAGGACCACGATGGGCAGCAGCGCCATGGTCCATACGATGAGTTGGGTTTTGTCCATTCGCGGCAAGCCGGACGATGCCGACGCAGAGAGGATCTTGATGCCGCTCACCGGGTCAGCCCCTTGTGGCTGACGGCGGGCGAAAAGCACATCAGGCTTGCCAATTCGAACAGGACCTGCCCGCCCGCCTGAGCGGTATTCGTTGTGGCATCGTATTGCGGCGCAACTTCGACGATATCCGCGCCCACAAGATTCAGACCTTTCATCCCCCGCAGCAGGCTCAACGCCTCACGGGTGGTCAATCCGCCCACTTCCGGCGTGCCGGTGCCTGGTGCAAAGGCGGGGTCCAGACTGTCGATATCAAAGGACAGATAGGTCGGTCCCTCGCCCACCACGTCGCGCGCGCGCTGGATAAGGTCCGGCAGTCCTGCCTCGGTGATGTCCTCGGCATGCACTACTGTCATGCCGCTGGCCTCGCTAAACTCCCAAAGATATTCAGAGGAGCCGCGGATCCCAATCTGGATGGTGCGTTCCGGGTCCAGCACACCGTCGAGCACGGCGTTGCGGAACGGGCCACCATGATGGAACTTGGTGCCGTCGAAAGGCCCGGACGTGTCGCAATGTGCGTCGATGTGGATCATCCCCACCGGTCGGTCACGTCCCAGCGCTCGCAGGATAGGATGGGTGATGGAATGGTCCCCGCCAACGGAGACCGGCAAGACCCCCGCCTCGACGATCAAGCTGATCCAGTTCTCGATATCAGCATGACTGTCCTCCAGCGCGAAACGGCTTCTGAACGGGACATCCCCGATATCAGCGATCCTCAGTTCGCCCACCGGCACGCAATCCAACACATGGTTGTAAGGACCGATCCGCTCGATGTCTCGCAGAGCGCGCGGGCCGAACCGCGCCCCGGGCCGATTGGTCACACCAAGGTCCATCGGCATACCAACCAGCGCCACGTCCAACCCAGAGAAATCTGGTGATTCCGGGTCCACCATCCGTGCTGGTGCGGACAGCAGCGTCGGGCGACCCGCATAGGGCGCCAGACGCGTACCGCTGGCGGAGAACAGTTTTTCCGCCACGCGAGCAAATCGCGGATTTTCGAACTCGCCACTTGGGCGATCCATGAAACGGGCGCGTAGCCTGTCGAGTTTTTCGGTGTCGTCCTTCATGCGGGCTCCGGTCCAAGTTCCAGCCCCAAGCAAGACAAACGACCGGCGCGTCTTCAATATCGGGCACCGGGAGCAAATATTCCCAACCGGACATGAATGAGGGCCACGTTTCACGTCATGCCGATTTTCTACGCAGCCACCCGAAAATCGGGTGATTTCAGAGCAAAACCACCCCCATCCGGACAAATGTACGCGTTCCGCACAAGGGCGGAAACGAGAGCCCGCCCCTCCAGATTAAGATTGATTGGCGGAGAGCATGTCTAATTTCCGAGCACCAAGACGCAAAATCGTGCCGAGGGGACCCGAAAATGAACCAGACCAATGTTGGCCAGAAGCTGTTTTACAAAGACTTCCGCCTATTGCGCCTGTTCATGGAGATCGTAAAGCATGGCGGATTTGCTCAGGCGCAGGCAGCGCTCAACCTCGGACAGTCGACCGTGTCCAACCAGATGTCGGAACTTGAACAACAGCTCGGGTTCCGGCTGTGTCACCGAGGGCGCGGTGGATTTCGCCTCACGGAGGAAGGCCAGCAGGTGATAGATGCGGCACGGACGCTCTTCGACTCCGTCGGAAGTTTCGAGGCGCGCATGTCCAGCCTGCGGGACGGGTTGGTCGGCGACCTAGCGGTTCACGTCGTTGATCATGTGTCCAGCAATCCTGCCAGCCCTTTGCCCGACGCTATCGACCTCTTTACCCAGAAAGCGCCAGAGGCCCGGTTGCGGATCTATGTCGACACCCCGGACAACATCGAACTGTCGGTTCTGAACGGAGAGTGCGATATTGGCATTGGGTCTTTCTTTCACCACGGCGCCAGCCTGCGGTACGATTGGCTTTTCGACGAACGACAATTGCTGGTTTGCGGAGCGCGTCACCCCCTGTCCACCCGAAGCGACACCGAGCTTTCTCCGGACGCGATCAGCCGATACCCGTTCATATCCCGAAGCTACCTGCGCCAGCAATTATCCGATGACAAAGAGCCCGCCAGCTTTGCCGCCCACATGGAAGCCGTCGCACTCATGATCCTTTCCGGGCGCTATCTGGGGTACTTGCCGGACCATCTAGCCGAGCCGTGGATACGGCGCGGAGAAATGGTCGTGCTCCTGCCCGAAGACATGGGCTATACGGCGCCCTTCGAGTTCGTGCGGCGTGTGGATGGCCCGCGATCAACGTTGGTACAGACCTTCATCGACTGCCTTGCATCGGTTCGCCGTCAAAAGACCACCGCCCTTGGCGTATCCAAGCTAGATCAAAATGATCCAGGCGGCATCGCCATTTGCCCGTAAGCGTTTTGGAGCACCTTTGGGACATGGCGCCGATTGCCATGTTGGTCCGAGTGGGGGGCTGTTGAACGCCGCAATGGATACCAGGACATGCCAAAGCTGGTGAAGCGGACAGCCAGGCAACCTTAAAACACAGAGCCACTTTGCATTGCGTTTGGACTGGATAGAACCCAATTCAGCGTCAAGTATCGACGCGCGCGTCACGGAAACTATCGAAACAAAGCCGCATAAACCTGCATCGAGTCATCTGGGGAGACCGGCTACGCACAGGGTTTGCAACGCAATGCAGGAGGAGGGCGGCAATTCCACGTGTTGGAAAAACCGACACATTAGAGCGTTCGAGCGGACCAACTACGGGCCACGGAATGCCAAACGCATCTTTTTCTCCGTCTCGATCAACGCGAAAAAGACGACACCGACGGCAACGATCAATAGGCCGTCGCGCACAGGCACGCCCTCGGTTCCGAAAACCGTTTGAAGAGGCGGCAGGTAGGTGATGGCAAATTGTGCCGCCGTGACCGAGATCACGCATCCCCAGACGACCCGAGTGCCTTTTGCTGCCGCCCATGTCAGCGAGGTTCCGTAGATGTTGCGTATGAAAAACAGGTGGAAGATCTCCAGCACGACCAGCGTGTTCATCGAAACAGTCTGGGCCGAGGTTACGGAATACCCACGGTCAATGGCGTAGAAATACATGCCGAACACCGCCGCCAGAAACAGCGTCGACACGAACACGATGTGCCAGATCAACCCGCCCGTCAGCAGCGGTTCGTTCCTTGGACGCGGCGGCCGGTGCATGGTTCCCGGCTCAGACGGCTCGAAGGCGAGGGCAAGGCCGAGCGTAACAGCGGTGATTAGGTTCACCCACAGGATCTGCACAGCGGTGATCGGCAATGCCATGCCAGCAAAAAGCGCTACCATGATGGTCATGGCCTCACCGGCGTTGGTGGGCAGGGTCCAGCTGATCACCTTTTTGATGTTGTCGTAGACCGTACGCCCCTCGCGCACGGCGGCGGCGATAGAGGCGAAATTATCGTCAGCGAGGACGAGTTCGGCGGCCTCCTTCGCCGCCTCGCTGCCCTTGAGCCCCATGGCGATGCCCGCATCCGCGCGTTTGAGTGCAGGAGCGTCATTCACCCCGTCACCGGTCATGGCAACAGTTAGCCCGCGCGCCTGAAGCGCCGCAACCAGTCGCAGCTTGTGCGCCGGCGAGGTGCGGGCGAAGATGTCGGTATGAACCGCCGCATCCGCCAGCGCGGCGTCATCCATTGCCTCCAGATCCGCGCCAGTCAGCACGCGATCGTCGTTCTTCAGCCCAATCATACCAGCAATGGCGCGGGCGGTTGCAGCATGATCGCCGGTGATCATCTTCACCCGGATCCCGGCCTCATGACATTCTGCCACCGCCTTGATGGCCTCGGCACGCGGCGGGTCGATCAAGCCGATCAGCCCTATCAATGTAAGGTGCCCGTCAAGATCGGCAGTCGTCAGATCAGCGTGCTGATCCGGCATATCGCGCACCGCCATCGCGAGGACGCGTTGGCCTTCGCCTGCCAATTCCTCCACCTTGTCGTTCCAATACGCCACGTCGAGCGGTTCTGCCCTGCCATGTACCGCGCGCTGATCGCCGCAGAGCGCGAGCACCGCTTCGGGCGCGCCTTTGACATGGATGCGCGAAAGCCCCGCGCCATCACAGTGCAAGGTTGCCATATAGCGGTGGACCGCATCAAAGGGGATCGCGTCCATGCGAATCCACTGGCGGAACGTGTTCGTTCCGTCATCTGTGATCTTGCCGGCAAGCGCCATCAGAGCACCCTCCATCGGATCACCCTCGACCCGCCAACCCGCCTCATGGGAGCGCAACATCGCGTCGTTACACAGCCCTGCCGTGCGCGCGAATTCCATTAGCACCGGGTGTTCACCGGGAAGTGCGTTGGCCCCGCTCAAGGACACCGCGCCCTCGGGGGCATATCCGTTGCCATCCACGGAATAGACGTGGCCCGCATCCGCCAGCGATGCCACCATCATCTCGTTGCGGGTCAATGTCCCCGTCTTGTCCGAACAGATCACCGAGACAGAGCCCAAGGTTTCGATCGCTGGCAAGCGGCGCACGATGGCATTGCGCTGTGCCATTGCCCGCACGCCAACGGCCAGCGTGATCGTCAGCACCGCTGGCAATCCTTCGGGGATCGCGGCCACCGACAATCCAACGACGGCCATGAACAGATCCGAAAAGAGCATGTGCCCAACGAAATACCCGTAGGCCAGCAGCGATGCAGCCACGATCAGGATAAACACCGTCAGCCAGCGCGCGAAGCGATCCATCTGCGCCACGAGCGGTGTCGTCAACGTCTCGACCTGACTAAGCATCCCGCTGATCCGGCCAATCTGGGTTGCCGCCCCCGTCGCTGCGACCACGCCGCGCCCGACCCCGGCGGACACCAGTGTCCCGGAGAACAGCATCGAGGTGCGATCACCAAGGGCCGCCTCCTCTGCCACGGGGGCAATGGCCTTGTCGACCGGCACGGATTCACCAGTCAAGATCGCCTCTTCTACCTTGAGCCCGCGCGACTGGATCAGCCGAAGATCGGCAGGTACACGGTCGCCAGCCTCGATCAGGACAATATCGCCGGGCACCAGTTCGGCGGCATCCACACTGACCCGCACCCCATTGCGCAACACGGCTGACCGCGGCGCCAACATCCCTCGGATCGCGTCCATCGCCTGTTCGGCCCGGCCTTCCTGGATGAAACCAATCACCGCGTTCACGACGACCACGGTAAGGATCACACCGGTATCGACCCAGTGCTGCAGCGCGCCTGTCACCACCGCAGAGGCGATCAGAACATAGATCAATACGTTGTGAAAATGCGCTAGGAACCGCAGGAGCGGACTGCGCTTTGGTGGGTCTGGTAAACGGTTCAGCCCGTACTCGGCCTGACGCCGGACAACCTCTTCGGCATCAAGACCATATTCCGTAGCGGCAAGTACCTGCAGAGCGTCGCCAGCAGAAATCGCGTGGCACCGCGGCGGCATGTTGATGTCAGGCATCTTAATAAGTCCTTTTTCCCCAAATGATCGCTCTATGTCGCATCAGGGTTCCTGTTTTTGTTCTGTCTCAATGGGTGGAATCTCAGTCCGCTCTTCCGCCGGAGCGCCGCACAGCAGATCCACGGCCCGGTCGGCGGCGTCCTGAAACGGCTCCAGCACCAAGTCAGCGCCAGAGGCAAACAAATCTTCAGTGTCCTTGGGGTGGTGCGAGGCCACAGCCACGCGACCAGAAAAACCAGACATCCTGACCAGTTGGATCAGGGTCCTGCGCGTATCCTCATGACTGAGCCCCGTCGGATGGATCGGCACGGTCGAGATGATCCAATCGGCGCGATCTATCGGTAGTTCGGCGACGAACTCCGGGTCAGTGGCATCGCCAAATTCGGTCTCTAGCCCAAGTTCACGCCAGCGCCGCACCGCCATCAGATTGAAGTCGATGCCCAACACCCGGATGCCCCGTTTCTTCAGCCGCATCCCGATGGCCGTGCCAAAGCGCCCCAACCCAAAGACGATCACATTGTAGCTGTGGGTGCTGTGGCCACTGGATTCAGACGGCTCACGCGGAGTGCCTTTACGCTCAAAAATGCCAAGCAGCGGTCCGAAAAGCGCATAGAGTTGGTGCGAATAGGTGATCATGTAGGTAGAGGCCGCAATGGTGACCAGTCCAACCATTGTGACAAGGCCAAGCGCGTCGTCCTGAACATGGCCAAGAGAGACACCCATTGCCACGAAGATCAGGGAAAACTCGCTGATCTGGGCCACTGTCATCCCGGCCAGAAAGCCGGTGCGCTTGCGATACCCCATGGCCCCCATGATCGCGAGCACGATCAGTGGATTACCGATCAGAACAAAGAGCGAAAACACGATGGCTCCGGTAACATGCGCGCCCAGCAACGACAGATCCAGCGCAGAGCCAAGCGCGATGAAGAAGAACAGCAGCAGAAAGTCCCGCAACGGTGCCAGACGCGCCGCAATCGTCTCACGATAGGGAGTGGAGGCAAGCGCGACGCCCGCCAGCAAGCCGCCAACCTCTTTGCCGAGACCCACAAGATCGCCTGCCGCTGCGAACATCGCCGCCATGGCGATGGCAAAGATCACCAGCAGTTCCGGCGCACGCGCCAGCCGTTCAGTCAGCGGATTGGCGACATAACGCACGAACAGGATGATCACAGCCACCATGGCGACGCCCGAGGCCAGCACAATTGGCATCGATCCCCCGCTATGCTCCCCACCTTCGCCCACCGCGCCAATCCCGACGGCTGACAAAACGATCATCGCCAGAACAACCACAAGATCCTGAACGATTAGGAAACCAAGGGCGATTTGGCCATGCAGGCTGTCAATTTCGCGCTTATCCGACAACAGCTTGACGATGATGATGGTCGACGAAAAGGTCAGCGCCACGGCGACATAAACGCTGGTGACATGCCCCAGCCCTAGCGCGAGGCCGATCAAGTACCCAAAGATCGAGGTAAATGCGACCTGCCCAAGCCCGGTCAGCAACGAGACCGCACCAAGCGATCGAATGAGTTTCACGTCAAGTTTGATGCCGACAAGAAACAGCAGTACGGCAATCCCGAGTTCCGACAGCAAGTCGATTTGTTCGTCAGAATGGACAACATCAAGCGCCGACGGACCGGCGATCAGACCGACGGCAATAAAGCTGACGATCAGTGGTTGGCGCAACAGCAGTCCGAACAAGCCGATGGCTGCCGCCAGGACAAGAAGGACTGCGATTTCAGCGAAGGGCGTGTGGAGCAGGCTACCTATCATGTCTAGCTTTCGTGTTCAGAGTCGCCGCCCTGGCTGGCCTCGTCCTCCTGATGAGTGATGTCCTTGGCGCGCGTTGAATGACTGCAAAGAAACGCCTCCAGATCGCTGTCGGCGACCCGCCACCCCTTGCCGATCTCGATTGCGCGCAACTGGCCGCTTTTGATCCAGTTTCTTACAGAGGCTTCGTTTACTTTGAGCAGGTCAGCGACCTCTTTCACTGTTTGATATTGTTCGCGCGTCATCCCAGTTACCTGTGTGGTGCGGCACCGCGCAGTGTAGCGAAGTTTGGTGTATTTGATTTGATTTGGATCAACGCAGATCGCAGACGACATGATTTGGTGGGAAACACTAGGATCGATGTTGCGTTCAGGAGAGCGACATGAAGAAGATCATGCTGGCCACCGACTTTTCCGAGAGGTCAGATCGCGCGCTCCGGCGTGCGACGTTGCTCGCGCAACAGTTCGGGGGGTCCCTGTCGATTATTCACGTTGTTGACGACGACCAACCACGCCGCATCGTTGAAATGGAAAGCGCCGCCGCCTCTGACCTGCTGCGACAATTGCAGAGCACGGTGCAGTTTGTCGACGGGGTATCCTGCGACACCCGTGTCGTACTGGCCGACGCCTTTGTCGGCATCGCGCGTGCAACTGAAGAAGAGGCACCGGATCTTTTGGTTATCGGCCCGCATCGGCGGCAAGCCTTGCGCGATGTGTTCGTCGGAACCACCGCCGAGCGGACAATCCGTACTGTTGGCTGTCCCGTACTCATGGTCAATGCCCCCCCGGTTGGCCCGTACCGACATGTGATGCTGGCCACCGATCTGTCCGTTGGCGCCACGCGCGCGGCGACGACCTGCATCGCCTTGGGCCTTACGGATGGGGCCGATGTCACGTTTGTGCATGTCTACGATGCACCCGCGACACGCCTAGCCATGAGCCACATCATGCCCGTGAACGAGCGCGAAGACTACATCGACGAACAGCGCAGAGAAGCGGCAAAAAACCTAGCGGAGTTCGTAAAGACCACGGGTGTGCAATCGCGACGTCAGCTTGTGCGGTTGGGGCTACACGCACCGGCAGACGAGATCCTGAAGGCCGCCAAGGATGAAGCGGCCGGTCTGGTCGTTGTGGGATCACAAAGCCGGGAAGGCGTTGCAAGGTTCGTTCTGGGCAGTGTCGCAGAGGACGTACTGCGCATGGCAGACTGCGACGTGCTTGCCGTCCCTTCAACGTCCACATCGCATACCTGATGATTAATGATGTCATGCGCAACGACTGAGCGGGATTCTTGCCACAGTGCGCGCAGGACCTAGGAAATTATCCAGAAGCAGACATTTGCGCACCTCCGTGAAGACATTCGGCTATGTTTGGCTGCATGACCGCTTCGGACCTGTTGGATCAATTGTGCACAAGTTCGTATCCTCGAGCTCAGTTGGTGTGTGCCCTCTTCAGGAGTCGGCAAAAATCCAATGGCCTGGGCCCTGGTGCCCCCCCAAAGCCAAGGGTGCTCGGGATGTAAGTGGGTTGCAGGTGCCCCATTGTCCAAGGCATTGCGCACCAGCTTTGCCAGTGCCAAGCCACATCGGTATCAGGATGGATACGTTCAATTAGGCTTAGCTTACCTCTCTGCGAGATTGGCATGATTATTCAATCCTGTAGATGCCAACGCCGCGAGTTCCTGTTGAGACGCCAAATCGAACAGGACGCCTCCCGATGACCGAAAACAGTTCAACTATTCTTGTTACTGGTGCATCTCGCGGCAACGATCGGGCACTCGTCGCTCATTACCCTTACAGAGTGAGCTCTTCGAGGCTCGTGTGTGGGCGGTGATGGTTGTAGCCGTCACCCCAAGCCGAGATCACCCTGCGGGCGTGGCGCAGACTGGCGATCAGGTGCTCATTCCGGCACAGTTCCTTGGTGCCCATCCCGGCCTGATGCTGCATTAGAACTCCCCCTCTCGGTGGAACGGTTTTGCAAATCACCTGCCGGGCAACGATTGATCTGCCTTTTGAAAGGCCTCTTCTGCTTTGCCTGTCTCCTAGCGTGGAGAACAGGCCAACTTCAAACACCGGGCATTTCAGGAGAGCGCATCACGGTCATTCACTGCGGCGTCTATTCACCATGACAAGTCCCGTCAGGATCATGGCGTATCCTACAAAGTGATACGGGCGCAGGATTTCACCTAGAAAGACCACCGCAAGCACAGAGGACGCGATCGGAGCGGCATAAAGAAACGAGGAGGCCCTCTGCGGTCCGATCACCGACAATCCATAGATGAAAAAGGCATTGCCCAGCAATGTCGGACCCACGGCGCAATACAAGATAATTAACGCGGCAGTCACTTCGGTGCCGGGAACCGTCGCAAGAACGGGTAGATGCAGAACATACACTGCGATCAGATAATAGGGCAGGGAAATGATCGCCGTGCCAAAGACTGCTGTGACTGTCGTTAGGGTGAAGGCGGGCAAGCGGCCCGAATAGCGCCGCAGCCTGATGCCGAACCATGCGAAGAGTATTGCAGCGGCAAGCGCCAAGAAATTGCCCGTTCGCGCCTCGATCTGCGTCAGTGACGTCAGGTCGCCGCGAGAGATGATTAGAAGGGTTCCCAGCATAGCAATTGACAGACCTGCCCATTGGACACCGCCCAAACGGCTGTCTCGGTGGTGCACGGACATCAGTGCCACCCATGCCGGGGTCGTCGCATTGATCATGCTCACTTCGACTGCGCGACTGTAGTAGGCCCCTGCCACAAGCAATGCCGAGAAGACGCCAACCCCCAGTGTCCCAATCAGGCACAGGTCGCGCCATTCCGACCGAATGAGCGCACGGTGGCGCCGGATCGAGGGCCAGGCAATGGCAAGCATGATCGGCAGTGCCAGCGCCCATCGCCAGAATACAAAAGCCGCCAACGGAACGATACCGTTGGCGGCTCGGGCGACCACATGGTTGCTACCCCAAAGGACGGCCGTAGCGAGCAGCGCGCAGATGCCGAGAGTCGTGGGACGCATGGGGGTCAGGCGGGCTCAAAGGTCCAGACGACCTCGGGTGCCAGCCCTGCGTCGAGGAAGAGATTGCTGACCGGGCAACGTTCTTCCACCAACTCTTCGAGCAGCGCACGGCGCTCAGGCGGCTCCGGGCTTTGCATCCGAACCACAAGCCTGGCTGCCGAAAAGCGGGGGATCGGGCTCATGGCACCCTTAGCGGCACGGAACTTGACATCCGCCTCAGCGTCAACGGTGAGGTCGGAATAGGAAAACTCCATGGCGTCCGCGATCTTGGTCACAGTTACAAGCTGGCAGGCCGCTAACCCCGAGGTCACATATTCCAAGGGTGACGGACCCTTGTCGGTGCCGCCCGCGATTTCCGGCTCATCCGCCGTCATCGGGCCAAAATGGCGGACATTCAGGTCCATTCGGCAGCCGGACACATGGGCTGCTTTGGCCACTCGTGCGCGCTTGTTGCGGTTTTCATTCACGTTCACGTTCATATCGTCACACTCCTGCCGCTACGGGCGCAGCCGATGGCCGATGACCGCGTTGCGAAACATGCCAAGGCAGCATCAGTCGTTCAAGAAAATCCACTGCGTAGAACAGGATGGTGCCCATCAAGCCCAGCAGGACAAGGGACACGAAGACCCGCGTGGTGTCGAATTGCCCCTGTGCCACCAGCACGAGGAAGCCCAGACCGTTGCCGCCCGCCACGAACTCACCCACGATGGCCCCGACCAGCGCAAAGGAAACCGCCACCTTCATGCCCGCAAACAAGCTGGGCAATGCGTTTGGAAACTGGATCTTCATCAGGACTTGGAAGCGCGACGCGCGTGAGGTCTTGGCCAGACTGATCATGTCCGGCTCGACCGAACGCAGGCCCAGTACCGTGTCGATGACGATGGGAAAGATCGCCAGCATGATCGCAACCGCCAGTTTGGGCGCCACGCCCACCCCCAGCCAGATCACAAAGAGCGGCGCCAGAGCCACCTTGGGCACGGAGTTGAGCGCCACCAGCAACGTGTAGACTGTCCGCTCCAGAAAGGGTGATTGCACGATACAGACCGCGAGGAATACACCCAAGATCACCGAAAGGGCAAAGGCCACGGCGGTGGTCGAGAGCGTATAGCCCATGTGTTTCAGGAATACGCCGGGGCTGGACATGAATTCTGCCCAGACCGCCGAGGGCGGCGGCAGAAAGATCAGCGGCGGCTGGAAGATGGCCACCGCCGCTTCCCACAGAAGGACCGAGACGACCAGCACAAGCAGCACATCGCGGGTCCGGTTGTCGCCCGACAGGGCAGAGTAAAGTTTTTTCATTCTTTCAGGATCCCCAGTTCGGCAAAGTGGTGCCGGATCTTCTGAGTGTAGGCTCCGAACTCCGGGGTCTCTCGGATCGACAAGGGGCGCGGGCGCGGCAGATCGATGTCGATGACATCAACGATCTCTCCGGGGCTGCGCGACATCATCACCACCCGGTCCGATAGATAGACCGCCTCGGCAATGGAGTGCGTGATGAACAGCACCGTCTTTTCACTGCCCTGCCAGATCCTTGTCAGCTCGAGGTTCAGATCGTCCCGCGTCATGGCGTCCAGCGCGCCAAAAGGCTCGTCCATCAGCAACATGTCGGGATCGCACAGCAACGCCCGACAGATCGAGGCGCGCTGGCGCATCCCACCCGACAGCTCCCACGGGTACATCTTTTCGAACCCGCCAAGTCCGAAACGTTGCAGCAGTTGCGCGGCGCGATCACGGTACTTTGCCTTGGGCAGGTTCCGGAATTCCGCCTGCAACAGCACGTTGTCGAGGATCGTGCGCCAGTCCAGCAGCACGTCGCGCTGGAACACCATGCCCAGCGATTCCGGAGGGCCGGATAGCGGCCCTCCGGCCACATGCATGGCTCCAGATGTCACCGGCTCCAGCCCGGCGAGGCACTTGAACAGCGTGCTCTTGCCGCAGCCAGAGGGGCCGACGATGCTGACGAACTCACCCGGCCTGATGTCGAGGTTGATGTCCTCCAGCGCCACCACGTCGCCGCGGGGAGAGGCGTAGACCTTCCCCACTGCATTAATCTGGACATAAGGTGTGGCCGCATCGCTCACTTGAAAACTTCCATCCATTCTAGCCCTGCCTCACTCGACAAGGTCACTGGTGAAGTAATCGGTTGCTGTCCAGCCAGACGCAATCAGGCCGATCTTTTCCATCCCTGCCAGCGCCTGCGCCCAGTCTTCTTCGGACTGCCAGCCAATCGGCTTGCCTTCCGTAGCGGGCGTATCGAAATAGTCGACGGTCAGCTGGATCTGCTCGCGCAGAACTTCAGGGTTCAGCTTGGCGTCCTGTCGCATGGCAAGGATCGCATCGACCCCAGCCTGTGGGTTCTCTTTGATCTCGGCCCAGGCACGCTGCTGGACTTCGACCAGCTTTGCCAGCTCATCGCTGCGCTCTGCGATCACGTCTTCAGACGCGATAAGGCCGTAGCTGGGGAAGTAAAGTTCGGCAAGGTCGAGCATCAGGCACTTTGACGGGCGCGACGCCTCGGCGACCGGGATGGCGGACCCGATGGTCGACATCAACCCATCGGCCCGTCCCGCGGTGTAGGTGCCCCAAAGCGCGGCTGGGTCAACAAAGAGGATCTCGACGTCACCTTCCTCCAGCCCGCCTGCGGCGATGAAATCGTTGACAAAACTCGCCCAAGGGCTGGCAGCAAAAACCACGAGCGACTTACCTTTGAGGTCTGCAATCTCAGTTGTCTCGGAGTCCTTGTCGACAAGAATGCAAAGATCTGTTTTGCGCTGAAAACCGGCAAAGGAGGTTACTTTCGCCCCCTCTTCACGCGCCGCCGCCAGCAGGCCCAATTGCACCTGCCCAACATCAACCTGCCCGGCGTTTACCAGTTGCAGTGTGTTGCCCGATCCACGTCCATCTTGCACTTCGACATTCAATCCGGCCTCTTCGAACCAGCCGCGCTGTTGCGCCAAATGCATTCCAGCATGCACGCCCCAGGGTGAGAAATCGAGCCGGACGGTCAATTGCTCCTGCGCACCCGCCGTGGTGGCGAACCCAATCGTCAAGGCCAGCGCTGACACGGCGGCGCGAACATATCCATGGTTTTTACGGATCATTTTTAGACTCCCTGCTGCATGATTTGATTCGAGACTAACTAGTCCAATAATTATAGCAAGTTTTATTTTTGACCAATTTTGCATCAGCCAAACAACGCTATTTACCTTGACCGCACCAAGTTCATTAACTAACCAATCAGTCCAATAGTTGCAGGGAAGGCGGTTACATGACCAAAGAATCACTGGCGCGAATCGGTGTTGATATCGGCGGAACCTTTACCGATCTGGTGCTGACGGGTACGGGCGGAAAGCTGTATCATCGCAAAGTATCCTCGACACCGCCTGCACCAGAACAGGCGGTTCTGGCCGGCGTTGCCGCGATCATGGAAGACGCCGAGATTGACGCCTCAAGCATTGGCGAAATTGTCCACGGAACCACTGTCGGATCGAACACGCTGCTGCAGAAACTTGGTGCGCGGACCGGGCTGATCACGACCAAAGGATTCCGCGACGTGCTGGAGATCGGACGCCTGCGCACCCCCGACATGTTCAACCTACAGTGGGAAAAACCAGAGCCACTGGTGCGCCGTCGATATCGCCGCGAAGTATCGGAAAGGATCGCCGCTGATGGCACGATCCTGACCAAATTGGACATCGACGAATTGCTGTCCGTTGCGCAGGAACTGGTCGATGAGGGGCTGACCTCTCTCGCGGTCTGCTTCCTCAACTCTTACCGCAACCCAGAGCATGAGGTTCAGGCGGGCGCGGCATTGGAAAAGGCGTTTCCGGATCTTGAGATCACCACCTCCGTCTCGGTTCTGCCTGAGGCCAAGGAATACGAACGCACCAGCACCGCCGTCGTGAATGCCTATGTTCGTCCGGCATTGAAAAGCTACCTGACCCGGCTGGAGGATGGTTTACGCGCGCTGGGAATCGATGCGCCACTGATGGTCTGCAATTCCAACGGGGCGCTGGCGTCTTCCGCCACCGCACGGGAAAAGCCAGTGTTCTTCATCTCCTCCGGCCGCGCGGCGGGTGCGGCGGGTGGCGGGCGATTGGGAGCCGCGCTGGACACCGCGAACCTGGTGGTGTTCGACATGGGCGGCACCACGGCCTCTGCCTCTCTTGTGGCTGACGGTCAATTGAGCCGCGTCTCAGAGTACGAATTCCGCGCCGGGATCTCGACGCCCAGCCGCTTCATCAAGGCAGGCGGCTACATGATGAGCGTTCCGGCAGTGGACGTGGCCGAGGTTGGCAGCGGTGCGGGATCAATCGCTCATGTGGACGAAGGTGGCCTGATGAAGGTTGGGCCGATTTCTGCAGGCGCAGAGCCGGGGCCAGTCTGCTACGGCATTGGCGGTGATCGTCCGACTGTAACAGATGCGAACCTCATTCTGGGTTACTTGCCGCAGCAACTGGCGGGCGGGTCGCGGACACTGGACGTTGCGCGCGCGACCGAAGTGATTGCCCGCGACCTCGCAAAGCCGTTTGGGCTATCAGCAGAACAGGCGGCGTGGGGCGTGCGTGCCGTGGTCAACGCCAACATGGCCCGCGCCATCCGCGCAGTCACGGTAGAGCGCGGCGTTGATCCGCGCGATTTCGATCTTGTGGCCATCGGCGGTTCCGGCCCCGTTCATGCCGCAGATATCGCGCGGCTGTTGTCGATGAAACGCATCCTCGTTCCGGCGTCCCCCGGCGTTTTCACTGCCATGGGAATGCTTGCGGGGGATGTAGAGCGTTACTTCATCGCGCCCTTCCCGGGGATGCTGGAAGACATCGACCCTAGTGCCGCCCTCGCCCGTGTTGAAAAGCTCAAGACAGAGGCGCACGCAGCCGTTCTCGCAGAGGGTATACCTGCCGAGGCCATCGCGCTTTCGGCAGAGATCGACCTGCGCTTTCGCGGGCAGGAACTGTCGCTTTCCGTGGCGCTTGGTGATCCAGTCGACGCCGAAGCAATCCGCGCGCGTTATCTTGACGCCTACCGCACCATTTACAGCTACACGCCGACCGATCAGGTCGAAATGGTCAGCCTGCGCGTCACCGGGCGCGGCGAGCGCCCCGGCAAGCTGGACTTCCGCCTGCCGCGTGATCCAGAGGCAGAGACCCCGGCCACGACGCGCCGAGTCTATTTCGGCGAAGAGCACGGCTGGCACGACACGCCCTGCTTTAGCCGTTTCGGCGCGCCTGCAACCCTTCAGGGCCCGGCGATCCTTGAAGGCACCGACAGCACCGTTGTCATCCCGCCAGACGCAAGTTGTACCCGCGACCCCTATCTCAACATCCTGATCGAAATGGACGCCGACGCATGAAGGACGCAACCATGACCGCCAGCATCGACCCCGTCACCTTTGCCGTTTTGAAAAGCGCGCTGGAAAGCATCGTTGACGACATGGCCTATACCGTCATGCGCACCGCGCGCTCACCCATTGTGCGTGACGTACTGGATTACTCCACCACCATGTGCGACGCGCAGGGACGCATTCTGGCGCAGGCCAAGACCGTCGCGCTGCACCTTGGCGCAGTGCCCGACGCCGTCGATTCCCTGATGAAGCACTATGGCGACGATCTGCATCCGGGCGACGTGATCATTTTCAACGACCCCTATGATGGCGGCATGCACCTGCCCGACATCTTTATGTTCAAGCCGATCTTTTCTGGTGACCGTCATGTCGGCTTTTCCGTGGTGATCTGCCACCATTGCGACATGGGCGGACGGGTGCCCGGTTCCAACGCTTCGGACTCGACCGAGATCTTTCAGGAAGGTCTGCGCATCCCGCCGCTGAAGTTGTTCAGCAAAGGGGTCCGCAATGACACGCTGTTCGCAATGATCCGCACCAACGTCAGGCTACCTGCGCTGGTTGTCGGCGACCTCGAAGCGCAGTTGGCTACCTGTGCACTTGGCGAACGTGAACTATTGCGGCTGGTCGACAAGTACGGCGCCGACATGCTGGAGGAATTCCTCGAGGAGTTCCTAGACTATGGCGAACGATTGACCCGCAAGGCATTCGCCGAATGGCCGGACGGCGATTATACCTTTACCGACTATATCGACGGGGACGGCTTTGACGAAACACCCATCCCGATCAAGGTCACCATCACGGTCAAAGGCGATCATCTGACCGTCGACTTCACCGGCAGCGCGCCGCAGGTGCGTGGGGCGATCAACTCGACCCTCTCTTTCGTCAAGTCCGCCACCTATCTCGGCATACGTTGCGTGCTGGACAACGACGTTCCGAACAACGCGGGCATCTATCGTTGTATCGACGTCAGCGCACCCAAAGGCACTCTGCTGAACCCCGAATTCCCCGCCCCTGTCGCGGCGCGCGCTTTGACCGGCTACCGTGTCGCGGACACGGTACTGGGGGCCTTGGCAGGCATCGTGCCCGGCCGTGTGGCCGCAGCCGGCGAAGGGGGCAACTCTGTCGTTTGCCTTGGCGGCTATGACAAGCAGACGCGCGAACCGTTTATCCTTGTCGACATGATCAACGGCGCGCTTGGGGGGCGTGCGACGCTGGACGGCGTCGATGGCGTCACCAACCCTTGCCAGAATATGTCCAACATGCCGGTAGAGATCATGGAGGCGACCTATCCGATCCGCATTGAGGAATACGGGCTGCGCCCCGACAGCTGTGGCGCGGGCAAACAGCGCGGCGGCCTTAGCGTGATCCGTTCTTACCGACTGCTGGCGGACGAGGCGGTGATGCAGTTGCGCACCGACCGCTACCAGACCCGGCCTTATGGTCTGTTTGGGGGCGCGCCGGGCGCCCCGTCGCTCAACCTGTTCGCGCAGAGCGGCGCGGCAGAGGATTTCGAGCTTTTGAACAGCAAGGTCACGCGGGAGATCACACGCGGCGCCCTGCTTCGGCACGAACAGGCGGGCGGCGGCGGCTATGGCAACCCGTTTGATCGTACGCCGGAGGCGGTTCTGGAGGACGTGCTGGACGGTAAGATCACTGTTGGCTTCGCCCGCAAAGAGTTCGGCGTAGCGGTGAACGGCAATACGCTGGACATGGTTGAAACAGAGGCGCTGCGCCGTGCGCAGGTGGCGTGATGGACCTCTCGCGCTTTGCCATCAACCAGATCACCACCAAGAACTGGACCCTCGGGCAGGCGGTCGACGGCTATGCCCGCGCGGGAGTGCGCGGAATCGGCGTCTGGACTGAATACGCGGACGCGCACGGTGCCAGCGCCGCGAAATTGATCCGCGACGCAGGGCTGTTTGTGCCCTGCCTCTGCACCAGTGCCTGGGTGAACCTGACCGACAAGGCAGCTTTTGCCGCTGCACTGGATGAGAACCGGCGCAGGCTCGACCTCGCCGCAGACCTGGGGGCCAAAACCCTGGTCGTGGTGCCCGGCAGCCTTGCCACTGGCGAAAAGGACCTGCGCGCCGCCCGCGCGCGGGTGAGTGATGCCCTAGAAGAACTCCTGCCTCATGCACGCGCCGCTGGCGTGGCGCTGGGGCTGGAGCCGTTGCACCCGATGTATGCCGCCGACCGCTCTTGCCTGTCGACCTTCGCCCAATGCCTTGACCTCTGCGAGCGGCTGGGAGAGGGCAGCGGTATCGTGGCCGACGTTTATCATTGCTGGTGGGATCCAGAATTCGAGGAGGGGCTGCGCAAGGCAGGCCCCGACAAGATCCTGACCTTTCACCTCTGCGACTGGCTGGCTCCGACCCGTGACGTTTATCAGGACCGTGGCATGGTGGGGGACGGTGTCATCGACATCGCCCACTACCGTGGCATATTGGACGAGATCGGCTACGATGGGCCGTTCGAGATCGAGATCTTCTCGAAGCTGGACTGGTGGACGCGGGACGGGGATGAAACGGTGCGGGTGGCGGTGCACCGCTGCGCACCGTTTGTGGCCACACGACCGCCCCCCGCTCTGGCCTGACGCCTGTTATTGACGAGGTTCCCTTTTGTCCAAAGCCCGCTCTACCCCCGCGCCGGATGCGCCAAAGACCCGTATCCGAGATGCCATTCGCACGCAGGAGCGCATTCTCAAGGCGGCTCAAGCCGAGTTCGCCCGCAAGGGTTATGACGGTGCCCGCGTTGATGCGATTATCGCGCGGGCGAAAATCTCCAAGAACCTTCTGTATCACCACTTCCGCAGCAAGGAAGAGCTTTACATCCGAGTGTTGGAGCGGATCTATGAAACGCTCCGTCGGCGACAGGGCGACATCCCGCTGAGCGGCCTTGACCCTGTCGAGGCGATGAAGCGCCTTTGCGAAGACACCTTTCAGGTCTTCATCGACGAACCTGATATCATTTCCATGCTGAACACGGAAAACCTTTACCGTGGCAAGCACATTGCCAAGTCCCCGGCGATCCGGGCGATGTATGACCGCCTGTCGGATACCATCCGCTCAATCTTGAAGGCGGGCGAAGAGGCAGCTGTCTTCCGCACCGATGTGGACCCGGTGGAACTCTATATTTCGATTTCCGGACTTGGGTATTTCTACCTGTCCAACCAGTACACCCTGTCGATGATCTTTGACCGCGAACTGGCGGCCCCAGATAGCATCGCAAGCCGCAAGGCGCATATCACGGACATGATCCTGTCCTTCCTGACACGGGGCATCACCCCGCCCTCGCACGAACCCGATTGAACGGAGACCAGACAAATGGCACACGCACTCGGCACATCCGACACCGTAGACCGACCGAACCGCCCCGAACTTGATGGAGACGAAGTCTGGCAGGCTCGTGTAGAGTTGGCCGCCTGTTTTCGCTTTGCCGCCCGTCTGGGGATGCAGGAAGGCATCTGCAATCACTTTTCGCTGATGGTACCGGGCTATGACGACCTGTTTCTCGTCAATCCCTATGGCAAGGCCTTTTGCGAACTGACGGCCTCTGACCTGCTGATTTGCGATTTTGACGGCAACGTGGTCGCCGGTAGCGGGACGCCTGAAGCGACGGCCTTCTACATTCACGCCCGCCTGCATAAGGCGCTGCCGCGCGCACGGGCGGCATTTCACACCCACATGCCCTATGCCACCGCCCTGACTATGACCGAGGGCGACCCATTGGTCTTTGCCGGGCAAACCGCGCTGAAATTTTATGGCCGGACCGTGGTCGACGAGAATTACAACGGTCTTGCACTGGACGAACGCGAAGGTGACCGGATTGCCGCCGCCGTGGGCGAGGCTGACATTGTCTTCATGAAACATCACGGGGTGATGGTGCTGGCCGGATCGGCGGCCGAGGCGTGGGATGATCTCTACTACCTCGAACGCGCTTGCGAGGTTCAATGCCTCGCCCTGTCCACCGGGCGCCGGATCGTGCCTGTATCGACCGAGATCGCCGAGGCCACTGCCCGCCAGATGCGCGAAGAAGACGCGGAATCCGCCCGGCTGCATTTGGCCAGCAATATGCGGATTCTGGACCAAGAGGAATCCAATTTCCGCTCATGAGCATGGCGAGGGCATCCTCGCACCACCTGAGCCTCGTGCAGTATCCAAACGGACGCGGTGCCCAAGTGTCCCGTGCCTGAACTGCTCTTTTCGATTTTGGGACGGCGTTTATGCCACTAGCTGCATGAGTATCCCAATCGTTCATCAGCACATGACGAAAGGACTATCAGGGACGAATGCTCTCCACGCGCACTCACACCGTGAAGTGCCCCTAGATTTGTCGACGGTTTGCTTGGTAATTTTGGAACCAAGGAGAGACGGTTATGAACAAGGGAATACGGTTTACGGACGAGTTCAAGCAGGACGCTGTTACGCAGGTTGTAGAGCGTGGTTACGCGGTCAGCGAGGTTGCCGAGCGGTTGGGGATCAGCACCAAGTCGCTGTACACTTGGAAGGCACAGTTTGCGAAGCCACCAAACGTTTGATCAGAGGTGGCGGATCAAGCGATTGAAGTGTGAGCTGGCCCGGGCAACCGAGGAACGCATAATCTTAAAAAGGGCGACCGCGTACTTCGCGCGAGAATCTCAGTGAGGTACGCGTTTATTGAGAGACATCGCGCGGAGTTTTCGGTGCGATCGATGTGCCGGGTGCTGATGGTGCATTTCAGCGGGTTTTACGCATGGCTTAAAGAACCGTTAAGTCAGCGTGCGCTTGAGGATGTGCGTCAAACAGAACTGATCCAACAGGCTTGGGCTGACAGCGGCAAGGTCTACGGCTACCGCAAACTGAAAGACGATCTGCCTGATGCTGGTGAGACGTGTTCAGAGAGCCGTGTGGCACGTCTGGCCAGTATCGCAGGCAATTGCCGCACAGATCGGCTACAAGCGTCGCCCTGGTCGATATGGTGGCAAGCCTGCTGTGGTTGCGGACAACACACTGGATCGACAATTCGAGGTCGACGCGCCAGATCGGACCTGGGTAACAGACATCACATACATCAGAACGCACGAAGGTTGGTCTTGTCTGGCCGTCGTGATTGATCTGTTCTCCAAGCGGGTCGTCGGATGGTCAATGCAATCTCGGATGACAACTGACTTGGCTTTGCAGGTGTTGTTGGCTGCAGTTTGGCGGCGCAAACTAAAGCAAAAGGTCATGATCCACTCCGACCAAGGTTCCCAGTTTACAAGCGGGGAGTGGCAATCGTTCCTTGGCAAACACAATCTGGAAGCCAGTATGAGCAGACGTGGGAATTGCCATGATAATGCTGTGGCCGAGAGCTTCTTCCAGTTGTTGAAACGGGAGCACATCAGGCGGCGGACATACCTCACACGTGACGCTGCAAGGCAGGATGTGTTCGACTACATCGAGATGTTCTACAACCCGAACCGCAAGCACACCAACAACCGCATGCTGTCGCCGGTTGACTATGAAATCAAACAACGGAAAATGAACGAGGCAGGCGTCTAGGAAACTAGCGGCACCTCAGACATTGGCAGTCCTGCCGCGTTGACGCGGAGGTGGATTTTGGTCGTGCCCCCACCTCTTGAGCGGCCAAAACCCGGTCGCGGAGTCCCCCTTCAGCGCCCGCTGCCTAATGGTGAGCGCGGATTACGGTGCTGTCGACCATTTGGAGGGCGTCCGGCACCGCTCCACAATGGTTCAGGCCCTCGAGAATGTCCTCTCACAGGCCTGAAAGTGTCCAACGTCGGAATTGCCTGTAGACGCTCGGCCATTTGCCGAATTCTTCCGGCAGGTCCCGCCACGGCGATCCGGTCCGGGCGATCCAGAAAATCCCATCCAGAACAATGCGATGATTGGTTGGCTTACGTCCGTTCGGGGCACGTGCAGCAAGGATGAAATGCTCAAAGAACGCCCATTCGCCGTCCGCCATCAGGTCTCGTGCCAAGCTGGTCTCCATAGCAGATACCAGCTTGAATCACGTCAGGGCCACACTGTGAATCCCTTTTGGCAACACAGCCTAAGATCGAGAACTTTTCTAATCGCTATATTTCCTTATTACTTTCAATGCCCTATGTGAATATCACTAAAAGTGTGCAGGCAACAAGTCCGGCAAATATCTGTCGGCAGAGAACGCTTAGGGCCCTCCTGGTATCCGTGCGAGTAAAGAGCCCCTCCCGCATAGCTCTTGAAAACAAAGGGAAAATCTGACCACAGCTGAATCGGGAGAACGCTTTCGCGAGGGAAAATGGCTTTGCCGTTTGAATTCTAACCTCCAGTTTCGCGTAAGCCTTATAGTCCGTGTGCACCCACCGCGAACTTCCGCAATCCGCCGACTCCGCAGCTCATGGCCAGCCAAGCTCAGTTTCTGAAATAGTCACTTCGAGTCGGCTGCAGGTGCCACCCCTGCGGCCTACTCAGCCAAGGCTTCTGTCACCGCAATTTCTGTCATTTTTAGGATTGCCTCACGCGATGCGGCGACAGCGATGAAGCGGCCGTTGTGGCAGAATTTCGCTCCTGTCACACCGCTCGCGGTTTCAAGTTCCGCATCCGTCAGCCCTGCCCATGTGGCAGGTAAATCAGCGCGGTTGTCGAAGGTATCATCGCCAACGCGGATTGTGGTCAGCGCCCAGTCCTCGTCGCGCGGGTGGATGACGAACAGCAGGTGATCGGCGCCTGCCTTTTCGACGCAAGCACGAAACGGCATGCCCATCGGCAGCTCTAGAACCCGGCCTTCGCCTGCGGCCTCAATGGCCGTCATCACCATGGTCTCGGCCCGAAACTTTGCGGCTTTGCGTTTGATCTGCGCCTCAACAAATGCGCGCGCTACCGGCAGAGCAGCCATGAAGGCGCGATCATCGGCACCTTCTTCGCGATCATCAAACACGGTCTTCAGGCTTTCAAGCAGGACCGGCAGTGTCATGCCCGAAAACAGCGGCCCGGCCTCGGATGTGTTCACGGCACCATTATCAACCAAATCAACCGGCAGAACGAAGCCGCGATCGAAGGAGTCATGAATTGCCTCGACATCTTTCTCGGGCACGTCCATCGCACGTAAATAGTCGCGGCCATATTGCGCCCAGATCAGTCCGAACGAGCTATAGGGCTGGCCATCTTCGCGCAGCGGATTGGGCCGCTGGTGGTGATCAAATATCTGCGCTGCAGCATCGAAATCGCCGCCAACGTCATAAATGATCCTGTCCGCCGAAGGTGTGATCCACGCCTTGTCCCGCGTACGAACCAGCTCGGCCTTTGGGAATAGCCGTGTCAGGATGACCGAGGACAAAACCTCGTCGGCGTGGAAGCCACCAGAATGGGTGACAAGGTGGGTGATGGTCATCAGATGCAGGCTCCAGCCGGATTTAAATTGATTTGGGCGACCAAAAAGGCCGCCCGTCAGGTCGATGTGAATGTGGGGATGCGCGGAATTCCGAGGCAATCCACATCATGTGGCGCAACCAAGACGGACCGCAACATATAGATATCAGATCATCTTCGCGGGATCTTTAACCCGATTCCGAGACAACTTTAACCCGATTTACAGCGTCTGTAAATTTAGGCAAAGGTATCTCGAATGAGTTCGAGAATACAAACGAAATCAATGCCTTATTTCCCGCGACTTCACAGTGGGAGCAAAGAACCCACGAAAATCGGACGAAGTTCCCGCGAACCACTGGACACGGAAACAAAAAAGCCCGCCGAAGCGGGCTTGGTGGACCAAGATTTCAAAAGGTTTCAGGCGGATTTTCTGATCGAGACCAAGGATCTGACATCAACATAAATGGCAGAGACTCCGGATTTTTCTGAATGGCGAAACGCCAAGGTCTGCCCCTCCAATATGTCGCCGAAAATGTCCTCGAAACGCCCGGCACCTCGCTGACAGGCATAGGAAATCGGATGGTAATCTCCTACAGCGGCGTCATCCAAGGCGGGCAGATCGGAAATGCGTTTCAAGAAATCATCAAGATGCGACCGGCCAAACACCACGTTGCGTACAGCTCCACGCTCGGCACGCGGAACCAGAGGCTGAAGCACCCCAACGCGATAAAGAATTTCCACCTGCCGCTGGCTCGCCCCCAAATATTCAGGAACGTCGTGGAGCGGGATCGCAGTCTTGAACGCTTCGATCAGAGGAACCGTTTTGTCGACCTCAAACACCATGTTGCCTGTTTCGACTTCAGTTGCGCTTGACGGAATCCGACCCAGCTTTTTGAGGAGGCGCGACAGACGCGGACGCTCGATACCTACTGCGGTCGACAGGCTGTACAGGGTGTGAAACCGTCGCTCGGTGATTTCTACGCCCAGTACCCTAGTCCCGGGCTCAATGGCTGAGTGCTTCACGATATGGTCACGTAGGATGTCACGGATCGGGCCCGGATCGATGGCATTGCTACGACGGTCCAACCAATCAAAGAGCTTGCCGTAATAGGCCAAAGGACCGGCCTGAACCGCAGTGGCGGGCGATGTTACACGGATGGTATCCAGCGCTTCTTCGATTGCCTCCGGACCTTCGGAGTAGATGGAAAACCCGATGTCTGTCGCCTCTTCGACCTGCTCCGGGGAGAGCTTCGTCAGGGCCACCTTATGACCGTGCTGGAGAATGCCACGCAGCATTTCAGAGGCGGCCAGCACTTGCTCCAAGGTTTGCCCCCTCATCCAAGAGCTCCCGAGGCAGGCACCGCCGGAAAGGCGGGCCCGTAGCCACGCAAGGTATTCCGGAGGTTCCGGCGTGGCCGCACGCGGTGATCCGAGCCGTTCGCCACCGAGAGCAAGGCGAAGGTTGATTTCATCCTTGCGCGCGGCTGCCAAGAGCCACGTCGAATGCCGATCACAGCGGGCAACATGACGGAAGCCCCAGATCAGACGAAACTGGCGATCAGCATGGTTTCCGTCCTCTTCAAGGCAAGACGGGCAGTAGCGGGCCGCACGCGGGCTCAGGAAGGTCTTCGAGATCGCCTCTCTGCGGAAAGATGCCCCACGCTGGAATACGCGGACTGAAGCCCTCTCAGCGTCATTGACCGGCAGCCCGACAGCCTCGGCAAACGCCAGCACCGCTTCTCCGCGCCCGGCCGTGAAATGCTCGGTGTTGATCCCGAGATCCCTGACAAGGCGTTCCATGCCCCGGCCGGTGTGCAGAATAGACAGCCGGTCTGCGTAGGACAGCAGAGTTTCATCGGCATGAAAAGGAAGGCGAGGCCAAAGGGTCATCACTGCCCCCATCCGATAGAGGTCAGTTCAGATTTCACTACATCCCATTCCGCGCTATCAAACGGCGTCATATCGAGGCCCGCATTCGATTTCCGGTAAACGCGCTCTGCGGCGTCAAGAGTGATTGCGTCACGCCGTCGGCTGATCGCAGCGCGCAGGATTTCCTTACCCAACCCAACGCTTGCTCCGACCTGACCATGCTCGGCGAAAAGAATGCGATCGGGGAGTGCATCTTCTTCCGCAACCTGGAGACCAAGGAAATTGGCAGATTTCACGAAGTTCCTGCCAAAAGTCGCAGCTCCCCTAGACCCCGGGCGAATTCTGGCCATGGAAAACTCGATAAAACGGCGCGCGGTTTCACCGGAAACCTCTGACAAGATCGCATCCTTCAAACTAGGTACACCGGCAATGATCAGCGCCACGCGATGCTCAGACTGCATAATGTGTTTCAGTGCCTGAATGGCGGCAGGAATATCACGCCCCGCCCCTGGGCGGAAAATGTGATGGCATTCATCGATCACCAAAGCCTTGATACCGACCACGCCAAACCGATGTCGTGCGAGTTCCCACGCATCGGCAGCACGAAGCTTGGCATGGACCTTGGTATAGCCCGTTTTCTTGAGGATGATTTCCGCGAGGTTCTTAATGGAAGCCTCCGGCGGGACGGTGATGTAGAGCGTATTTCCTCCCTGATCGATATTGAATTCCCTCAGGACCGGGTCCACTCGCAGAGCACGCATCAGAAACGCCGTCTTGCCGTTGTCAGACGCTCCAAGGAACATAAGCCCCTTAGTCTCACGCGTCAGCGGGTCGAACCGCGGCTCTGCTGTTCGGTGCCCTTCGTCATCCACCTCAAACAGGTCCATAAGGTAGTCATCGAAGTTTTCTTCGTCACCAAATTTCCAATATCGATGCTTGAGCCATTTGAGTTTTTCGGAAATGGTAACGGGGGTACTGGCAGTCATGTTTTTCATGGTCACTCCATTGAATCATCGTCAAAATCATTGTGATCGCTACCATTGGCAGCGTAGTCGGCAGCATTTTCCGGGGTGCCCTGCGAAGGCACGTCGCTTGTCTCATCGACGAGGTCAGCCAAGAGGTCGCGATGGGGGCCTGCGCTATGACGCCGCTCTGCGGTGTCGGCGTGCCGCATGAAACGCTCGACATCTTTTTCTAGTTCGGCGGGCGTCTTGGGCAGAGAAAGCAATCCCTTGAGCTGCTTCAGGCGAACAGACTCCCTGTTTGCGTCGTTGATGAAATCACGGCGCGCGCGGAATTCGTCCGTGTCTTCCTCGGCCCGCTCCTGGAGCCAAACGCGCAGGTCCATATCGTTCTTGCCAATCCACTGCTCATCCGCAGCTGGCACGGTGGTCCAAGGCCCATCATTACAGCGAACGCTGATGGTACCGATATCGCCATCCCATCGCAGGAAATCGAAATACTCAGCACCGGAATCGAGAAACGTCTTCATGCAAGCGTCAGACTGGTAGTCGATGTGGCACACGCGAAGGCCGCTCTGGTTGAGCTTCCGCCGCCCCCGGATCCCGAACGCCTCGCGCATTTCATCACTGCTGAGGGACCGCGGTTCACATTCCTTGGTCGCCTTTTTCCACGCTTGGTTCGGCGACATGCCCAAACCACTGTGAAACTTGGTGTGGTAGGCATCGACCGTCCATCGCACGAGCCAGATAAGAAAAGCTTCCAAAGTCAGCGTAGCGCGCGCTGCGGGATCATTCTCGCCGCGCTCCACCACGTTGCTGAATGCCCGTCCTGAAAAACGCAGCAGAAGATCACTGTGGATCGTCCTGAAAACGCGCTCGATGAAAGGCTTCAGCCAGGGCTTGCCGGCGGGTGCCCCGAGGTTTGTGATGCCTAGACTGGCCAGAACGTCATAGGCGTCATCAGTGACATAGGCGGAACCACGATCGAGAACGATAGTTTCAGGCGCCCCCGCCATTGGCCAACCGAATTTGGCACCGGCGGCGTCGGCAATGGGATTTTTGTCAGTGTAGATCATTTCCACGGTATGGCGCAGGGGGCTTTCGATGCCCTCGGGCACGATCTGCAGCGCAAGGAAGCAGCGGGTGTGAACATCAATTGCGGCAGACAGTGTGATCCGCCGCGCCCGTCCGTCCAACCCCAAAATGTCCTTGATGGACTGTGGCAGGTGATCGAACAAACCCGTGCTTTGCATGAGCACGAAGAGATCAACCGTGTATTCGTCAATCTCCACGCGTTGCAATGCACGGGAGGTTTCAGTCCCCACTCCCAACGTGTGCAGGTCTTTGTAGGCCTTGTCCCACCCATCCTTACGGATCTTGTGATCGAGCGGAGCGTGCTCCTTGATCAACGTCAGAATGTAATTATACCCAACCACCTTCATTTTAGCGGCCGGAACGGGCAAACGCTCACGCCGTTCATTCTCGGCGCCCAGTGCAGCCTGAACACTCTCAACGAAAGATTTGACGGTCGGACGCTCCTGGTCCCAAAGGGTATTCAGGACACCTACGATGAATGCATCGGTCGCATCGTCGTAACGATTGTATTTTCCGCAGTTTCTGTATTTGTCAAAGAGGCCGCTGTCGCCGTCGACACGCCATTGCCAGTACCACTTCCACATGGTTTGGCCGCATCTGAATCCCTGGTGGAACTCAACCGACTTCTCGATCTCCTTCTTTGTTCTCTGCGCCTTTGCTCCGCCCCGCTTTTTCTCTTGAATCACAAGTGCAGCAAGGTACCTGTCGTACCGATTTTTTCCTCTTGCGACGATGTCGATGATCTTGTCGCAAAAATCGTCGCGGATCGGCCGAAGCTCCCCGGCATCGATCATATCCTGGATCGCCAGGACATATTGCTTCTTGAAACGCTGGCGCGCGACTTCGAGAGGCAACCGTTCGATGCGACGGATCTGCTTGCGGTCAAACGGTTTGGCCAAGGGGCGACGAAGAATTTTAAGGGTGCCGTAATTGTTCTCGGTGACGATCGCATCGAAAGAAATGACGCCAGCAGTGCTCTCATGGCATGCGCCAGAGTCCGGATCGGTCCACTCTTCCCAAAACACCAAGTATCCCTCGGGGCGCAACTCAAGGACACGCCCTTGCCGAACGCCGATCGAGAAATCGCAATCCTTCTCAAGCAGGACCTTGTTCTTTTTCTTGAACGGAGCCGCCATTACGCGGCCTCACCACGTTCAATCAGGGTCTTTCCCCGGATCTTTTCAGGCGTGAAAAGGCGCGCATGCCCGTAGCGTATTGCTCGGGCAACGCTGAAAAAGCCCCGACCGGAAAGCCCGATGTCTTCGAGAAACCGATTAATTGAGACCGGCGCCTCGAGCCGTGCCAACCCCTCAACCACCAAGGCATCAATCACGGGCTCAGGCTTGCGTGCAGCGTGGTAAAGTTCGGCATTGTGCAACTCGACCGGACTGATGTTGCGCTCGGTCACAGTTGCAACAGCGTCGCAAATGTTGCCGATCGCTGCTTTCTTCACAGCACCAATTGTCACCTGATAGACATGGGTCTGGGCAATCCGCTCTGGCTTCACGGAAATACAAATCCGCTGGCCGCCCTTCGTGGTGAACCGAAAATCGAAGTGATGCACGCTCGGTGCACCCTTCGGGTGGTTAAATGGGAGTGCCGCGAGTTGTTCTTCAATGTCGGCAAAGTCGTTCCGATAGAGCAGGCACAACGCAGCACGAAATTCAGTTAAGCTCGCGAACCCAAGGCGTTGCGGTTGCCCATTGATATTGTTGTAGACCAACTCTCCAACAAAATGTCCTTTCGAGGACCGCGGGATCTTGCGCACGGCCCGGCTTTTTGCCGGCGTCTTCCTGAGGTGTTTTATTGCTTCACTCATGCGAAACTGCCCCCTGTGATGCTGCCTACCTGTTGCATAGCGAGGCTGGTCTCAGTCACCGAGTGAGTCTCCGGTGCGTGGGCTTTGAAACGCCGGGTATCGAAAGCCGTGTGCGGGTCAACTTTCGAGTTACCCCCGCGAGATATATTTGGATCACTTCGGCAGCAATTTGACGAACAACACCAGAATTTTTGCACTTTCCTATCTTCAGACATAGCTTCTCCATTCGCTGCCCAACAGGATTCAGCGTTCTCTGACCCAGGCCGCGCAAAACGGCTCCAAGTATTGTTTGCAGTTAGGCTAGCGCCTTGATTTCACGATTTTTCGTTGTGACGCTGCTATCGGGCTTCTTTTCCGATGGTCGCGTTTTTCATCGCTTGAACACAAAGTAAACGATGCGAACAAAAATCCTATAGTCACACAGATTCAAAGCTGGGTACCGCATGCACCTAACTTTCATAACCCCAACAATCACTGGGATATTAAGGTGAATTTTTTTGCCACGCGTAGAAATCAGGTGAGCCGAAATCAATGTCTTCAGGCGGATTCAATTGATTGGTCAGGACCAATTGACCGAGGAAACCCTGGTTTCCGTTGTTTCGAAGCTCATCATAAATTTTTCTTCGCAGACGTCCCGCCGTGTTTCTGTGCGTTCCCACCCTTTTTTGGAATTCTGCAATTGGCGGCATCTTATGTTTGGAAAAATGGGGGGAGTTCTGGATTATATGTTCAGCTGCTACAAACCATGTTTTCAGCGGCAGTTTGCTGTTGTCGAGCAGAGTGCCTGATGTCGCCGAAAACTGATGGTCACATTGACGGCATTGCCATAGCTCTCGTGCAGATACATTGAAGGGATTTTCGGCGGCGCATTGGGGGCATGCAATCTCACCCTTCCAGCGCACCTCAATCAGCCGGGACAAACAAGATGCTTCATCTGGGAACGCCTTATCGACACCTTCGTCAGGCAGCTGAGCACGCAACCACCCCCAGTAAGCGTATTCTTTTTTCCAATCTATATTGGATGTCGCCCAAATTTTTCTCGGCATCTGCCGTTCCCCCGTTGCCGCACGAAACCATGCGTGCAGGGAGATGTGAAGGGTTCGTGCGCCAGTGCCTGACACTGATGGTGACACGTAGTTGCTCATTGTCTCACCTGCTCAGCTTCCAGCCGCTCGGCGTGCTCGATCATGCGGATCACCGTCCGCAGGCTCAGGCGTTCCGTTTGGGGCGACAACCGCAACAGCGTTTCCTGAATTGCTTCGCTCGACGCCTGTGACAGACCGCGCCGATGACTTTCGCGTAGGGCAAAACCAACCAGGTCTTCCAGCGACAGCGCGGACAGGCGGATCGGCGGACACCGGCTAAGCAACGGTGTTGGCAAATCCCGAAAATTGTTGGACGTCAGCACCCAACCGATCCAGCTCATATCAAACCCGACCTCGTAGTACGGACAACTCCAATGCCGGGCAGTGGCTGGCTCCAGCAGCGGAAGAAGCGCGGCGGCGAGATCAAAGCTGCGCCCCTTACTTGAGGTTGCGGATCCCGCCTTGTCCACCTCGTCAACGATGACAATCGGGTTTCCAACCTGGCTTGTGAAAATGGTTCCCAGCACGCGCCCCGGAGCGGCATTTGACCAACCGCGCTGTGAACCGACAATACCAAAACTGGCGTTCTCATTGGTTGCTTCAATAATCATCGACGGCGTGTCGAGCACCTCACCCAACCTCCGTGCCCAAACCGATTTTCCGATGCCAGGCGGGCCATCGAGCAGCATTGGCTGCAAACGTAGCCCGGGCCAACCCTCTCGGACTGAACGCCGCATGGAGTGCCAAACCACTTCGGTTGCGGCGGCGAGCCAGGGAAAATCGGCATGAAGATCTGCCGCCACCTCATCCGCACGATGTTCGGATTGGATTTGCGCCAGACGCACACCGTTTTTCAACCTTTCCAGTTGCTTTAAATCCTCTGGCCCCAGGTGATTGAGGCCGTTAGAAATCGACCGCGCGTTATGTAAACGCGTCGCCCGACGCTCTATCCGCGATAGATCATAATACGTTAGTTCGGCCTGTACTTGGCGGCTGGCATTCCGAACCAAATGATCTTCGTGCGATGACGCCGCGACGCCTATAACGTCTGTCGTGACTGAAGAAGTCTTGCTGTCCGTTAAGCGTTTCGTACGAAGCTTAAGCAAATGGCCTTGGAGGTGCCGGACAAGCTCGGCCTTGGTTCCGGCTCGTTTGCTAAACCGGGCATGAATAAATTGGATCTGGGCCATACAGGGTCCTTTCGGCATAGCTCCGCCGCACGGGAAAGCAGAGCTCTCCAGCCATTTCGGAACGTTTCAATTTTAATTTGCGCCGGGTTGAATTGGTTATCGCTCTCAAACTCGGCGACTAAAGACATTCCTGTTTCCGTTGGAAGCGTCAACAGCGTGGGTTTTCGGCGGCGGGAAAGATCAATAATAACAGGGGAAAACAGCTTGATTTTTCCCAAATGCCCTTGTCCGGCTCAGCCAGCTGTGCAAGGTTAAAATGGCATTTGGCGACTTTCCTCAGGCGAGATCAGAGGCCGGAAATACGCCATATTAGGTGTGTTTCAGAAATAGTTTTTTTCTATTTTTGTAGCAATAGTCAGTGCGAATTCGATTATTTCGCCAATAATGGATGCGTAAAAATGGAAACGCGCTTGGGGATTCGGAGAATCGGGTCTCCCATCAAGCGTGGAGCGACAGGGAGGGCGGTTTGCAGACCTTCGCTGCAAGTGCGCGATTATTGGTTCTCATAGTGCAAAGCCGACATTCCCCCCCTGCCTGCGCGGTAGCTCTTGCCGCGACATGCGCCAAACGCGCCCTTTAATGCCGAACCGGAAACCCCTGTGCCAACGCCGCAGCGAACCCATGGAAGAGCGCATCAATTTCTGTGTCTGGACGCCCCGCAACTATCGCGCCGAAGAAATTCACCGAAAAAGACACATGCATAACCCCAGCGAACAACAAGTCGATATTAATATCTGGTGAAACTTTGCCGTTATCCTGTAACCGTCCGACACGGATGCGAAAATTTTCATCCGCGAGACCATCTGAATGCACGCGCCCCTTTTCTCGAAACTCGGCATCGATGGCGGCGCGACTGACGATCAGCCGCACGATGTCCTCGTCTTTCAGATCGTCGCGTAGCTTTTCGTGCAGGTAACTGTATATCTCGTCTTCCAAGGTATCCTGCGGCGGATAGGATAACTTCCCCTCTCGGCGGCTCGCAACAAACTGATCTGTCAACGCAGTCAGCAACCCCTCTTTGCCGCCGAAATACCGGCTGATCAGCGATAGGTTCGCTTGGGCCGCTTCCGCAATCTCGCGCAATCCAGCTGCATCGTATCCGCGTCGGGCAAACACGGCCCGGGCCGCGTTGAGAATGCGGGCCTCGGTCGCTGCGCGGTCTTTTACGATGCTGGTTTTTTTCATTGATATCGTCTCCGTGTGAACAACTGTTTACACAGATCGAGTCTCGCCGCAAAGTAAACATACGTTTACACAGAGAGATTCGGAGGATCCTTCATGATTGGCCTTATGCGTGCCGCTATTTTCGAGGCTCTGACGCTCCTCGCCCTGTTTTGCGTGGCGATGCCACTGAAATACTTTGCCGGTGTGTCGCAACTCGTTTCTGTCATGGGGCCACTCCACGGATTGGCCTTCATGATTTTCCTCTGGTTCGTGATCCGATCCTGGGCGGAAGGTCTGATCGGCTGGACAGGGGCCGCGCGTCTTTTTGTCGGTGCGATGATCCCGTTCGGCGGCTTTGTGAATGAGCGCTGGTTGCGCCGAAAAATGGAACAAAAGTAATGCTCTACGACCTCACTAAAGCCGCACATCTGATTGCACTTTTCGTTTGGCTCGGCGGGATGGCCGCCGTCGCTCTTGCCCTGCGATATCCAGCCTTGATCCATGTGAAACCGTTGCGGGCCTATGACAGGGCGGTGTCGACTCCTGCGATGATCCTCGTCTTTCTTTTCGGCATATCGCTTGGGGTTCAGGGCGGCTGGTTTACATCAGCATGGTTGGGGATGAAGATTGTGCTCGTGCTCGGCCTCTCGGGATTGCACGGTGCTCTGGTCGGAAAACTGCGCCGCGCGGTTCAGGACAACGGCCGGGATGTAAGGCCCACGGGCGGCCTGTTCCTGTTTGTCGGGCTGGCCCTATTGTCGCTGATCGTCCTTCTTGTGACGATCAAACCATGATTGCATCGCGTTGCCAGGTTGGGCCTAAGCCCTCTTTTTCGAAAGAGAAAAAGAGCAGACATTCAAATGAGGAAACGCAACGACAGCAAAGTCCGCACAGCTGGCGCTCGCCTAGGCTCTGGACCCATTGATTTGGTTGCGGCCCCGACAGCAGACTGATTCAAGCTCCTGAACTTCAGGGGGCGTAATGAGCAATCTTTTCTGGCTGAGTGACGAGCAGATGGCACGGCTTCGGCCCTTCTTTCCGAAGAGCCATGGTAAGCCCCGTGTCGATGACAGACGGGTATTGAGCGGGATTATCTTCATCAACCGCAATGGCTTGCGCTGGAGCGATGCGCCGACGGAATATGGCCCTCCCAAGACGCTCTACAACCGTTGGAAGCGGTGGAGCGACATGGGGGTGTTTGCCCGTATCATGGTGGGGTTGGCTGCGGAGAGTGCGGTGGCTGCGGATCGGAAGACGATCATGATCGACGCGACCTACCTCAAGGCGCATCGCACGGCCTCCAGCCTGCGGTTGAAAAAGGGGGGCGTGGAAGGCTGATCGGGCGCACGAAAGGTGGCATGAACACGAAGTTGCATGCCGTCACCGACGCTGCAGGGCGTCCGATCCGGTTCTTCATGACGGCGGGCCAGGTCAGTGACTACACCGGCGCCAGGGCGCTGGTGAGCAGCCTGCCATCGGCTGACTGGCTACTGGGAGATCGAGGATATGATGCCGACTGGTTCCGTGAGGCTTTGATAGAAAAAGGGATTAAGCCCTGCATCCCCGGACGGAAGTCGCGCGACAAACCTGTCAAATACCCCTCTCGTGACATTGCTGCGCAATGCACTACCGGGCAGTGGACAAGCGGAGATACAAGAGACGCAACCGGATCGAGATCATGTTCGGACGCCTGAAGGACTGGCGTCGGGTCGCTACCCGCTACGACAGATCCCCGACCGTATTCCTTTCCGCAATAGCCCTCGCCGCAACCGTCTTGTTCTGGCTGTAAATCAATGAGTCTGGAGCCTACAGTTTGGCGTCGATTCGGTATGCAAATGCAGAGAATGTCGGCAAAGAGCCCAAACTACTTGATGCTGCGCTTTGCACAAATGGCCGCTTTGACGTATCACGACAACGGAATTACGAGGCCTCATATCAAAATGCAAACTTCGCCACTCGCCCAACCGCTGACACTGCCATGCGGGGCTACGTTAAAGAACCGGATCGCCAAGTCTGCGATGTCTGACTCTCTTGGTGATGGCGCTGGCAATCCAACTGATGATCAGATCAGGCTTTACGAACGGTGGGCCGAGGGCGGTCTTGCGTTGTCCATAATCGGTGAGGCTCAAGGCACACCTTACTTTGCTGAGAAGCCCGGCAATCTCATTTTGAATAACCAATCAGACAGCGGCTTGTTTGAGCGCCTCGCAAAAGCAGGTGCAACCGACAACGCGCAGCTATGGCTCCAACTTGGACACGCGGGTGCAATGGCGGATGCCCCAATCAGCACACCAAAAGGACCGAGCGCGCTGAACCTACCCGGCCTGACTTGCGGCGCGTTAACTATGGAAGAGATAGGCGCGCTGCCCGCCGAATTTACCCGCACCGCCAGCCTTGCAAAGGAACTTGGGTTTGGAGGAGTGCAGGTACACGCGGCGCATGGATTTCTACTCAGTCAGTTTCTGTCACCTTTGTTCAACAAACGAGAAGATGCCTATGGTGGTTCTCTGCAAAACCGAATGCGGCTGCTGCTCGAAGTAATCAATGAAGTGCGAAAAGCTGTAGGTCCTGAATTTCCGGTCGGTATCAAATTGAACGCCACGGATCAGCTCGAGGGCGGTTTTGCTGAGGATGAGGCCCTTGAGGTCATTGCCGCTGTAGATCAAATGGCAATCGACCTTATCGACATCAGCGGCGGCACATACTTCCCCGGTGCGGCATCCTCGTCTGATCGAGCAGGCTCCGGCCCCTATTTCTTGGAATTCGCAGGTCGCGCCCGCGAAAAAACAAAGATACCTTTGATGGTCACCGGCGGGTTCAAAACACGCGCTCAGGCCGAAAACGCCATTGTCGAAGGCAAGGCCGATCTCATCGGGTTGGCTCGTGCGCTGGTAGTCGATCCGGAACTTCCGTCATTTTGGCTGTCTGGTCAGCGCGGTGAGCCGCAGTTTCCACGTTTTAAGAACCCGCCAGAAGGCGGTGTGACCGCGTGGTACACGATGCAGATCACACAGAATGCAAATGGGGATGCTGCGCTTTCGCCTGACGATTTAGAAGGCGTGATTGAGACCTACGAGAGCCGAGACGAAACGAGGCGGCGTATATGGAATTCAAAGCATAGCTGACTTTCGCGCAGCCGCAGCGAATTGGGGCTTCGTCCGCACATAGCCGTCTTCCCTGTCTTGGGCAGCTAACGGCAGGTCTGAGCCCAAATTAACATTTTTTGGCACCGCAGCGAATGGCGGCTTCAGGGTTTGTGCCGATAAACTTTAATCACCGCCATGTTGCGACGGGATCGCTCAAGGCGTCTCGTTTCACCGTGATGCCAAGGCCTGGAGACATGGGCGTAAGGACGCCGCCATCTGTAATGGGTGCGTCAAAATCGGCGGTTTCAAGTGTAACCATATCACGGCAATCCAGAATGCAGCGCAGGTATCGTTGTGGCACCGTCGCCCCCAGATGGGCGATGCCCGCAAAGGCGATGGTCGAACCGACGGTGTCTTGCACAGACACAGTTAACCCAGCAGCGACACAGATGTCACGGTGACGGCGTCCGTGGGTGAGGCCGCCTGCCTTGGAAATCTTCAACCCGATGCCGTCCGCAAGGTCCTGTGCCACGATTTGGGAGATGTCACAGTCTTGTTGTGCCAGCTCATCAATGATTATCGGTACATCACACCGTTGGCGTAAACTGAATGTTTCGCGCCAAGTGGCGCAGGGCGCCTCGAGTACAAAATCTAGGCCCGCAGGCAGCATCCGCAACATCCGCAATGCAGTTTCCGGTATCAATCCGCCGTTAGCATCGACGATGAAATATTCGCCCGGTTGGCGATCCGCGAGGGACGCCGCAATGCGTTCAGCGTCCAGCGCAGGGCCGCCTTCGCTATCAAGCGCACCAACTTTGACGGAATGTCCCATGTAGCCACGTGCGCGGTGATCGGCAACGCGCGCGCGCATATGCTCAGGATCACCGGCATAAATTGATGAGATCGTCGGCATCCGAATGCCTGTTGATCCGCCCAACAATTCGCACACAGGTAGGTTCACCGACTTGCCGAAAACATCCCAACAGGCAATATCCAACGCGGTTTTTGCGTGGTTATGCCCGACAAGTGCTTGATCCATTGTGTCGTTGATACGATCAACCTGGCGTGGGTCGCGCCCTAACAGATGCGGTGCAATTTCCGCGATGCCAGCACGGGTGCCAAGGGCGTGGGCGGCAATATAGCTTGATCCAAATGGTGTGCTTTCGCCCCATCCATCGATGCCGTCATCCGTGACAATGCGCACAATCGAGGCGTCAAAGCTGGTGTATTCTCGCCCGCCGGACAGCAGGTAAACCCCACCTGAATAAGGTAAATCAACTTGGTAAAGTTCTACTTTTGCAATCTTCATGTCGTCACCTGCGGCGGGATTAAAACGAGTTTTCCAGTGTGCTTTTTGGCAAGAAAATCTGTCTGGGCAAGGGCAATATCACGCAGCGGATAAGTCCGCGCCACAACCGGGCGGATTTCACCGGCCTCAATATAACCGATTAGATTGGCGAACACTTCGTCTTCCTGAAAGGTGCAGCCGAACAGCGTTAAGTCTTTGAGGTAAAGCGTGCGCACGTCGATCTGTGCCAGCGGTCCTGCAATGGCACCAGCGGTGGCATAACGCCCGCCACGACGAAGCACATCCAGAAACGATGGCCACTGATCCCCCGCGACAAGGTCGATCACCACATCCATGGACCCAGCCCCAAGCTCGGCGACCAGGTCGGCATTACGGTCGATCACTCGGTCCGCGCCAAGCGCCATAACCTCTGCCGTTTTGGAGGCCGATGACAGCGCAATCACCTCAGCGCCGCGTCGTTTGACCAGTTGAACAACTGCGGACCCGACACCACCAGATGCACCCGTCACCAGTACCCGTTCAGCGCCCACATTTGCGCGATGCAGCATGTTTTCCGCTGTCGAATAGGCGCAAGGCACAGAGGCGAGTTCAGCGTCGGTCCAATTGCAGGCGACCGCATGAGTTTCGATCGCTGGGGCCACCGCAAACTGGGCAAACCCGCCGTCACATTCACTGCCAATAGTCCAACATTCATAGGGGCGAAAATCAACGTAGGTGCGCAACATATTACGGACCAAGACCCGTTCTCCGATACGCGCGTCGCTGACCCAGTCACCAACAGCCACGACATAACCGCAGACATCGGCACCTTGGATGCGCGGGAAGGTCAGCGGCGTGCCTGACCAGCTAGCGTCATCATCGTCCACACTGTCAAAGCCAGTTGCGCCACCGGTATCCGTGCCCTCGTTAACCGCCTTCGAATACCAGCCAATACGGGTGTTGATATCCGTGTTGTTTATACCTGCCGCAGCGACCTGGATCAGTAACTCACCAGGCTTTGGCTGCGGTATGGGCACATCCGTGCGGTAATCCAATTTTTCCATGCCGCCGTGACCAGTCAATAAAACCGCATGCATTGTATCTGGCCGCATCAAATGTCTTCCAATCATAAAGCGAGGTAAGCTGGTTTGGTCCAACCATCATAACAAGGGTGTAGTATTGCCATTATAAGTTACCGACATCTCTGTAGAACTATTCGTCGCTTTCGCGCCGATGGCCTACATCCCGATCCTCTAGTCCCAAAGCTTCTCGGCAGAAGCGGCCATTGGAGCATTTGCAGAGAATTCTCGCTTTGTCCGCTCTGCCGACCTTCACCCTCCGAAAATGCTGCGCCATGGGCGAATGACCGTTCTGGTGAAGCTGCGGCGCAGCATCGGCGTGGTGGGTGGAGGGCAGCTGAGGGCCGTTCGCGTCGGTGGGATGACCCTCGACACGAAGGGCGGAAAACGGCCCATTGCTGCCGTTCGTTAATTACCACGGATGTTGCGGTGCGGCCGTCAGACCGGACATTCGCTGCAGCCACAAAATCTATGCGATCCCAACTGCCCACCGTGCGAATTATTTGCCGTTCTGATTTCTCTCGGCAACCATTTCGGAAGCCCCCTTGATCTCTTCGAAAACGATCTCGGGCACAATAACTTCCCAATCAGCGCGTTTCAGAAAATGAAGAAAACGCTCATCGGCATCCTCTTTGCGCCAATGAATGATGGCCGCGATCTCGCCGGTGACGAATTTCGTGCCGATCGGTGGTGCGAATGCTTTTGACATCCGCCCCAAGGCTCGTCCTCGGATGTCTTCGATCTGCCAGCGATCCCCGACCTGGGAGAGCTTGACCGGCGCGCCGACCTCTGCTTCGGAGATCGCAGCATGAACAATGTGCCGATCACCTTGGCGTCCTGCGAATGACAGGTCGACCATCTTCATTTCGGGCGATTGAAAGAACCGGCGCGGGCCGGGGACTGTCGCCAGGTCGGGCACCACATGCCGCGTGATCACGGAGGGCGACTCGTTGGGAAGGTATTCGTGATTGTCGTTGCTCATGACGATCAAATTGCGCCGCGCACGTGTCATGGCGACATAGAACAATCGCCTCGGTGCGTCCTGATCTTCGTTTCGCGAGGGCCGCTCCCAGCCGCCATCCATGATTACGACATCGTCGAATTCGAGGCCCTTGGCGCGGTGCGCCGTCAACAGTTTTAGGCCGCGCTGCTCACCCCATGAATCCTTCGACCATTCGGCAAACCATTCAATCACGTCAGGGGTCGGGAGCGCCTTGCCGTCAACTTCGCGCGCAAGCTGGCCAAGTCCCTCGCCGATCCGGTCAGTCCAACGGCTGGCGGGTATCGCGTTCAGGATTTCGGTCAGATCGTCCAAGCTGACCATGGCCCCGCGCATTTCGCGAAGGCCGCCGATAAACCCCTGCATCTCACGAGTGCGCCACAAGCTGGGCAAGTTCTCGTTCGCCATTTCGACAGGAATCCCATGCGCCTCGGCAAAGTCGCGGACCGGCAAAAGCTTGCGCCAATCACGAGAAATGATGGCCGCACCCTTCCAGCTCCAATCCGGGATCAGTTTGGACAGGCGGAGCATCTCGCCAACCGCCGCAAGCGCCTGAGCGTCATTCCCTGCCGGGCAACCCAAAATCTGAACCCGCCCCTGCGCAACCGGATCGAGGCTTTCCATGCCCCCCCCGGCCGGGCCCCTTTGCCGCGATTGATCGACGGTAATACCATGCCCTGTTTTCATACGTTCCCGAGATCCTTCGATCACCGCGTTCGCTGCACTGATGATGTGCTTCGACGAGCGGTAATTGTCGGTCAGAAAGATCGGCCTGGCTGAATAATCCTGTTCAAATTGCCGGATGTGTCGTACCGATGCACCGGCAAAGGCATAGATGTTCTGGTCGTCATCGCCGACGGCGAAGAGGCTGATCCGTTGATCCGGATCGTGGATGCTGCGCCCCGCCACAGCCGCAATCAAGGCGTATTCCTCGGGCCCCACGTCCTGATATTCATCCACGAGAATCCAGCGAAACCCCTGAATCAAGGTCTCTCGCAAGGCTTCGGCCTCGACCTTGTCCAGACCGTCGCCACGCAAGAGACGTGCCGCATCGGTCAGAAGCGTCTTGAAATCAGGCTCATCCGCTCCTGCCTGTCCGGCGAAGCTCGCGCCAACCAGCCGCATGGCCAGGGCATGGATGGTCAGGACCGTCACGAAGCGAGCATCCTCGCCAATCAGTAGACGCAAGCGCTCCCGAATCTCGGCGGCCGCATGACGATTATAGGCGAGCACCAATATACCGTTTGGATCTTCGCGCTTGATCCTTACCAGATAGGCGACACGATGGACGAGCACCCGTGTCTTGCCCGATCCCGGCCCCGCAAGCACAAGCACATTGGTCTGTTCGCGGTCGTCACGCACGATCTGCTCTTGTGTCGAATTCCCCAGATTGTCGACGATCTCGGCATAGGACCGGGGCGTCGCCTGCCGTCTGAACTCCGACATCTTCCCCGACATCCAGGCTTTCATGAAGTCGGACTGTTCCAATACGAAATAGTCATATGCGAGCCGCTGCGCCTGATCGATATCGTCGATGCCTTTGGTCGCATAGGCAGCCATCACGTGGGTCTGGACGGTCTGTTCGCTGTAGTGGTCTTCCAACGGCGCAAAATGCTGGGTGGTAAAGTTGCCCCCTTTTGGATTGATGTGCAGCGTCATGGCTGAGCGGAATATGGACAATCCCTTACCCAGGGTTACGACCTGCTGTTCATGCAGCCACAAAAGTGCGCGATCCATCAGCTTCGACGGATCATTCACGGACGCCCGCAAGAGCGCGTCGCTGTTGATTGCAGCAAGAAGGTCGCCAAGCGTAGTCTCGACAGGAATGTCTTTCCCCTGCAGGCCGGCCTGAACCTTGTCGATCAAGTATGACACCAGACGTTCCGCCGCCTGCCGGCGCAGCTGAGCGGTCTGCTCGATGACCGCCCAAGATCTTTGCAGTCGCACCATGAGACTGCCTTTGGAGGCCTTGCGCACGCCAATATTGCCTTTGCCGCCATCCATGTCGCGGCCATCCTGCGAAATTCCGCGGAGCAGCCCCTCGACAATATCGGGCCGCACGGAGGCGTGTCCCTGCTCTCGCAGAGCCTGCGCCACCGAGGCCAGATGACAGGGCCAAGCCTCGCCGATCTCCGTGTCTGGCGCTTGCTCTCTCAGGGTCGCGATCAGGTCGGCTTCAAGGCGGGATGCAGCCTCGAACCGTTTCGGGGAGGCATTCTTGATACGCACATGCACGAAGATTGTGATGTTTGTATCATCCTTTGCGATCCCCAATGCCTCGAGATCCGCCAGGGCCTTGCGCACGCCCGACACCGTGAGCCCACTGACCCCGCAAAGCTCGTCCGTGGTGATGCCCTCTTCCTGCGGCGCGTTGATGATATGCTGGACGATGGCGGCCAGATCCTGGCGGCGCCGCTCGGTGATCTCGGCGGAGGCAAGGATTTCGCGGACCTCCTGCATGCTCCTTATCCGGAGCGAAGCGGGAAACACCTGCACCCGGTTTTCCTCGCGGTTCAGAAGATGCGCTTCTTCCAGCCAGGCAACGGCCGTCTTGACCCGCGTATCGTCGGTATTGCTGTCACGCTGAAAATCCCGATCTTTTTCCTCGTGAACAATCTCACCCGGCGTAGCAACGATCTCACCACCTTTTCCGGTCCTTGCATCAAGGCGCCGAAGCGCTTTCAGGATCGCACCGATTTCGTGCCGCGCAAGCCGTGACCGCGCACTGAGGCTGAACTGACGATCGACGTCTTCGGTATTATAGAGAAGGACGCAATTTGCAGGCTCGCGGTCCCGTCCGGCGCGCCCTGCCTCCTGCAGGTAGTTTTCCAGCGACCCCGGCACGTCCCCGTGAACCACCAGACGGATATCCGGCTTGTCGACCCCCATACCAAAAGCGTTGGTGGCCGCGATAACGCGCAGATTGCCGACACGGAAATCCTCCTGAATCTCACGTTTGTCATCGGCGCTGAGGCCGGCATGATACCGTTCGGCAGCGATGCCCTGTTGTTTCAAGAACTCCGCCACGCGCTCGGTGGCGTTTCGGGTCGCACAATAGACGACCGCCCCCGACACGCCCTCGCGCGGAAGCTGGGCCTCGATCGTATCGAGGATATCGGCCATCTTGGTGGCGCGCTGCGTTGGCAGCACCTGAAAGCTCAGGTTCGACCGAGATGCGCCACCGTCGATCAAGGCCAGATCGGACCCCAATCGCTCTTTGAAATGACTGCGGATGTCCTGCACGACGTCCGGCTTTGCCGTTGCCGTCAAGCAAAGCACCGGAGCAGGTTCGTCCTCTGAGCTTTCCTTTATGAACCGCGAAACGTATCGATAGTCGGGTCGGAAATCCTGGCCCCATTTCGACACGCAATGCGCCTCGTCCAGCACCCACAGCCCCACTTCGCGCTGTGCCAGAACGGACCGAACTGTTGTGCTGCGCAGTTGCTCGGGCGAGATCAACAGGATCGCAGCATCCCCCAGCCGCACCTTGTCGAGCGCATCCTGACGCTCGGGCAAGGACAATAGCCCGTTAACCGTAACCGCCGAGGAAATTCCGGCCCGCATCAGGCCCTGAACCTGGTCCGCCATCAGTGCCACAAGCGGCGATATGACAACGGTCAAGGCTCCGGTCTTATCGAACCGAGACAGCGCGGGGATCTGATAGCAGATGGATTTGCCCGTGCCCGTCGGCAGAATGCCCAACATGTTCTCGCCGTCCATGGCCGCCGCCACTATCTTTTCCTGAAGCGGGCGTCCGTCCTCGTCGACCGGTTCCGGGCGGAAACTCGGAAAGCCGAACCAGCGTTCGAGGGCACGGATAGGATCGTTGTGCTCTGCGCAATAAGCACAGTGCGGATCACGGCAATCCGTGTCCCGCAGGTCTTTGACGAGCCGTGCGGCGTCCCGAAATTGCGCCCGCACCCAGGGCGGCATGACAGAATCCCCACCTGAGACAGAAATCCAAGCAAGAGCATATGCCATCGGCCAGCCCAGCCCAGTGTCCTGGAGCCGCTCGAGCACAGCGTCCAGCTGCGCGCTGCAGGCTGCCTCTTTGAGCAGCGCCCGAATAGCCTCGTGAGCTTCCTCTTCCGTCGGAATGGACGCCCCACGCACATCGCTGAACAACCGATCGAACCCGTCGCTACCGGGTCCTCGGCAACATAGCCAGTGATAGGCCAGCATCATCTCTGGCGACGAAGTGTTCAACGATGAAAAGGCGTCGATCTGGTTGCGAAGGACTTCGAACACAAGGCGCGCGTCGAACTCGGGATCGTTGACGTGACCACTTTGAAGCCGCCCATCGTGATAGTGTTTGACCAGACGGTGATAGGGATTGCGCGGAAACGCCAAAGGGTTGAGCCACAGCGTGTCGATCGGTCCGTCCGCGAGCTGTGCGAAGCGCGGCGACACCGCCATGAGATGCGGCAAGTCGTGGCGCATGACATTGTGCCCGATAACATGCGCGAACCCAGCGCAGAACAAGTCGAGCTTTTCAAGCGCGACCCTCGGATCCCCTTTCCGGTGAACGATCCCCTGTTCTTCTCCCTCCGGCACGGCGGCGAAAGCGAAGATCCGGGCTTTTTGGGGATCGACCTCCAAATCAATCGACAGACAGCGCGACAAAATTTCGGATTGGTCCCGCGGCATTTGAATACCTTTATTTGTCGGCGGATCAGCCTTTGGTTTTTCAGGCTGCTGTGGTCGACGGCGGGCAAGGGCTTTCGATATACCTCGAGAAATTATGTTTTTCATACTGGCAGGTTTATTCCTAAAGAACGAAATCTTCAGACGACATTTGACCAAAGATGTTCTCTCGATGCCATGCCAGATTTGCAGGGTGCGGCCAGTTTCTCTCGTCTTCGGGCATCCAGATTTTTCCATCCGGACGTAAAAGCCGGTCAACGACGTCGCCCGGAACTTTGTTGCGCGAAACGAGGATTGTCTGGTCGTCATCGGCGACCGAGATCAGCCCACGATCGAACATCCAATGCAATGTGCCTGACAGAGCCAGCCCGTTCCTTACGGAGTCGCTGCCGTTATGTTCGACGGGGCGGATATGGGCTGCTTGCACCTCCGGGCGCCCTCCGCCGTTTCTGAGCATTAGCCCGGACATGGCACAGCGGTAGTCGTAAGCCTCGCGCACCTTCCGGCGGAATGCGACGTCCCGGTATGGGCGCCGTGTGAGACGTTCCAGGACCGGGCGCTCGAAGATCGCCGCCTTCTCGGCCACCTCCGCCCCCTTTGGATCGTATCGTGATGCCTCTTGCCTCTCGAGGTCTTCAGGAAGCCCTAGTCGCACAATCCGAGCGAAATCCTCATCCGGGAGACGCCGCACCGCGAGCTGCACGGCCCCACCTTTCTTCGGCGTTCCATCTGGCTCCGTGAGAGCCTGTTCCAATGGACTGCCGTTGATCAGCCTTGGAACTTCAGTATCGAGCGGCAGGAAGCTGCCCGGTTCGATCATGGCGAGAAACCGACCCTCAAATCCAGGCTTCGGGATCACATGCTCGATCTTAGCAACCGCGAAATACCCACGTGGCCCAGCTTTCACTGGCTCATAGTAAATGACCCAGTCGCCCACGGCTTCTTGGACAGCCCTGAGATAGCTGCGCGGAAAGTCGTAGACGACGTCAGGTTCGTCATCGTAAATAGAGTCCGCTTTATGTAGCAGCACGAGCTTTGTCATGCTCTTATGGAATACTATCCTGGACAGAAAACAAGCGGCCAATCGCTGTAAACCACCAAAAATCGGCTTACCGCATACCCGCCAAGCTATTAATGTTCCGCGCTGTAAAATCCACCAAGTTCGAAGAACCCCCCTATCAAAACTCAGCCGAATGCAGAATGAATACTTTCAAACACATTCGTTCGCAGCAGCCGAAAAAAGAGTAACTCTTGGCGCCCCCCCCAACGGCCGTATGCTACCGGCCTCCCGCTCATAAGCGCCGCAGGTTCGGCGCATGCCACCGGTGCCATGCTCGCCGATGCGATCGTGATATTGGTCCTAACGGCCCATTGCTGCCATTAACCGACCGGTCAAGATGCTGCGGTCGCAGCCCGGTTACCGGCCATTCGCTGCGAACGCGAAACCAGATGCTACTCGAACTCACAGTCTGCGGGACAATTCTGCCGTTGCGTGACGTCAGCGCGTGTCATGGCCTGCGTCGTCTTCGTCAGGGCCGGGTGGCAGTATCCCTTTCTCCCGGAGGAAGGACCGGTAACCATCCAAGGTCTTGTCACAAAGCACTTTGTAGAACATGCACAGCTCAGCGATCTGAGGGTGGGTCAGTTTGATCTGATGCCCGGCTGGAACGACTATCTCACGGGGCGTAAACCGCAGGCCGATCTGAACTGGACCATCGCCGGGCAAGGTATGGGTATCGAACGGCGCATGATCGACCACTCTTTCTTCGCCATCTCGACTCGCCAGCATGTCGAAGGCGAGCCATTGCATGATCAGGGTATCCCGGGTGTCATTGTTGCAGTCAAACGGCGACCGCACCACTCCCGCGTGATGCGTAAGGGCGTTACGCGCCAGACTAAGGGAATTAAGCTCGCTTAAGTGATCGGAGATTCCCAACTTGACTGCCACCGCACTCTGCTTCGCAGCGACGTTCGTCTTCCGAGCAAACTTCGGATCAAACATGTAATCTGACCGAACCGACGTGCCGTGCAAATCGCCAACCTCGATTGCGAACCAGAGTTTGTCCAGAAATAGCCCATAGAACAGATCGAGCTCCCGGAGACAGGAACCAACTAGCCAAGCCCGATACTCCTCCCGTGCAGCGTCTCGAAACTCCGAGGTGATCTCTTCAGGCCAAAAATTGTAGACGATACTTGCCGTTAGGTTGAAGTCGCCACCATCCCTCTCATCCAAATCATCCAGCCCAAAACGCACAAACGCACTCGCCCGGCGGATTGCCCGGTTGACTACCTCGCGCATCGCATCAAGGTCGATATTGATGTTGCTAGTCTTCGGCTTCTCGGTACTCACACTCGGTGGAATCCTTTGTTCGTTCCCAAACATGCTGCCATAGGCGGCATTTATAGCCAACCACGTCCGGACAGGGTCGAAAATGCCTGTTTTGGATTCTCTGTAGACCCCGAAATTATCGCAACGTCTTGTTGGTAGCACATACTAGCTCCGATAAGGCCGGCCCGAAGCCGCCGTTCGCTCATCGGGCAGCGAATGACCGTTCTCAAATACTACGGGCGGTATGTACTGTTTTCGAGCTGCTATTAGTATGATAGGCATCCATCAACTTTAAGAATAAAGATGGCGCCCTTTGCAACTTTCTCCATTTTCAGAAAATCACCTTCGATGCTGTATCCGTTCCGGTGACTCAGCGAAATTCAACGTAGACCTAGATGCCGACCGCGAACGCTTGCTCAGCGAAACACAAAGCAAGATCAAAACAAGCACTCTCGTTTTCGACCAAAGAGAAGTGATCCTTTCGAAAGGGCGCAAGTTGTTCCTCGTCGAGAACTATCACGGTGCGCTTGCCCTTCGAGCAACGGCACGTAGCTTGAACCGACAGTTTGGTGTTCATGCAGGCAACAGAGACGCGATTGTTCGGGCAGTAATAGAAACCCTCTTCGATGCAACGCCATCATATCTGCTCCGTTGCGATATTCAGTCCTTTTTCGAGAATGTCGACGCGGAAAGCATCCTTCAAGAAATTCAGAACTCCACTAGAACGCATCCTCATATCAAGGAAGTTCTCCGGCGTCTGCGCGAAGAGAGCTTACTTGGTGGTGCGACAAAGGGCGTACCTCGCGGTATTGGGCTAAGCACGACTCTGGCAGAACTAGCTCTTCGGGAACTTGACAGAAAAGTACGTCAGATTCCGGGCGTTTATAGATACTTTAGGTTCGCGGACGACATCTTGGTCTTTTCAATCGGTAAGGTGGAGCCTGTTAAGGCAGAAATCGAAAAAATACTGAAGCCGTCATTGAGTTTGAACAACAAGACTGAAACGGTCACTTTGGATTCGCTCCCTGATACGGAAAAACGCCCGTGTACGCAGGCAGCAAGTACGTTCAGCTACTTAGGATATCGGTTCGAGTGCCAAAATGGGATGCGCGCCCGCCAGAGCAGGCGGCTACAAGTTTGTATTTCAGACAATAAAGTAGCGGTACGAAAAACACGGGTCATACTCAGTTTGAAAGCGTTTACGAAAGACAAAAATGCCAGCCTGTTGATTGATAGGATTCGATACTTAACCAGCAACTTCGAAATCACGAAATCAGGCCATTCCCACGGTTCTTCGAAGGCGAAAGTCAAAACAGGTATTTTCTACAACTACCATCAGTGTGGTGAGTATGAGCACGGGAAATTCGGTCCGAGACTGACATCTACAGATTTGGATGAGTTGAAAAAGTTAGATGGTTTTCTCTCAGCGCTACTGTGGGGCAGTGGTAGCGAGTTTCGAACTTCAATTAAGGCGGCTCTTACTCCTCAGCAAATCTTGGATTTGAAGAAGTTGTCCTTCCTTCAAGGATTTCAAAAGAAGATGACGGTTCGTTTCACACGCAGCACCGTTTCTAAAATTCGCAAGGCGTGGCAATATGCTTGATCCTGTCGCAAAAAAACTGCGAGCGATTCTGACCGAAACTCTGCCGTATGAGGTCCCGGTTACTTTTTCAAACGAGTTTCTTTTTGTCTCCGAGCTGCGCAAGGAAAAGCTTTCGCCTGCCGCGCTTGGTTTTCTTAACGGTGACTACCGACGCCCTTTGAAAGATGATCAGTACACTGTTCCTTTCAACTTCCAGATCCGAAAGGGATCACGCGGGCGGAACACGTTGAGCATTGTTCATCCACTGCAGCAGATGAAAATGGCCGGGTTTCTTTTTGAGTATTCACGCACAATCATTGAGGAGTGCAAAGATAGTGAACGCTCTCTGCGCGCTCCGTTTCAGGTCCTTCCCGAGGTTTCGAAAGATGAGCTAAAAAAGTTCGGCAAGGTGAAGAAGCTTGGATTGCCGCACGTAGCTCCTGCTGACGGAAAATTGGATATCAATTTTGCGCCTTCCTTCTTCTCTCTTCGCAAGTACAACCTGCTGGACAAGTTCTACGGGTCAAATGAGCTTCTTCGCTTAGAAAGCAGATTTCCCCTCATGAGGAAAATCGACGTCACGAAGTGCTTTTTCAATATATACACTCATTCCATTACTTGGGCGGTGAAAGAAAAAGCGTACTCCAAGAAGCATTCTGGAAAGTATTCTTTTGAGGGTCGCTTCGACACGTTGATGCAGCGGTCCAACTACAACGAAACAAATGGGATCGTTGTTGGACCGGAAATCTCAAGGGTCTTTGCGGAGATCATTTTTCAGAAGATCGACTGCTCGGTTGTCGAACATTTGGGGCCTTCTCTTCACGAAGAACGTGATTTTGCTTTGAGACGATACGTTGATGATTTTTTCTTGTTCGCGAAGAACGAGGGCGTGCTTGATGAGTTGACTAGGGCGGTGGAGGCTTGCCTTGAAGAGTACAAGCTCTTTCCAAATGAAGAAAAAGAACAGACCCTCCAACGCCCCTTCGTGACGAACATTACGCGTGCTAAGCAGGGCATCTCTAATATTGCCGACAAGTTAGTCGAGGAAACTAAAAAGGAGATCACTGAAGACCGGAGTGACCAACGTGACATAAGCCGTAATCTTCGGAACACACTGGAAGAGCTTCGATTAGTTGTGCGTGAGACGCATTCGACGTTTAGCGAGGTAAGTGGCCCTATATACCACGTAATTGGGAAGGCGCTGCGCGAAGTAAATAAAAACTCGAAAGATATGAGTGCAGATGGTCAGTTAGATGCTATCAACCGAGTCCGGGGGATTTTGCGGATACTGTTCTATTCGCTCGCTTCCGATTTCCGGGTCTCCCCAGTTTACAAGGCTTACCAAGCAATCGAGGAACTGTCTGAGTTTAAGCGTCACATAGGGCCATCCGATGCCGAAGCACTGGATGACTATTTGATCTTCGAAGTGACTGAGTTAATCGCGACTTACGGCAACGATCACTCGAGTAACGATGTTTCCTTGGAAATCTGCAATCTAATCTTGCTTGGCACTTCCATAAAGCCAGATCTATTCTTGGCTCAAGAAGCCGTAAAAGAGATGTTCGACAAGCTTCTCGAGCAAAAGACTGTGGGGTACTTCACGTTTGTTGGGTTGATGTATGCATTCGGGCATTCAAGTGGCAATCACAAGTCTTCCAAGGACAAGCTGACCCTAATGGCATGCAAACGCGTTGTTGAGAAAAAGACGGAGCTTCGGACAGATTCTGAAACCTACCTTTTGTTCAGTGACGTCTTAAGCTGCCCGAGCGTCGAGGTTTCGGAGAAGAAAAAGTTGATAAAGGAGGTCTTGGGGAACACAGGGTTGTCGGACGATGACGTTAGGTCACTTGCTAAACACGTAGCTTTTGTTGACTGGAGCACTGGGCGAACATCGCATTTCCTGCAAAGGAAAAGGTTGCAACCGGTGTACACTGCCGTCTAAGGAAGTATTGGGCGGTTGCCTGAGATATCTGCTCAGGACGTGACGGGACCCACTACAAGGCCTCTACGTCTCTGATTAGTTTACGCTTCGGCGGACCACACACATACAGGCACGCCCACCCAACCTCTTCCCAGTCCATCAGAAGATTTAGGCCTGCTATTTGGATGTAGAACCCGATGATTGCAGCTGTTCTCTAGGTAGAAATCACGCAGCTTTATAAAGTCCTTGCGCATAGCCGACCTTGATTTTGAGCGCAGCGAAAGTCAGCTTTCCGCCCTCCGCAGCACATGGCCAGCCAAGCTCAGTTTCTGAAACCGTCACTTCGAGCCGACTGCAGACCTTCCTGTCCATTCGATGAAGGCCTGCATGTGCCGCCCCTGCGGCTTACTCAGCCAAGGCTTCTGCCACCGCAATGTCTGCCATTTTAAGGATTGCCTCGCGTGATGCGGCCACGGCAATGAAGCGTCCATTGTGGCAGAATTTCGCGCCTGGAACACCGCTGGCGATTTCAAGTGCCGCATCAGTCAGCCCTGCCCATGCAACAGGTAAATCAGCGCGGTTATCGAACGTGTCATCGCCAACGCGGATTGTCGTCAGCGCCCAGTCCTCGCCACGCGGGTGGATGACGAAAAGCCGGTGATCGGCGCCTGCCTTTTCGACGCCCGCACGAAACGGCATGCCCATCGGCAGCTCTAGAACCCGGCCTTCACCGGCGGCCTCGATAGCTGCCATCACCATGGCCTCGGCCCGAAACTTTGCGGCTTTGCGTTTGATCTGCGCCTCGACGAATGCGCGCGCCACTGGCAGGGCGGCCAAAAAGGCCCGATCATCGGCACCTTCTTCGCGATCATCAAATACGGTTTTCAGGCTTTCGAGCAGCACCGGCAGTGTCATGCCCGAAAACAGCGGCCCCGCCTCGGATGTATTCACGGCGCCATTATCGACCAAATCAACCGGCAAAACGAAACCGCGATCAAAGGAGTCATGAATTGCCTCGACATCTTTCTCGGGCACGGCCATCGCACGCAAATAGTCGCGACCATATTGCGCCCAGATCAGACCGAATGAGCTATAGGGCTGGCCATCTTCGCGCAGCGGATTGGGCCGCTGGTGGTGATCGAAAATCTGCGCGGCAGCATCAAAATCGCCGCCAACGTCATAAACAATCCGCCCCTCGGCGGGCGTGATCCACGCCTTGTCCCGCGTGCGAACCAGCTCGGCCTTTGGGAAAAGCCGTGTCAGGATGACCGAGGACAAAAGCTCGTCGGCGTGGAAGCCACCGGAATGGGTGACAAGGTGGGTGATGGTCATCAGATGCAGGCTCCAGCCGGATTTAAATTAATTTGGGCGACCAATAAGGCCGCCCATAAGGTCGATGCGAATGTGGGGATGGATGGGACTCTCAGGCAATCCATATCATGTGGGGCAGTCAAAACGGACCGCAACATATAGATATCAAATCATCTTCGCGAAATCCTTGCCCCGATTCCGAGACAACTTTAACCCGATTTACAGCGTCAGTGTGTCCAAACCGTGCGTCGGTCGACAGCGAAGTTCTCGGCGTAGCCGCGCGCGCGAATATTGGGTTTGCGTTTTTTCGGCTCAAAGACCTGCGCGTCGATCCCATGCTCACGAGCATAGGCAAGGGCCGCATCCTTGGTGTCGAACTGCAGTCGCACCTGAGCCTGCATGTCATGGGAGGAGGTCCACCCCATCAGCGGGTCCACCGTGCGGGGCGAATCCGGGGCAAATTCCAGCGTCCAGCCCTTGGTCTTTGCCTGGCCAGAGGACATCGCCGTCCTCGCCGGCTGATAAATGCGTGCCCGCATGTCGCAGCTCCTGTCGTTCCTTACCTTCTTGCGTGATATGCAGGACGTACACAAGGGCTGCAAGAGCGCCGAATGTCACATTTTTCCCATGTGAAATTGCCCATCTGAAAGAGCAAGCCGGAGTCGGGTAAAGGGGCGTCCGCGCCAGCTCGCCGGTTCGGGCCCCGGAACCGCTGACCCCGGTAGGGCGGAAAGCCTGTCCCGCCCCTTGTCGTCGTCCCACCCGCACGACATATTCTCCGGGAACGGAGCCGATCCATGCACAACAATTCCCCCGAACAGATGCCTGTGCTGTTGCACGCGCCAGCGCCTGATGTCCGTGATCGCGAAAAGCTGGAAGGTGGCAAGCAATTTGTGCTGCACACCGAGTTTTCGCCCGCCGGGGACCAGCCCACTGCGATTGCAGACCTGACCGCTGGGGTGAACAATGGCGAACGAGATCAGGTTTTGTTGGGGGCCACGGGCACCGGCAAAACCTTTACCATGGCCAAGGTGATTGAAGAGACGCAGCGCCCTGCCATCATCCTTGCCCCGAACAAGACACTGGCCGCGCAGTTATATGGCGAGTTCAAGGGCTTCTTCCCCGACAACGCGGTCGAATACTTCGTCAGCTACTATGATTACTACCAGCCCGAAGCCTATGTCGCGCGGTCGGACACCTATATCGAGAAGGAAAGCCAGATCAACGAACAGATCGACCGGATGCGCCACTCGGCCACCCGGGCGCTGTTGGAGCGTGACGATGTGATCATCGTTGCCTCTGTGTCGTGTATTTACGGTATCGGCTCTGTCGAGACCTATGGTGCCATGACGCAGGATCTGCACACCGGCCGCGAATATGAAATGCGCAAGGTCATGGCCGATCTGGTGGCGCAGCAATACCGGCGCAACGATCAAGGGTTTCAGCGCGGGTCGTTCCGGGTGCGCGGCGACTCGCTCGAAGTCTGGCCCGCCCACCTTGACGACCGCGCTTGGCGTCTGTCCTTTTTCGGCGAAGAGCTGGAGGCGATCACCGAGTTTGATCCGCTCACCGGCGAAAAGACCGACACATTCGACCGCATCCGCCTCTATGCCAACAGCCACTATGTCACGCCCCGTCCGACAATGAATCAGGCCATCATTGGCATCAAGAAAGAGTTGCGCCAGCGGTTGGATCAACTGGTCAATGAGGGCAAGCTGTTGGAGGCGCAACGGCTGGAACAGCGCACCAACTTTGATCTTGAAATGCTGGAGGCGACCGGTGTCTGCAACGGGATCGAGAACTATTCGCGCTATCTGACCGGACGCGCCCCCGGTGAGCCGCCCCCCACACTGTTCGAATTCATCCCGGACAACGCGATTGTCTTTGCCGATGAAAGCCACGTTTCGGTCCCGCAGATCGGCGGCATGTACAAAGGCGACTTTCGGCGCAAGATGACGCTGGCGGAGCACGGTTTCCGCCTGCCGTCGTGCATGGACAACCGCCCGCTGAAGTTCGAGGAATGGGACGCCATGCGCCCACAGTCTGTCTTTGTCTCGGCCACCCCTGCCAAATGGGAGATCGAACAAACTGGCGGCGTGTTCACCGAACAAGTCATCCGCCCCACCGGTCTGCTGGATCCGCAGGTGGAAATCCGCCCGGTCGAAATGCAGGTGGACGACTTGCTGGACGAGGTGCGCCGCGTCACCGCCGCAGGCTACCGGACGCTGGCGACGACCTTGACCAAACGCATGGCCGAAGATCTGACTGAGTACATGCATGAGCAGGGCATCAAGGTCCGCTACATGCATTCGGACATCGACACTATCGAACGGATCGAGATCCTGCGCGACCTGCGTCTGGGGGCGTTTGACGTGCTGATCGGCATCAACCTGCTGCGTGAGGGTTTGGACATTCCCGAATGCGGACTGGTGGCCATTCTGGACGCGGACAAGGAGGGCTTTTTGCGCTCTGAAACCTCGCTGATTCAGACCATCGGGCGTGCCGCACGGAACGCGGACGGACGCGTTATCATGTACGCCGACCGCATCACCGGGTCGATGGAACGCGCGATGGGAGAAACTGACCGCCGCCGCGAAAAGCAGATTGCCTACAACAAAGAGCACGGCATCACGCCCGCCACGGTGAAAAAGAACGTCGAGGACATTCTTGCCGGATTGTACAAGGGCGACGTGGACATGAACCGCGTCACCGCCAAAATTGATCCGGCGCGACAGGGTGCTAACCTTCAGACGGTTCTGGACGGGCTGCGCACCGACAT